>JAENZA010000081.1 GCA_016841485.1 Methanobacteriota archaeon
ACGCCTGCGGTTGATAACCGCGATGTAAGGAGTGGGTAAAAAATGGAAGATGTTCCCCAGATAGGATACTCGGAAAAGGTGATGGACCACTTCATGAACCCCAGGAATGTCGGGAGTATCGAAGACCCCGACGGCGTAGGCAGGGTGGGCAACCCCGTCTGCGGGGATCTCATGGAAGTGAGCATCAGGGTTGAGAACGACATCATCACGGATGTGAAGTTCAAGACGTTCGGCTGCGGGTCGGCGATCGCAACCGCCAGCATGGTGACCGAACTTGCGAAGGGCAAGACGCTCGAGGAAGCGGACAAAATCACCCGGCAGGATGTGGCCGACGAACTCGAGGGCCTCCCCCCGCGAAAGATGCACTGCTCGAACCTCGCGGCCGATGCCCTGCACAAGGCAATCGAGGACTTCCGCGAGCGGCACGGCGAGGGGAAGGAGAAGGCTGAGGAAGCGGCGGAGGAGTAGCGGGGATGGGCCGGTGCGCCACCGCCCCGGTCGTCGCGATCCGGGATGACTGACCTTGCCAAACGGAGGGCGGAGTGCCCCGGTTCCATGGGCCGCCGCGCACAATGATGGCGGTAGAATCGCGTTCCTGCCGGGGGGTGAAAGATCACCATTCGGCATTCTGGGGATGAAATGATCAGATCGTACACCGGTTTTCGGCGGGTGGGAAATGACCTTTCCTCGTGCGATGGAAGCAATGAATATTCTTTTCGATTTCCACTCTAATATTTAAAATCTTCGAATTTACCCCAATCTTAAATAATATGAGGATCCCCGCTTATGTGTCCCTCAAATTGGGGGGGGGATTGAAAATGAAAAAACTATTTGTTGTAGCATTAGTACTGCTGGTTGCCGTTGGCATGACGGTGACGGCGGTGAGTGCTGCTCCGAAAGGAATTGATGTCAACGGAGAGCACTACAACCTGAACATCCACTTCAAGAAGAATCTCAAAGAAGAGTGGAGCGCAAGCAGCACAGACAGACACACTATCTTCCTGCCGTACATTACACCTACTGAGTCCATCTACTTAGATGGCTGCATTGACTTTGACGGTGATGGTGAGATTGATAACTATGCTGCCGCGATGGGGGTCTGTATTCCCGAGTACATTGATGGCGTGAAGATGGTAATCTCCCAAGGAGAAGAATGGGCCGTCCTTGATGCCAACGGTGGTGACGGAGTCTGCGAACTTCAGTTGCCGGAAGGCAAATACAAGGTATTTGTCGTTGCACGGGGAAAACCCGGTGGCTACACTGACATCGACGGCTGGGTCTATTATGATGGTTACACCGAGGAATATGGTTATGACACCTATTTCTTTGATCTTGGCGATGTCCGCGTAACAAAGAAAACCGAATGGGATGAAATTACCGACTTGTTCTATGTCGAACCCAAACAAGACACTTATGGGGTATTTGTTGACGAATATTCACCGTTCTATGGAGATAGCTCGGCATGGGTATTTGATTATCTCAACTATCTGTATGATGAGTACAGCGCAGAAGGCGGATACTTCTGGCAGATCGTCAATGGCGGAAACAAACTGGTGAAAGTCAGGTTCTACCCGGTATAAATCAGTTAATTCAAATTTCTTATTTTTAAAAATTGGATATCATGCCAGAGGATATAGCCTCCTCGATTAATACTGGGTTGGTCTTCTTCTCCGATCATCAGATGTTGGATGAAACCCTTTTGATGAAGTGTTTACGCTAGTACCCTCACATTCAAAAGGGATTTGTGTTGGATTATATTGTTATGGTTTTTACATGCCGACAATTTAATATCCGCCGATCCCTTTATCCCTCCCACCCACACATCCCCTACCATGACTACCCGAATACTCATCGCATACGCGAGCCGCTACGGCTCGACCATGGAGGTGGCGGAGGCCGTCGGCGAGACGCTCACCGGCAGGGGGGCCGACGTTGAGGTGGATGTGCTTTCTGCAAAGGAGGCGACCGCCACCGGTGTGGACATTGCGTCCTACGGGATGGTCGTCATCGCAAGTCCCGTCTACGCGGGCAAATGGCTCGGCGATGCGGTTGCCTTCGTAAAGAAGCATGCCGACGCCCTGCAGGCGGTGCCGGTCGCCATCTTCTCGGTGGGCCTTACGATGACGGAGGACACCCCGGAAAACCGGGCGACGATGGCGGAGGCCGCGAAGAATGTCACCGATCTCCTATCGCCCGTTGCCACCGGGATGTTCGCCGGGAAAATGGAGTACAGGAATCTCAACCTCCCGATGCGGATGATGGTCAAGGCAATGAAGGCGCCGGAGGGTGACTTCCGAAACTGGGATGCGATCCGGGAGTGGGCCAGTAGTCTGCCGCTTCCAGCCGAATAAGAATCATCCTTTATCACTCCTTTTTTTCTGTGAACCTGAATGCGGGTTAGGGGAAGAGAGACTCTCCAAAATATGCCGGCCATTCATAGGTCCGGCCGCAGATTACGGGGGAAAATGGGTCGGGTTATGGGTGGCGTTCCCCGCTCTGGTAGACCGGGCGTGCATCTTCAATCCTGAGTGCCCGGCCTTCGAATTCCTTGCCTGCCAGGATCTCGCGTGCCCGTTCGGCTCCCTCGAGGGTCTCGAAGGTGACAAAGCCGAATCCCCTGCCTCCAACCACTTCGACCTCTTTGATGGTGCCAAATTCCGAAAACAGTTCTTTCAGGTCATCGTCGGTGACCGTATGTTTGAGATTTCCGACATAGAGTTTGTGGCTCTCCATTGCTCGTCCTCCTGGATAGTGCGTAAGATACCGCTGATCCCCAATGAATCTTTGGTCATTCTGAGGTATCAGGAGGGTGCAGGTCAGGGGGAAGGTCCACCACCGGAGAAGAGAACGGTCAGGACGGCCGTTCCCACACCGGTATGCCCTTGTACAGGATCCTGAGAATGCGGTGGTAGGGAATTGGCGTCTCCCCGGTAGCCGACGCCACTTCAAAGTAGTCCCTGTCGAGATGCACAATATTCCCGCCGTCTGCAGATGAGCGGTCATCCGGCGCACCCCGGTTGACATACTCTACGCTCACGTGGACAAAATCAAATGCCGGGTCATGCCACATGCGCAGGAGGAGGGCATGGCTGGTTCGCATGGTGGGATGAAGGCGGTCCTCCTATTTTGCTGTTTGGTGAGTGTCCGCAAAACTCTCCTGCCCCGCAGGGAACATCCTATACCCGGATTATTTTCGTCAACACCCGGACCCGCATTTTCGTCCGGTAACCTGAAGAATAAGTGGCGGAATCTGTCCCGTAACTACGAAGGAGGGGCCGGGAACGGATATTTCATCCGTCTTTCGGCCCTGATCCCCCTTGAACGGAGGCGGCTTTTTCCGCGGCGAGGGTATGAAGCTTGATGACCCCGTGGCAGGAGTTGCAGACATAGTATTCCTCCGTCCAGCAGGACGGGCAGGCCCACCTGCCACAGAGGGTGCACTGCCTGATCTCGGTGAGGGGAAACGAGTCATTGCAGAGATCGCAGTAATATTTTGAGAACGTGGACGGATCTTTCTGGGGTGGGCGACCCGGTTTTCTCATCGAGGGGATATCTCCCCTGAGCCGGGAATAGAGGTTGCCTTCGTGGTCCGTTCTCTCATTCTCCGCAGATCTGCTTTTCAAGAACATTGAGGCGTTCCTCCAGGCTGTCGAGCGTGGTGTTCATCTCACCTTCAAACTCCCTGAGGGCGGCCACCTTCTTCTCATCGCCGGAGAGTACCGGTTCTTTGCTCGAAGAGAAGGACCTGACCTGGTATGTGTCCATCAGGGACCATTCGTCAACCACCCGCTCGAAGTGGCGGTCGAGGTACTCGTCCACCCGGCTCTCCATCGGGCGGGTGATCGCGACATGGCCCCCCGACCCCCTGAAGTAGTAGTACAGGATGAATGCAATGAGCGCAATGAGGAGGAGTATCAGGAAGATTTCGAGTCCCGTCATCTCCTCACCTCCCTGCATCGTATCAGGCGCTGTTCAAGAACATTGAGTCGTGCCTCTGCACCCTTCTCAAAGACACCGAGCTCACTGATTTCCTTCTCGACAAACCCGAGGCGTTCCGTGAAATCGCCGAAATCCCGCCTGGTTCCAAGATTCCATTCCTCGACGATGTCTTTCATGCGGCGGTCGAGGTAGGTGTTCATGTAGTTGTCAAATCCCGTCATTTCTCCTCCACCTCCTCCTCCATCTCACGCAGGGCCGCGTCCACCGCCCGTGCCCGCTCTTGCAGGGCGGTCTGTCCCTTCTCCAGCGCATTGATGTCAGTGCTTACCGCATCCAGCCGCCCTTCGAGGTGCTCAAGCGAGCTGAGGGTGACAAGCCCCCATTCCTCGACGAGGCCCGCGATATGTGCATCGAAGTACCGGTCCATACGTTTGTCAAGCGAGGGCAACCCCGCGTCAATGGTCCCTGGAATCGAGGTAATGGTTTCTCTAAAGGAATGCTTCTTTGCCGTCTCCGGCATCTCTGTTTCATACATCGTGCATCACCGGATTTTCCTCTCGTCTTCTTTTATCTTCTCGACCATGTGATCGAGTTTCGTACTCTTCACCTTATTCTCCAGCCGCTGAATCCTCTTGTCAACGGCACTCTGTTTGGCAAAGATATCGGTTTCCAGTACGATGTTCTCCTGGTCGAGTTTGTTGATCTCTTCCATTTGTTCGGGGGGGATGCGAAAGAATGGCTGGCCACGGTGGGCGTACTCCAGCGTCATCAGTTTGAGCTTCTCCTTTTCAAGTTCGATCTCGGCCAGTCGCGGCGTCACTCTGCCTGCCTCTATCTCCTTGATGATGTAGTAGATGATGATCAGCCCGATAAACAGGAGAACGACCCAGAGCACCGACTGAAACCACTGCCACCATGCCGGATAAATTATCTCTATAGCCATGTAGCAGAACCCCTCTTAGAGTTCCTTTTCGCCCTTATCTGGCTTGATCTTCTCACCGATGTCTTTGAAGCCCTCCTCGATGGTTTTCCCGGCCTTGCCTGCCCCTTCCTCGATGGTTTTCCCGGTTGCACCCATCTTCTTCCCGATCGCTTCGGTGAGGGGGACTTTTCTGCTGACGAGGACGGTATCGTCCTCCGCGATCCCGATCCGGGCGATATCCTCGGGGCTCATCCTGATGACATCCTTCTCTACCATCGTATCGGCGTAGGCAGAGAGGACGAGTGGTTTGGGCTTTTCCTCCTCGGCAAGAGGATATCTCTGTACTTCGATGTGCTCTCCGTTCTCTATCCCTAGCGTGGGGAGCACCGATTCATGCACCCGGGCCCGCCCGCGACTGGGAAATGCCCGTGTCTTCACTTTTAGATAAACTTCTTCCATGGTAGGGACGGAATTAGCGACATGGTATTTATAAATTATGCCAAAAACAGGGCTGCAGGATTTATATTTAATTTTGATATTAAAATCCGTATCCGCATCCGTTTGCCTGCATTCCGCATTCCCGTCGGAGGTGCCGCCATTCAACACGGAGACGGGGAAGCAACCCGGTCGTAAGGCCGGCGGTTGCATGAAACGGCCATTTTCCTTACTTCGGTCCCCGCAGATCAGGCATTTTTCTTCCGGTGCATCACACGCCAGTATTTCCTGATGGATGACGGCCGGTCAGGCCGCCCGGTTCGCAGGATCCTGCCCCGGAGGATGATCACCGTAAAGGCGATGAGGACGCCAAGGGCGGTGGCGGCAACCCGTTCCAGACCGGCCGTACCAAATGATGCGCCGCCCAGCTGTGCGGCGATGACGAGGACGATCGTCAGGAAGGTAACGAATATTGTGTAACTGACCTTCTGCGTGGCGAGCATCAGAAAGGCTGCCGCAAGGAAGGGGAGTTCGAGGAGTGCGGGCAACTCGACAAAACTGATCACCAAAGATACTGCCAGGCCGCCGCACCATACCTACTTGGTGGCAGACGCACCACCAGAGGGTATGGACGGATACGGGGCCTGCCGCCTCTGCGAGTGGGAGTGCGGTGTCGACCGGCGGGCGGGAGAACGGGGCGTCTGCCGGGTCGGGCAGGCGGAGGTCGCGGCGACGATGTGTTCCGCCGCCCTCCGGAGCTATATCGTCACCCTGACCGGCTGCTGCTATCGCTGCCTGCACTGCAACGCGTACCGTATCTCGCAGTACCCCGACCCCTGCTGGCAGTACCGGGGACATGTCTCCCCTGCGGCGCTCGTCACGGAGGCCGGGGAGCGGATGGCGGCCTTCGACGGCCCGCCACTTCGCACCATCAGCTTCACCGGCGGCGATCCCATTATCCACCTCCCCTATATCGGGGAGGTGGGACGCGAGGTCGACCGGCAGGGGCTCGGGTGTGGCTTGGGGCTCTCCACCGGCGGGTTTGCCACCAAGGAGGCGACAGCCCGCATCATCTCGCTCTGCGATGTGATCACCCTCGAGATCAAGGCCTATTCCGACGGGTGCCACCGGGCGCTGACCGGGGCCCCCGTGGCGCCGGTGCTCAGGAACGCC
>JAENZA010000082.1 GCA_016841485.1 Methanobacteriota archaeon
CTCCGGCCCCCGTCCCCCTGCATGCCATTCGGAGAAGACGAGTACCATGCTGCGTTCCGGCCCTCCGGGTGGTTGGACCTTCAGGCGCAGGACCGGGTCACCCGCCGGGGTACTCTCCGCCTCACCGCCCGCAATTGCATCACGGGAGACGGTCAGAGGTGATGCATCCGGCATATCAGAAGTTTTCAGGATGAGGAGATCAGCGGTGAGCTCCGTCGTATATTCTTTCTTTTTGACGAGGATATGCTCTGCAGAGAGCAGGATGCGTGTGCCGCGGGAGGCCAGGTCCTGACCGGAGACCGTCCCCGTTTCCCTTGCCTCAGGGATCTTTGCCCCCGACGCCTCCGCACGGACTGCAGCCACCGCACTTCCGATTACCTGGCGGATGCGGGCCCGTTCATCGCGGGCAGGAATACTCCCGCCGCCAATGAACGAGAAGACCATAGTGCCTCGTTTTCCGTCCGGGGAAGAGACGTTCATGGTTATTGAGGGCGTCCCGTCCGCCGTCCCTGTCGCGGAGAGGCCATGGATATTGGGCAGGGCAACTTCGACCGGTTCTGAACCGTCCTCGTCCACGAGCACCAGAAGCACCCTTCGATTGGTCAGAAAAAGGTTGAAAAAGTGCCCTTTTACGCTTACGGACGGCGAACTGGTGAGAAGTTTCTCGTCGCCCGCAAGGTCAGGATACTTCGTGGATAATCACCATAGAAGATTTACCATTTGCGGTCAAAAGCATTGTCGTCACGCCACAAAGGGAAATAATTGTTCCATTTTACCCAACCTGGAAGATATTTCGACATCAATTTGGCCTTTAATCGATATTAAAGCAAAATTTTACTCTGAAAGGAGATTCATCGCGAAAATTCCGGATAATCATCATACCTCATGTCCTACCGTTCCGCTCTGCCGCCGCAGGGCAGTTCCAGGTTAGGCGCCTGTGACCGGTGTGATACGTAATTCAACGACATACCGGGCAGAATAGAAGTCATGCAGAGGAATAATACGAACATTTTCCATTACAGGTAGAAGAGCAACAGATGCAGCAGGCATGGCACCATCATCAGAGATGCATTCAGAGATATCCGTTTGCTGCAAGAAGCGCAAAGGCGCCGCCACAGTCATCGGCCATGGCACAGATCTGCTGGTAGACGATGAATTCCTGATTATAATCCGCCGCACCCCGGTTGTATACTGAGACAAGTGCGTTGTATGAACGGGCTGCAGCCGATGATCCGAGAGCCTGGATCTCCTCCTTCAGCTCGTTCAGGCGAGTCTTCTCCGCCGCAAGATCGCCCTGTTCGGCGGCCTTCCACTCGCTCACCGCCACTGCTTTTCCTGCAAGGGCGTATTCGCGCCCGGTACTGGTGGTGAATACATGTGCAGATGCGGAATCGTATCTGCAGCCGGTTTCGCCGATGTAGGCTGGCATCGTCGCCTCAACAGGACAGTAAAGGGTTCCGTCTTCTCCAGCCACAATGTGGTCTTCACCCACATCGGTGCCGTTCACACGGATACCCGCGACTGCATGCGCCTCATCCGGGAAGACGATGAGGCTCGTACCATACCCCTCCCGGGCCAGGATCCCGATAAGGAGCAGGCTCTTTTCATCGCAGTCGCCACTGTTTTCATAGACGACTTCCGCCGGTGCCCGGGGCACGATGCCGGCATTCTCATCGTACGGTATCTGCTGGACAAATGCGGTACAGAGTTCGACAAATTCACCGCTTGAGAGCCCTTCCTGGTCCCTGATCTCATGGAGGCCCGTTATGAGTGATGCAAAGAATTCATCGGTGGCAGGGTCATCAACATACCCGTTATAGTAGCGCCCGATTCTGTCATGATCTTCCCATGATGTGCCCGCAGGCCAGCGTCTCTGTTCTGCCTGCAGACGGGTGTGAAGGTTGGTATCGTAGGGTATGTCGAATGAATAGCTCGTTCCACGGAACGTGAACATACAGGTGAGAGAAGAGCCGGTTGTTGCGGAGATGGATTGTGATGAAAGCTGTTGACTACTAATTTGATATGCAGATGCGATATCACCAGTGCTGCCCGTCGCAGCCGTTGCCCCCGTGCAAAATATGCTCAAAAATAGTGCAATTATCGCGAAAATCGCGATATTAGACACTATTCCTCCCCTGAACAGTACCATAAGTCATGCAGATTGTAGCCGACAATACACATCTTTACGCCCAACTATATATAAATCTATGCAATGCATAAAAAATAATCGACATATATACTTTGTGTAGGCAGATCCGAGGTGAAGGGAAGATTTAAATGCACCGGGCCGTATCCGGCGACCTTCTCCCAAAAACGCAGCATTCACACCCGCACAGGTGAGTATGTGCGATAATATCTATGAATAATCGACTAAACGAGAAACGAGAGGTTTTTCAGGATATTTCGCGCCGCATCAATCCCGCCGTCGAGATAGACGGCGCCACAGAGTGCCTCCATGCACTCGGCAAGCACCCTCCCTGATGTCCAGACGTGCTGATGCCGTTCGCCCTTGCCCCACAGGACATAGTCGGCGAGCCCGATCGATTCGGCGAGTGCTCGCAGAGAGGACATATTGACCATATTCATCTTTGCAACCGAGATATCTCCCTTGCCGGAAACGCCCGCCGCATAGAGCGATTCCAGAACGACAGTATCGATAACCGCATCGCCGAGGGTCGCAAGAGCATCCATATGCCGGTCGGAGACCGGATCATCCTCTTCCTGTGCCCGCGCCCGCCGGGTCAGGGCACGCATGAGAAGATCCCTGTCCAGAAAGGTGTACCCGATGATCCCCTCAAGGACGTCCGGGCTGCCTGTACTATCTGTATTCATCCTGTTCCATTCACCTGTCTGCCCCGCACGGGACATTCTTCTTCCAGATAATCTGCCACCCGCCAAGTTATATTTCGCGGAGGATGCATCATCGAACCGTCAATACCCGCCCCACCCCGCACATTGCCCGAACAGCAGGTATCGAAAGGACGGCCATATTGTTACTCATATGCGCATTTTTCGCAAAAATTATTAAAAATGGTTATATATCTTTACTTGGTAATACGAAACCGTAATATTGTATTACTTCGAGGTGTGCTATGCATATACCGGACGCATTTATTCCACTCTGGCAGAGCGCGATATACTGGATTGTCGCGCTCATCTTTATCGCACTCGCCCTCAGATGGGCGAAAAACGAGCTCTCTGAAGATAAAATCCCCCTTATCGCGGTCCTTGCAGCAGGAATATTCGCCATCCAGGCATTCAACCTCCCTGTTGCCATGGGGACAAGTGGCCACCTGGTCGGCGGGGCCCTTGCGGCAATCGTCCTCGGATCGCCGTATGCGGCCGTCTTCATCCTGACCCTGGTGCTCATCATTCAGGGCATCATCTTCGGCGACGGCGGCATCACCACGATGGGTGTAAACATCCTGAATATGGGTGTCATCGGCGGTTTTGTTGGGTATTACGGATATACCGGCCTGAAATCCGCCGGGGCAAACATCTACCTCTCGGCTGGGATCGCCGCATGGTGTGCATGTTTCGTCGCCTCTCTTGCGGCAGCCGTGGAGATGGCCGTCGCCGGGACCTTCCCGCTCGTGCCCGGCCTGATTGCGATGGGCACCTACCACGCCGCCATCGGTATCATCGAGGGCATCATCACCGGAGCCATCATCTACTTCCTCGTGACATCCCGGCCCGATCTCCTGGCTGAGGAGGTCCAACAGCCGTCTGCGGGAGGTGTATCCGCATGATTGACAATAAGACCTTCATGATTGCCGGGCTCGTCATTGCCATCATCATCGGCGGCCTTGCCGTCTTCCTCGCATCCGGCGACCCCGACGGCCTTGAATCGACCGCCCTCTTCGTGCAGGGCGATAAGACGCTGACCGGCCCTTCCCCCGAAGACGGTGACCCCGAAGCCATCGGCGCAGGTACCTTCGAGTACGAAGCCCCGCTGCCTGACTACAGCACCGGCGAGGAGGGCGGCAAGGCCGGAGAAATCCTTGCAGTCTTTGCCGGCATCGTCATCATGTTCATCCTTGGATTCGGTGCAACCAAACTGGTCGCCTCCAAAAAGACCACCTGAGGCACCACATCACACGACCCTTACGGGGGAGAATATCCCATATTCTCTCTTTTTTCAGGAGTTTCATACACAATAACAGAATCTTAATACTCTCTGCTCCCTGATTATCTTCGGTTACATATCCATGCACATCATCGAGACACGGGACCTCTCCTATACCTACCGCGGCGGTATCCCCGCACTTGACAACGTGAACCTCATTATCCCGCGCCATGCACGAATTGCGGTCCTTGGCTCGAATGGTGCAGGGAAGAGCACGCTCTTCTCCCTCTTCTGCGGTATCCTCCAGCCGACATCGGGAAAGGTACTTATCCAGGGCGAAGAGGTCACAAAAAAGAACCTCAGGATGGTGCGACGGACCGTGGGGATGGTCTTCCAGAACGCCGATGATCAGATATTCTCACCAACCGTCGCCGAGGACATCGCCTTTGGACCCATCAACCTCGGTCTCGATGCAGAGACGGTTGCCCACCGCGTGGAGGAAACGCTCAGGCTGCTGGAGATCGAGCACCTCGCCGACCGGGCCCCCCACCAGCTCTCCGGCGGTGAGAAGAAGCGGGTGGCCCTCGCAGGGGTGCTCGCGATGGAGCCCCAGGTCCTGGTACTCGACGAACCCACCTCAGGGCTCGACCCGAGAGGAGTCGCAGAGCTCTGCAAATTCATCAGAACGCTCCCGGAAAAGTACGGGATGACCGTGGTCTTCTCTACTCACCATGTCGACCTCGTCCCCGAGATGGCCGACACGGTCTTCGTCCTCAACGACGGCCGGATCGTAGCCCAGGGAACACCGGAGGGGGTCTTCATGCAGGAGGATCTCCTGAAAGAAGCCCGTCTCGATGTCCCGATCCTTGCACGCCTCCGCCGCCGCCTGGAGGAGAAGGGGCACCCCGTAGACGCCGGCCTCTCCTATGATGCAATGGAGACGGCGGTGCTTGGACTCCTGGAGAAGACGGTATGATCGAACACCTGGGGACGATTGAACAGGATGCCCATCGGGACAGCCCGGTCCACCGCCTCGACGCCCGGGTGAAGATTGTGATTGCGTTTGCCGCCATCATCGCGATGGTGGCCGTCCCATACTCCACGCTGGTGATTCCGCTCTTTGCAGGGTACCTGCTTGTCTATGCGGTCTGGTGGGGGCTCTCACGCCTTCCTCTTTCAACCCTTCTCTGGCGCTATTTGCTGACGCTGCCCTTCGGGCTCTTCATCATCATCTTCCAGATATTTTTCGAGAACCCGTACTATGATACCTTCACCCCGCTCTTCGCGCTCCCACTGGGAATAACTGTCTACGTCCAGTCGGTGGAGTTTGCATCCATCCTCGCAATGAAATTCACCGCATGCATCATCTGGATCATCCTGCTCTCCTCTACGACCCCCATGGAGGAACTGCTCAAAGGGGGACGGCGCCTCGGCCTGCCCTCGGTGATGGCGCTCTCGCTCGGGATGATGATCCGCTACCTCTTCGTCTTTGCGGACATGTTCGCAAACATCAACCGTGCTCTTGCCCTGCGCCATTTTGCGGCCTTTGATCGGGCGCTGCCCTACCGGTACCGGCTGACGACCCTTGCCTACGCCATCGGATCGCTCTTTTTACGGAGCTACGAACAGGGGGAACGGACCTATATCTGCATGCAGTGCAGGGGGTACGGGAAACGCACCTACGAAGCCCTCCCGAAACGGCCGGTGCCTTCCCGCCAGTTGGGGGTTGTTGCGGTCATGCTTGCGATATTTGTTGCGCTACCGGTCATGCTCTATATTGCCCCGTTCTGATCAAAAGGTCGCTTTCTCACTCTTGCAGTCAGCTTCCGTTCCGTCCGCCCGTCCGGTGGTCGGCGGGCCGCAAACGTATATCATGCCCTGCCGAGAGTATATCAGTATCAGCAGGTGTCCGGGGGGACCCTGCGGAGGACTTCGATGAAGATACGAACTATTCTCTGGTGCTGCCTGAGCCTGTGCCTTCTCTGCGCCGGGGCGTCGGCCTATACCATCATGTTTAGCATCCCGGCGGAGATGGATGCGGGACAACCCCTGGCCGTCCAGGGGACAAGCAACCTTCCCGCCGGCGCGACGGTCGATGTGCAGCTCTTCCGGGACGTTCTGAATTTCCAGTCAAAACTGATCGCCACCGTGCCTGCGACCGTCCGGGTGGACGGGTCCTGGGAGGTCACGTTTGATACCACCGGTTTTGTGAGCGGCACCTACAAGGTCCAGCTGCCGGCAAATACCGATTACCCGTATGGCTCATCATCCGTGCAGCTGCGGACGGTGACCATCATCGGGACGGACCCCGCACCAACGACCGCCTCACCGGCGGCGACCGCGTTTACGCCATCGCCACCGCACTCGCCCGGCCAGATG
>JAENZA010000083.1 GCA_016841485.1 Methanobacteriota archaeon
TTTCTCCGTTTTCTTTTCTCCTATGGCCATGTTTGGCCATTTATGGCCATACTTTGGGGTATACCGAAGATTCTGTGTAAGGGGTCTTAAAGAGGTGGTAACCAAAAAGGGGTGCAGGGGAGAGCGCGCAAATGAAAATGGATATATAGATGCGGCCTGATTCACACTCTGTGATATGTCTGACGAAGATTGGGAGTCTATCATAACGGGTGTGTTGTCCTTCGTCATTGGGGTAGGGTGCGTTGTTCTAGCGGCGAATCATCTTGGGTACACTAACTTCGATATCCCGTCCCTAGTACCCTCTAAAGTGGCAGAGAGTTCTGCCGTATCAAAATGGGATGCACAAGCTTCGAAAGTCGTTGAAGCGATGGACTATAAAAACCCCACAACCCGAGATTATGCTCTGAGTCTAATTGATAGAGAGCATGGCGGGAATTACAATATCGCACAGATCTGCGATATGTGGGAGAAAATCTACAAGCGATGGACTTACGTGAATGACCCTAACGGCTTTAATTACTACTCTCCTGCAAGTAGGACCATCAAACTTGGATTAAAGGGAGATTGTGACGATTTCGCGATCCTCACGGCGTCCTCAATTCAGGCAATAGGGGGGGCCTCTCGGATTATCTTGGCGCATAAAACTGATGGAACAGGACATGCTTATGCAGAGGTCTATATAGCTAATAGCAAGAATGGCCTTCAAAATGCCGCTGATTACATCTGCAAGAGATATCACTGCAAGAGCATAGCATACAAAACTCGAAACGTGGATGGACAAAAGAGGTACTATCTTAATCTCGACTGGCAGGCCAAGCACCCTGGAGGGCCATACTACCAGAACGACGGTGAGACAGTCGCGATATATCCAAATGGGTATTGGGCGAAGTTGAAGTAGTCAGGCCGGGACCGCGGCCACTACCTCTTCCACACACTCCGCCGGGATGCCATAGAGGGCTGAGGTCTCCTCGACGATCTGACGGCGGGGGATGCCGTCGCGGAGCATGGCGGCAACGGCGGGGCGGGTGTGGCGCACATCACGATGCGTCGATTACGGAGAGGGGTCATATTTGTCAAGCACCTGCTGAATCCGCAACATACTTTGTTCATGCATGTTTTTCCAACGGTTCAAGTCCTGGCGGATCTGATTCCAAAGTGCAGGTATTTTCTGGAAGACGCACAGAAGATAATCTGTGTTCCACGGGCAACCCAGATCCGCGCGGCCATCAATCCCACATAGCGCATATTCACAAGCCCGTGCACTAGCCCTTTCGATAAACATTGCTTCAGGTGTGGGAAGTTCTTCTAAAGGTCTGGACCAATATCCATGGCAACATAGATGATCCTGAGCTATTTGCCCACAAATATCAGCGATAAAGAGGATCCAATGTTTCACCTTCATATTGGGTACGTGGTATGGTAACTGCTTCTTTTGCCAATCGTAGTTCTTCTCATCAAAATCATCCGGAGAGGGGCAACCATCCTGTTCTTTCTCGATTAAAAGATCCCAATTGCCCAAGATCTCCGGACATAAATGCTGCCACCTATTGATCAGATGCTCGATCTGATCGTAGGTCATAGATTCGCTTTTTGCGATTAAATTAAAACCATAACAAAACCCGGGCAACGTTAAACCGTATATCAATTTTTTACCGCCCTTCTTGCTCTTCTCCTCACAATAAAGACTGACGAGTCCCTCGTTATTGAGATCCGTCATGGCGGTTTGAACGGAAGACTGTGACCGTTTGAGAATTTTATGTGTCCCATAGACTGGAGATGGGCCATGCTGCAAAATGTATAATAGTAACTCAGTTTGTGTGGTAGGTAGGGACCTCCAAATCAAGCCCATGACTAACACCACCTACTGTTGAGGATACTATCTCTCATTGTATCAAACCACACAGATTGCATCGTAAACCTCACGTTAGTATCTTTATTTTTACTATATATTGTTACCGCTCTGATGCATAGTTATGCCTGCTGAAACCTTAGTTGGGGTTGTCCACGCGGGCACTACAAGCGGAGGGAAGAGTATGATCGTTGTAGTGCCTAAAGCGATCCGAGAAATGCTTTCTATCGAAAAAGGCGCCCGTTTTGCGGTAAGTGTAGTGGGAGGTAAGCGCATTGTGTATGATCTCCTGGAGGGATCACATGGCTAAATCAGGCCCAAAGCATGGAGGGCATTCATTTGATTCCACGTGTCCTTGCGCGTCAAGGGTTGCCGGAGGGCGGTGCAACCTCTACAACGAGTGGGTAAGCCCGCACTCGTGCCGCTATGTGACACCTCGGAAACTTACTGGTGGAGAGGATTCTTGATCAGCATGGGGGGAGTTGCGGCCCCCTCCGGCAAGGAGGCTCCTCTTGAACAAGTCTCAGAACCTGTAATCTCTGATGAGGTAATCGACCGTCTGGAGTTTGCAGAGCCGGGCTGCACTGAGACCGACGACCTCACCCGGATCGCGATGGAGTTGGAACACCTGGGTGCGACATTCCCCGCGTGGTTCTTTGACCAACCTATCGAGGCCGTCCGCGAAGGTCTGAAGGCGGCGGCACGGTCGAAAAGGGTCTTGGAGGCGCACCGCTCGGAGCGGGAAGCCGAAGCGCGCAAGCAGCCGGAGATATGTGTTACCGGGGCTTCAATACATGAGATGAGTGAGGCCGCCTTAGCCGTCGTGAACATGTGGAACACTCCACCGAAACTCTTTGCCCGGAGCGCGCGCCTCGTCCGTGTTGCCCAAGACGAGAGGGGAGGCCTGTACCTACAGGAGTTAGGAGAGGCCGCCCTAACCGGGATCCTTGACCGTCTGATCGCCTGGTATCGCGTGCTCAAGGACGGGGAGGAGCGGCCGGCGCACCCGCCTGAGGATGTTGTCCGGGACATCCTCGCTCTCCCCGCTGCAGCCTGGGAGGTGCCTCACCTGGCGGGTGTGACCGGGACGCCGATATTCCACCCCGACGGGACTATCCACGCAACGCCTGGTTACGACGAGCAGACTGGCCTCTATTACTACCCGGCAGAAGGGTTCACCCTGTCCCCGGTTCCGGATGTACCGACACAAGAGGATGTGGTGGCCGCCCTGGAGACGATCGGGGGGGTCTTCGCAGACTTCCCGTTTTGCGGACCGGCGGACCGGGCGAACGCATACGGCGCGCTCCTGACGGCCGTTCTTCGCCCCTGTATCGACGGTCCGGTACCGTTGTACCTGACCGACAAGCCGCAAGCAGGATCGGGTGCCGGACTCCTGCAGCGGGCGATCGGGGGGATTGCAGAGGGACGTGAACCGGCCCTAAAGACGATGCCGGCCGGGCAAGAGATGAGGAAGGAGATTTTTGCAGGTCTTAAGAACGGGACACGGATACAAATTTTTGATAACCTGGAGGACCGGTTATCCTCTCCGGAGCTTGCAGCTGCCCTTACAGCGGTGGAACTGACCGGCAGGATCCTGGGACAGACCGAAGAGCGGTCCTATGCCGTCACAACGTTCTGGATGGCAAACGGGAACAATGTCACCGTCGGCGGAGACCTTGCCCGGCGGACCTTCAAGACCCGGATCGACCCGCAAGACCCGATGCCCTGGCAGCGGTCCGGGTTCCGGCACCCTGACCTGATCCAATGGGTGCAGCAGACACGAGGGCGGATCCTGGCATCCGTCTTCACCCTTGCCCGGGCATGGATCCAGGCCGGACGACCGGCCCCGGTTGAGGTGCCCCGGGTGGGGAGTTTCGAGGCCTGGAGGGATATGATCGGCGGGATCCTGGAGAGTGCCGGGGTGCAGGACTTTCTAGGGAACGCAAACGAAGTTTACCTTGCAGCCGACGAGGACCGGGTGCAATGGGAGGCCTTCCTACAAGCGTTATGGAAACTCTACGGGTCCGAACCATTCACCACCGGGAGCGTGGCCACTCGTATGACATTCCCGGAGGGGTACGGCATCGTGGATGCACTCCCCGACGACCTGGCAGAAGCCTATCACACCAAGAAAAAGACGTTCTCAAAGTCATTAGGTAGGGCATTTGGCCGGGTGGACGGAAGGCACTTCCCCGGCGGGTGGTGCATCCGGCATGGGAAGTTAGCCGACGGGATCCGTACCTGGGTGATCACTTACTCTCCACCCTCCGACCTCGCGGAAGTGGATTACAAGTGTATTACTGAATCGGAATGTGTGCCTTCCGAATCTCAAACAGGGCACGATACAGCCGTATCAGAGTCTTCAAGTGTATTAAGTGTATTTTCTCCCATACCCATAGGGGGTAAAAAAGATTCTAATATAAAAGCTTCACCGGATACGGTTATAAATGGATCAGAAAATAAAACCCCTATAGGATCACAGGGAAATACACTTAATACACTTGACCGAGCAGATACGGCAGAATCACGCCCCATTCATGAAACGGATACTAAAAAATCCTGCGAATATAATACACTGAAATACACTTCACCCGGATCCGGCCCATTACCTCCACCACCGCCCGGCTGTCTCAAGCACCCTATCGAAAGTTACGCTCCCCGGAAGTATGACCACTCGATCAAGTGCATGGTCCCCGGGTGCGGGAGGCCGGGGGCATATGGGGTAGGGGCAGGGTTCCCGTTGTGTGAAGGACATTACCAGGCAGCGAAAGCGGTAAAAAAGTTCTGAAACAGGAGGATTATTCAATCATTTCGACGATTACACGCTTTTGCTTTTCATCAATAGTAATTTTCACCTCTTCCCCCGTTTCAAACGGAAAACGATCATCACCCGCTACCTGCGAGGGGATGGATAAGTAACGAGTTTTCGCGGCTCCCATCTGAATGATTTTTCCGACCCCTATTTTTGACATGTAAAAAGTATTACAAAGCAAGAGTTATATAGTTTGACGGCATGCTTTTCATTATGCAAAGCATTGCTTTGCATGCGACTTCGGAGGTGAAAACACTTGACTGAAATTGACTTTGGAACCTTAGTATCGGCAGTCGTCGACGAACTGGCCTGTACCGCGTCCGAACTGTCCGAAGATGAACGCACAGACACAGACGCAGCCCTAGAGCGATATAAGCGTAACGTCATCGGAGCGATCCGGACGGTCTTCGACGAGGCGGAGGGAAAAGGGGTGTGAAAAATGCTCATCCCCATCGTGCATAACTCAAATCGCTTGTGGGTAGACATCTCTTTTGGATATGAGCGGGAGATCTACGTGAGTACCTCTGAAGACCTGTCAAGGTGCTTGTTAAAGGACGTACGCGTTAACGCAATCCTCTCTGATGCGGATATCATCACACCGATTAATCAGAGTGTGGGGAAACTGAGGCAAGAGGGGGCCAAAATTACAGAAACAATTGAGCGGATATCCGCCGCTTATGGGATTCCAATGAGTTTCGCAGAGAAAATAATAAATGATGAAATATTAGCCGATAACAGACCTATATGACTCTCCTGAACGACCTCTGCGAAGAGTGCGTGAAGAAGTTATGGAAAAGAAGGGTGTGAGTTATATCTTACCATTCAAACTCTCTTTTAATAACCGCAAGAACATCACCGAATGTTTCACGGATATTTCCTTTAAAGAATCGGATTTGAGTAAGCCCTGAGATATTTGAGAATTCTGCAACTCCCTCTTCTAGAAGTATTATCCCTCGCCTGAATCCAAGTTTTCCCTGAAATAAACCTAGTTCATGAATCACATTTTCCCGGGCGTGGAGCTCATCATAGTTTTTGATATCCTCTCCCGTTAAAACAAGAAAAGCAATTGAACTAGAATTTAATAGCTGTTCTAAAACTTCTTTGATACTAATTCCGGCTCTTGGTGCAATCTCATATGCATGCACTTCAATTCCATGATGATCGTGAAGATGATCTTTCAATAATCTCCATTGTTGATCATTACCGTGTCCTATGAACACTTTTGGCGGGTCAGGCGGAGTTATGAACTTTTCAATATCTTCCTCAAAGACTTGGAAAATTTCATCTATTTCGCCCCTATTTGGCGATGCGACGACGACACGGACACCATCAAGTGCGGATTGAATAATAATCCTTCTATTATTCCCGATATGATCCAAACGAAATTCTTTATCTTCTGAATACGCGCCAAAAAATTCATCCGCGGTATCAAAAGCCCATGTTTCGTTGTTCTCACCAACAAATACTTCGCATGGGGGTTTCTTTCTACTTGAATCATCTAATTTTGAGAAGTAACAACGATATGTCGATCGAATGACCTCAGCCGGGATTTTCACTCTTGTATATATTTTAATTTTCTGCATGAGATTACCAACCTTTAGTTAATGATAGATGGACTCGCCCATATTTGAACATTTTTCACACATAAGAGGCATGGATAGGTGCTATTCTCCTCCATTCTCCCTCTCCAGAGAAGGGAATTCTCCTCACTTCTCCTTTGACACCCTCTCTTTTTCTCCCCTGTTCTCCTCTTTTC
>JAENZA010000084.1 GCA_016841485.1 Methanobacteriota archaeon
AAAAGGGCGTCCTCTTCCTCCTCGGCGTTGCCTTTGGTGCCGTCCTGTATATCATACCCGGCCTGATCATCCATCTGTTCGGGATCTGGGATGCGTGGAAGACGGCGACGATGATGAACACCGGAGAGGTGGAGTACCGTGAGATGGTGGTGGTGCAGGCCATTCTCTATGTGGTCCTCTGGGTGCTTGCCGTGCTTGCCGCCGTCTCGGTTGCGGAGATGCTCTCCCTCTTCTCCGCATAAGCGACCCCGTTTTCTTTTCCCTTCTTACCTGTGGTCACGGGGTCCGTCATCAGGTGGTTTTCCGGTGAAGTTCTTCCCCGTTAATCGCCGTTATGGGCTCAATTCCTGCAAATGGTTATATACTGGTGCATGGTATTACGGCATGGTGAAGATATGCCTGAAGAAGGATCACAACAGAAAGGTGGGGACGAACCGGAGGAGATCCCGGGGGAGATAGCCGAAGAACTGGCAGAGGAAGCTGCCGACCGTGGCCCCGTGTCCGAGAAGGGGATGGAGGAGAAGGACCTCGGCTATGATGAACAGGGCCAGATGCCCACCGAGTTGAAGCCCGAAGAACTTGCCGAGGAGGCGGCCGACCGCGGCCCGGACCCCGAGGCACCGATGGCTGCCCGGGATCTGGGGTACCCGGAGACGCCGGAAGAGTCGGCCCCGCAACCGGAGCCGGTCCCCCCGGAGATGGCAGCGCCGCTGGCAGAGGAAGCTGCCGACCGTGGCCCCACCGCCGAGAATGTGATGGGCTGCGAGGAGCAGGGATACAAGAGCCCCGTCAAGGCGGCGGCCCTCTCGATCATCCCCGGTCTCGGGCAGATCTACAACGGCGAACTGGCCAAGGCGATGCTTTTTCTCGTCGCCGCCTTCGTGGGACTGATGTACTACATCGTCCCCGGCCTCGTGATCATCGCCTATGCAATGTACGATGCGTACCGGACATCCTACCGGATGAACCGCAACGAGATCCCATGGAAGACCCCGGTGCAGGGCGGCTATGTCGTCTATTTCGTGGTGATCATCCTTGCGGTGGCAGGGTACCTCTGGTTTGCCGAGGAGTCCTTCAAGTTCCTGACCGGACTGCTCTTCGGGCAGTAAGGACAGGAGCACGCTCTTTTTTTGTGTCTGCGATATTGTCGGAAGTGGTACTTTCATGGGATGCCGGGTCATATCATCAGAGAGAGAGGTATTATGATGGAGATTTCAGTTCTGGTGGACAATACGACCCTCACCGATCATTACCTGCTCGGTGAACCGGGATTCTGTGCATGGCTTGATGACGGGGAGACCCCGGTGCTCTTTGACACCGGCTATTCCGACATATTCCTGCACAATGCCCGCAAGATGCATATCGACCCCCTCAGTGCGGAGTACCTGGTCCTCTCGCACGGCCACCTGGACCATACCTGGGGGCTGGGGCCGTTTCTTGCCGCACGGGCCGAACAGGAGATGGAGGGCGAACCGCCCGGCGACCTCACCGTCCTGTCGCACCCGTGGGCATGGCGCAGGCGCCGGACAAAGAAGTCGGGGGATATCGGCCCCCTCATTCACCCTGATGTCTGCCGGACCACCGCGACCGTCCGGACGACACGCGATCCCTTCTGGATCACCGACGACATCGTCTTTCTGGGAGAGGTCCCCCGCACCCTCTCCTTCGAGGAGTGGACACCCTATGCGATCATCGAGGGGGAGGACGGACCGGTCCCCGATTCGCTCATTGACGATTCGGCCATCGCCTGTAGGACGGAGGGGGGGCTCGTCATCCTGACCGGCTGTTCCCACGCCGGCATCTGCAACATGGTGCAGTACGCCAAGGAGGTGACCGGTGAACGACAGGTCATCGATATCGTCGGCGGGCTGCACCTGATGCGTGCCGATGGCGAGCGGATACAGGAGACCGCCCGGTTCCTGAGAAACGAGAACCTGCAGGAGCTGCATGCCTGCCACTGTACCGGATTTGCCGCCCTTCACGCCCTTTCACGGGAGACGCCCCTGAAGGAAACCGGCGTCGGGACCGTGCTGCGATATCCCTGACCCGATTCCGTGGGGCTATATAGGAATATTGTAAATATATTGGTCATGCAGCCGGGCATCCCCACGGCACTGGAGACGGACCGTCTTTGTATCAGGCCATACCGGGAGGAAGATCTCGGGAGTGTCTCCCTCCTGCTGACGGACGAGGAGGTCGTCCGTCAGACGGGTCTGAAGGAGAACCAGACCGAACAGGAGGTTGCCGCCTTTTTTCAGGTCATCCTCAACTCCTATGCCACCCGGCACCCCGTCTGTGCCTTTGGCATCGAGGAGAAGGAGACGGGGCACGTCATCGGTTCCTGCGGGTATGAGACGGTCGGCGACTACGGGGATGTCCAGATATATTATGCACTTCTGCCGGACTGCCGGGGCAACGGCTATGCGACCGAGGCCTCAGAGCGGCTTATCCGGTTCCTGCTCGACGATTTCGGCGCCCGGCGGGTGCTCGCCTATACTGCCTCCGACAACACGCCGTCCGTCGCACTGGCCGAACGGGTGGGGATGAAACTCGAGGAGGAGATCTCCATCGGCGGCCGTCCTTCCCTTATGTATGCGATCTGCCCCCCAGAAGAGGCATGCCAGTAAAATAGTGCCTGACGCTCGGGGTCGGGGCTGTCAGGCAAGTCCTGTTTTCAGAGTTTCAAGGAGCTGTGTCCGGCGTATGGGTTTTGTCAGAAACGCCTTCGGGCCGACCGGTGCGGCCCTGTGGGTCGTGCTCTCATCGGAATAGGCGGTGATGAAGATGATGGATGCATCGGAAAAATTCCGGATCTCCATCGCAGCGTCGATGCCGTCCTTCTCCGTACCGAGGTTGACGTCCATCAGGATGATCTCCGGGTGCAGTGCACGGATGCATGAGACCGCTTCGTCCGGGGTGGCGGCCTGGCAGACGATCTCGTAGCCCTCCCGGCGGAGCATCTCGCCCAGCAGCATTGCTATCATCGCCTCGTCCTCGACGATTGCAACGGTTCTTCCCGGTGACGTTTCGGTCTTCATGGTCATTTGTTGCTTTCCCGTCTGTCGGCCGGGTACCGTGCCGCCGGGAACCGTATCTGCCACCTGGTCCCGGGGGGCGGCCCCAGTGAGATGGTTCCCCGGAGCTGGTATTCAACGAAGTTCTTCACCATCCTGAGGCCGAGCGAGTCCGCCTTTCCGAAGGGATCTCCCGGCGGCATGCCGTTCCCGTCATCGGCGAACTCCAGATATACTTCTCTCTCGTCGCAGGAGAGAATAATGGTAATGGTACCTCCGCTTCTCCCTGCAAAAGCATATTTCATTGCATTGGTGATGAACTCGTTGACGATCAGGCTGCAGGGCATCGCAACGCTGATCGGCAGCCGGCAGCCGTCGACATCGACCCGGATTTTGACCGCATCCGCACCGGGGAAGGGGCCGGCGATCTGGGCGGCGAGGGCGGTGAAGTGCTCCTGGGCATCGATCTCCTCCAGGGATTCGGAGCGGTAGAGGGATTCATGCACCGCGGCCATGGAGAGGATGCGCCCCTCGGCTTCACGAAGCACTGCAGCCTCGTTCCCGGAGAGCCCCATTGCCTGCATTTCAAGCATCGAACTGATTACGGCGAGGTTGTTTTTGACCCTGTGGTGCACCTCCTGCAGGAGGACGGTCTTCTCTGCAAGCGACCGTTTCAGCTCCTCTTCGGCAACCTTCCGATCGGTGATGTCGATGCCGACGGACTGGTACTCCGCCACCCTGCCGGCATCATCGAAGATGGCCCGGTCGCTCCACTGCTGCCAGCGGACCTCGCCGTCGGGCATCAGCACCCGTTCCTCGATGGTGGCGACCGGGTCTGCGGGAGTGAGGGAGGCGAAATGGTCCATCACACGCGCTTCATCGTCGGGGTGGACGCGGAGCCGTAATGTCGTTTCGGAGGGTGCCTCCTTATTGAGGCCGTAATATTGGAGGTAGGCGTCGTTTGCAAAAACGATCGTCAAATCCGGGCGGAAGCGGGTGATGAGCTCGGTCTGCGATTCGACGACGGAGCGGTACTGCTCCTCGCTCTTCTGGAGGAGGTTTTTGACCGCACGAATCCGCCGGTGGGAGACGGCGAGGATGAGGAAGAGGATGATGAGGGCCCCGCCCAGAACGGCGAGGCCGATGACGGTGGTGCGCTCGAAGGTAACCTCGGTGGACGGGGTGTTGAGTATGGTGCTGCCGGGGGGCAGGCCGCTCTCTTCCAGGCCGAAGCGCTGGAGCGCCGCGTAGTCGAAGACAGGGTCGCCTGCCGGGTTCAGGTTCACCGGGATGGCCCCAGGCGGCGTGCCCTGAAGAATCAGGACTGCTGTGCCAGCAGCGTCCGTCCCCAGCAGGTACGGGCTGTTCAGAACACCACCGACGATCCCCCTGCCGTTGAAGATCGATGCGGTGGAGTACATGGGAACAGGGCTCTCATCTGCCAGCGTCTCTGCGATCAGGTCGACATGGTAGAGCCGTCCACCGTCGTCGAAGAGGGAGTAGGTGGTGATCAGGATGATGGTACCGGACGGGAGGCTGCGGACGTCGGTGATCAGTTCATCCGCCGTGTCGATATCCGCTGTGGGGTAACGGACGCTCACGGTCCCGTTGTAGGTGGCAAGAGCAGTGTCGATCTGGTTTCGAATGGCCGTCCCGGTCGGCGTGGTGTCGGTGATGCTGTAGATGGCGGTGATTGATGGGTCGATCATGAGTGCGGCATCGATCGTCTCCCTGACGGGGAGGCGCTCGACAGTCCCCGTGTAGCCGGGCCTTAGATCCGGTCCGATCAAATTCAGGTCATTGATGCCGGTAAAGACGACAGGGACCCCGTAAAAGAGGTCATCGCCGTTGTCCAGCATGAATCGGAGTGCGTTGTCGTCCGAGACGATGATCACATCCGGCTGGTGGGCGGCGTATTTGTGGGCGTAGAGGGCACGAAGATTTGTATAATGGATGTCGTCACTCACCGTCTTGGTGTCCATGTGCTCGACGGAGAGCTGCACGCTTCCGCCCTCTTTTGCGAGGCGGGTGGCAATGCCGTTCGTAAGCTCGTCATTCCACGAATAGCCGGGAGCGTAGGAGCTGATATAGAGGACGCGGGTCTCCCCGATAGTGACCTCCGGTGCTGCGGCATGCACCCCCGCACCAAACGTGCAGAGGAGAACGGCCATCAGGAAAAGAAACGCTCCCGTCTTTCTGTTCACATAGTACGATGGGAGATGAAGAAAATAAAGGATTTCACTTGCTGTAGCAGGGATTGTACCGAAGATACAGGCATACATCCTGCTGCATCGGCGGCATTGCCGGAATATGGGCGCCAGTATCAAAAAAGTTTGATTGCCGGTGTGGCAGGAGACTGCCCCGGCATCGGGGCTATCCTGTTCGTCCCTGCCCGTGGGGAGTGGGCCTACAGAGTGAGGATGCGGATGGCGAGGTTGGCCGCGTTTGAACCGCTGTCAATCCCCACGCAGGCGACCGGGACGCCACGGGGCATCTGGACGATGGAGAGGAGGGCGTCGAGCCCGCCGGGGGTGCCCGAGACCGGGACCCCGATGACCGGTTTGTCCGTCATCGAGGCGACCATGCCGGGAAGCGCCGCCGAGAGGCCCGCGATACAGATGAAGACGCGTGCCCCGCAGGACCGGACATACGCCGCCAGTTCATCGGGGTTCCGGTGGGCGGAGAGAATCTGTTCGTCGTAGGAGATGCCTGCCTCGTCGAGGACCGCGGTCGCCTTTCGTATGACCACCTCGTCGGAGGCCGAGCCCGCTATCACTGCAACATCAGCCATGGTATACTACTATCATGCTGTTCCGGTATTATGGTTTTTTATGGGGGCACGGGTGCCGGGCCCAC
This sequence comes from Methanobacteriota archaeon, assembly GCA_016841485.1. Classification (GTDB taxonomy): domain Archaea; phylum Halobacteriota; class Methanomicrobia; order Methanomicrobiales; family Methanomicrobiaceae; genus Methanovulcanius. The sequence continues at coordinate 5,871 of JAENZA010000084.1, forward strand.
GGGCGTGGGAGGGTTCGGTGGCTTCCTGCGGGGAGCGGCGGAAGGATAACCATTTTGCCCTCCCTCGTCAACCCCTATGGCACTGATGCCAGTATGGAAAATGAATCACTTCTTATGATGCCGGGCCCGGTTCCGATGCCCGAACGCGTACGCCTTGCGATGGCACGGCAGGCCATCAACCACCGTGGTGCCGAATTCGCCGAGATCATGGACGGGCTCTCTGTGATGCTGAAGGAGATCTTCTGCACTGAAAACGACGTCCTCGTGATAACGGGCTCCGGGACGGCTGGGATGGAGGCGGCCATCAGCAACTTCTGTCAGAAGCGTTCCGTCGTATCGCTGGCAAACGGCAAGTTCGGCGACCGCCTCTACCGCATCGCAGAGCGCTACACCGACAAGGCGACGCTCCTTGCGGCAGAGGACTACGGCAGACCCCTGCCCCTGACGGCGCTCGAAAAGGCGCTCGAGGAGGGTGCCGAAGTGGTCACGATGGTCCACAACGAGACCTCGGCCGGTATCATGAACCCGGCAGAA
>JAENZA010000085.1 GCA_016841485.1 Methanobacteriota archaeon
GCCGCTCGCCTCAAGCGCCTGCCCGACCGGGATCATCGCGCCGAGGAGAATGATAATCGGCCATTCCACGCTGTCATACGCGTCACGAAGAGATACAATAGAGGTCAGGATCATCAGGACAACCGCGGCACTGAAGGTGATCTGGACCGGCAGGATGCCGAGGGCTGATATGCCAAGGGCCGATCCAAAGATGGCAATAGCAAGCAGGGCCAATTTCGGCTCACCGATCCGAATCCCCCGCTCGGCAAGAGGGAGGCACCCGATCTTCGGAAGTGCTGCCTGAAGGGCATCCTTCTTTCCCTGGAGAAGGAGGATGTCGCCCGGCTGGAACTTTATCAGGTTCAGCCTATTGTGGATAGGCCCCCCTTCTCGTGCGACGGCAAGGAGATTGATCCCATGAATCCAGCGAAGATTTGCTGAATACGCGGTCCGGTTCAGGATCGAAGAATCAGGTTTTACGATCGCCTCAATGACCCCGATCGTATCGGACCCGATCATCTCCTCCGAGATATCCTCCTTCCCCGTGAGTTCGAGGCGTGTGGCATCAAGGAGGGCCTGGAGATCGCCCGAATCCGCCTTTATTACCAGGATGTCGTTTTCCATTATCGTCTCATAGACTGATGGAGCGACGATATTTCGGCCATTTCGAATCAGCCCGACCACCACCACCTCGGCCTCGGTGGCAGAGCCGATGTCGTAGATCATCTTTCCTGCAAGTTTCGAATTTTCCGGCACCCTGACCTCGGTCAAATAATCCTTGACGGCAAAGAGCTCATCTTTGGATGCCGGACTCTTCCGGGACGGGATCAGCCTCCACCCAATCAGAGCGATGAAAAGGATTCCGGCGACGGCGACCCCTACCCCGACATAGGCAAAGTCAAAGATCAGGAATGGTTCACCACCGTTCTGGGCACGATAGGTGGCGATGATGATATTTGGGGGAGTTCCGATGAGAGTGGTCATCCCGCCAAGGAGAGAGCCGAATGCGATTGGCATCAGGAGATAGGAAGGGGCCCTCCCGCTCTTCCGGGCAGTCCTGATGGCAACCGGCATCATCAGGGCAAGCGCCCCGATATTATTCATAAATCCGGAGAGAACGGCGACGATACCGGTAAGCGAGAAGACCTGCCGCACTTTTCCATCCCCAACCCGTGCAACCCAACGGGTCATGATATCGATCAGCCCGGAGTTCTGAAGTCCCCTGCTGAGGATCAGGACGGCGGCAACGGTGATCACCGCCGGGTGGCCAAAGCCAAGGAAGGCATCCACCGGGTCGACGACGCCGCCAATGGTGACGATCAGCAGTGCTATCAATGCGACGATGTCGTAACGGATCCTGCCTGTTGCAAAGAGGATGAGCGCAAGGACGAGTGTCCCAAAGACTATTGCCATATCGAGCATCGGCGATCAGTGATTCCTTATGATAAAGGATAGTGAGAAAAAGGATATACCTTCCTCAAGGGTTTTTAAAATGACCAATACACGGGGTCGACCGCATTCCGCAGGCGCGAAGTGATCATGATTGGTTCCATAACCAGGAGCTGATATGCGGGCCGTGTGCGGGCCGTGTGCGGCCCGTAGCCGTCAGAAAACTCCTCCGCGACAACGCAGTGCGGCGACCTGCCGGTAAAGGTCGTGGTTGCCAGTAGCGGCCGTGACAACACGTGGGATGGAGGTGAGTTCTGAACATTGCACGGTCCGGTGTTGTCCACAAATCCCAACCTTTTTCGTCCCAAGTGCACAATTGTTCAAAAAATATTGAATTTTGGATTGACATACATGGCCTTGGAACTCATCTATATTCTCTCCCTTCTGATCACAGGGGTTGTTGTCGGGCTCGCCGGCGGCCTTCTGGGGGTCGGCGGCTGCTTCATCATGATCCCGGTGCAGTACTGGGTGCTCATATCCACCGGGACCGACCCGGCAACGGCCATACTCGTCGCCTTCGGAACGAACCTCGCCGTGGTGCTCCCGACCGCCATCTCCGGGGCGTACGGCCACAACAAAAAAGGGGCCGTCGTCTGGAACGCGGCCGTTCCGCTCGGTCTCGCCGGGTTCTTCGGGGCGCTCGTCGGCGGGTATATCGCCACCCTCATCCCGGGGGACGTGCTCAAGACGCTCTTTGGCGTCGTCATTCTCCTCGCGGCCATACAGATGCTCACTGCACGGCCGCCGACAGTCGAGGAGGAGCCCGTCGACGACCTCGTCACCTGTCTTCTCTGGGGTATTCCCCTCGGTATTCTCTCCGGCATCCTCGGGATCGGCGGCGGCGCCCTCCTCATCCCCGTGATGGTGCTCGCCCTGCACTTCCGGATGCACACCGCCGTCGGCACCTCGACGGCACTGATGATCTTCACCGCCCTCGGCGGGACGATCTCCTACATCATCAACGGCTGGGGTGCCGCGGGCCTGCCCCCCTTCTCCATCGGCTATGTGAACCTGCTCCAGTGGGCCCTCCTCGCCTCGACGAGCATCGTGATGGCACAGGTGGGCGTGCGGGTCGCCCACCGGCTGCCGGGACATCAGCTCCGCTACGCCTTCATCGTAGTCATGGTCTACATGGGCCTGAAGATGGCAGGCGTCTTTGCACTGCTGGGCCTTCCCCTGTAAAAGGAATTACGGCAGAAAATCTCGCCGCTCAATAGCCGGTCGCATAATACCACCCCTCCTCTTTTCGGATATGCACCGGCACCTCGAACACCCCGCCGATCCGCTCATCGGTGAGGACATCCTCTTTGGGCCCGTCGGCGACGAACCGCCCGTCCTTCATCAGGATGACCCGGCTGATCTCCGGGATGATGTCATGGAGGTTGTGGGTGACCATGATGATGCCCGTCCCGGCGGCGGCAATCTTTCGCAGCGTCGCCCGGAAGGTATGGAGGGCGTGGAGGTCGAGGCTCGTCGTCGGTTCGTCAAGGAGGAGCGCCTTCGGGTCGTGCACGAGCGCCCTGCCGATGAGCACCCGCCGGGCCTCCCCGGTGGACATCTCCGTCATCGGCCGGTCCCACAGGTGTTCGATCTCAAGGAACCGGAGGATCTCATCCGCCTTCTCTTCCATCGCTGGCGTCACCTCATAGGTGAAGAGGCCAATGGAGGCAAAGAACCCCGAGAGGACCGCCTCCCTGCCGGTGATGTCAAGGGCAAAACGGAACTGGAGGTCGCCGGAGACGATGCCCAGGAGGGAGCGGAGATCGGCGACACGCCACACGTCCTCTCCCCAGATGCGAAACGTCACCCCGCCCTCCCGCAGGACGGGGTAGTATTCGCGGGTGATGGTCCTGATAAACGAGGACTTCCCGGCGCCGTTGGGCCCGAGGATTGCGATGTGTTCACCTTCGCGGATGGTGACCGAGAGGGAATCAAGCACCTTCTTGCTGCCCACCATCACGGTGATGCCATCGTATTCGAGGAGCGGCGGGTCCGCCGGGGCGGGGTCTGGAGGAGAGGATGTGTTCATGGCATGCACGGACCGTGGATCACTGTTCACGTACGGGGGGCATCAATGTTTCTGTCCCTGTCCCGTGCTGCCTTCGGGACGTACTCAAAAACAATGAAGCCATCTCATTTCCAACATAGGACCACTATGCCAAAGCATGTCGGAATCGTTGCGTGCAGCGCCGAAGGGGCGGCACTCTGTTACCGCACCCTCTGCGGCGAGGCCCCGGCACAGATGGGAGAGCACATGCATCCCGAGGTATCGATGCACACCTACCCGCTGGGCGAATATATGCCATACATCCGGGCAGGCGACTGGGAGGAGGTCGCGGGACTGATGCGGGGCACCGCGGAGAAACTGGTCGCCATCGGCGCCGAGCTTCTCATCTGCCCGGACAACACCATCCACGAGGCCTTCGACCTGGTCGCGGAGACGTCCCCCGTCCCGTGGATTCATATTGCCGACGCCGTCGGCCATGAGGCAAAGGCACGCGGGTTTACCAAACTCGGGATCACCGGGACGAAGTACCTGATGACCGGCCCGGTATATCTCCGGAGGCTCGCTGAGCTGGGCATCGCCTGCGAAGTCCCGGACGAGGACGACTGCGAACGCATCGATACGATCATCTTCACCCAGCTGGTCAATGGTATCTTCACCGAGGAGTCACGCCTCTACTTCAACGAAGTGATCGCAAAGCTCAAAGCGAGCGGGTGTGATGCCGTCGTCCTGGGCTGCACCGAGATCCCGCTCCTCGTCGACCCCGACGACTGCCCGCTCCCGGTGCTCGATTCGACCCGTCTGCTCGCACGGGCGGCGCTGAAAGAAGCGTTGAAATAACCGGAGAGGGAGGCACAGGAGAGAAAAACCCTCAGTTCCGGAGGGGAAAATCACCCCTTTCCGGTCCGTCCTCCGATGGGGGAAAACCTCTATTATGATCTCACATCAAAGAATGTCTATGGCGTCTGTGTCAGCCACGGTGAAACAGAAATATCTTGTCGATGTGATGCTCGCCATCTCTTTTCTCATCTGCTTTGTGACGGGCATCCTGAAACTCCCGGGATTTGTAAGGTTCTTCCACCGGGCAGCAATTGAGATGCCCATGGATATGATCACCAGTCTGCACGACGCAAGCGGCATCCTCCTGGGGCTTTTCACCCTGGTGCACCTGTACCTGAACCGGCGGTGGATTGCATCGGTCACCCGGAAACTCCTTGAAAAACAGTGAACACCGGCGAATGCAGGGGGTTTTACGACTCAGCCCCGGATCGCCGGTTCCACCATCTCGATGAGCCGCTTCATCATGAAACAGACCGCAGGCATGCCGATCACCGTAGCGGACCGTTTCCCTCCCCGCGACCCGACGGTGATCGCATTCATCCCGTCGACGATCAAAAAGAGATCCGTGGTCCACCGGGCGTCCTTCATCTTCGCGTTCTTCGCCATCATCTCCCGGAAGAGCTCAGTCAGCTCCTCACCTGCCTCGAAGACCCTCAACCCGAGCCCGGCGAAGGCTCCTTTGTCCGTCACCAGGATGGTGAGGTTCACCCGGCGGTTCGCTGCTTTGAGTTCACCGGCGATGGGGGCAAGGCCACGGGGATGCTGGGCGATGATGATGATATCTTCGGTCGCATTGCGGACGACCGTCTTCAGCCGGTTCTGGATCCCGCGTTCGCTGTGGATGGACCAGAAGGGCGACGCCGGCCGGGCCTCGACATGGAGCTGCTGGAGCTCAGTTACCAGCCCGTCGAGCGATGCGCAGTACTCCTCCCTGATGCCTTTGAAGAGGTCTCCCGGGTCTCCCGCCTGATAAAAGGATGCGGCGCCCACCGAGATCTACACAAACCCGCGGTCGGCAAGCGCCCGGAGGACCGTATAGATACGCCCCTGCGGAACCCCCGAGATCTCGCAGACCTCCCGGGCGGTCCCGCGGGCAAGCCCCACGAGCGCCACATAGGCCTTCGCCTCGTATTCGGAGAACCCATGCTCTTTCAGGTGGGTAACGATCGCCTCTGTCATTACAACTCCTTTGAGTTGTAGATGGTTGAATACCTTCCGGCCGCAAGAGAGAGGAGAAACACTAAAACCGTGAGGAAGAGACAATGCATGTAACCATGAAAGAACCGGGGCGAAGAAGCGAGAGGATGTCGGATATTGGCTTTCGGGCGATGGCGTGGATGTTTCGCATCCGGGACGCCGTCCGGCCGCCCGGCCGGGTGATAGGAGAGATTGGCATCCGGGAGGGGATGACCGTTGTCGATTATGGCTGCGGACCGGGGAGCAACATCCGGGCGGCGGCGGACCTCGTCGGGACGGACGGCCATGTCATTGCCGTGGACATCCATGAGCTGGCCGTCACCATGGTGATGGATCTGGCAGCACGTGAGGGTCTTACCAATGTCTCTGCCACCCTTGCCTACGGGTATGATTCGGGACTCGGTGATAAGACCGCGGACCTCGTCTATGCACTGGACATGTTCCATATGATACAGGACCCGCAGGCGTTTCTGGCAGAACTGCACCGGATCACCCGGCCGGACGGCGTGCTCGTCATCGACGACGGGCACCAGCCCCGTGCGGTGACCCTCGAAAAGATTCTCAGGGCAAAAGGCTGGACCATTGAGGAGGAGACCGGAGCATTTCTCCGGTGCCGCCGAACGGACGATCCGACCTGCCGGTAACACCGGAGACGAAATGGGCCACTCCGGGAACAGGGCCCATCCCAGAATATTGTCAGCTCCGGTGCCTTCATGCCCTCCTCCGGGCAACATTTTTTCAAGGGGCATTAAGCAATGAAGACATTCAACGCAGAATTTTCAGGTTTTATCGAGCTATCCACCGACCAGCAGTGCGACGCAGAGATCATGTGCGAACGGGTCTTCCGGGAGATTCGCGAGGTCTTTGCGAGCCACGGATGCATCAGCGACTGCAAGATCTCCATCTAGACCATCACCCAGAAAGAATAATCCCT
>JAENZA010000086.1 GCA_016841485.1 Methanobacteriota archaeon
GCGGGCCAACAACCTCAAGGCACTCCCGGAGGATGTGAAGGAGGCCATCCGCATAGTCAATGAAGTGGGCGCCGAACGGAAAGGCGGGGTGCCGGACCTGCTTCCCGGCCTTAACTTCGTCTGCGGCCTTGCCGGTGAGACGGAGGCCACCTATGACCTGAATGAGGCATTTTTACATGAAGTGCTTGCGGAGGGCCTCATGGTGCGGCGGGTAAATATCCGCCAGCTCATGCCCTTCGAAGGGACCCCCGCCTGGGAGGACAACACCCTCGGAGAACATGAGGCACGCTTTCGCCTCTTCAAGGAACGGGTGCGAAAGGAGTTTGATGTCCCGATGCTGCGCCGGGTCTTCCCCGAAGGTACCTGCCTGAAGGATGTGATGGTGGAGGAGAGCGCTGCCACCAGTTTTGGCCGGCAGATGGGGTCCTACCCTATACTCGTCGGCATTCCGCTTCCCCTGCCCGCGGGAACGGCACTGGATGCGGTCGTCGTCTCGCACGGGATGCGGTCGGTGACGGGTCTTCCGGTCCCGGTTGCCATCAACACGATACCCGCGTCGGCACTGAAATGGATCCCGGGAGTCGGAAAAAAAAGGGTCGCCTCACTGGTCGCCCGGCGTCCCTTTGCCGATCTTGCTTCGTTTCACTGGGCAATAGGGACAGAGACGCCGGTCGATAGGTATCTCACCTTCGAAGAAGGTTCGTAAAAAAGAATATGCGCTTGGTCAGGTGGTGGTCACCCTGACTTCCTGCAGTTCCATAATTTTGAGGATATCCGACCTGGTGACGATGCCTACCACCGCCCCCTCCGAGACGACTGGTATCCTGCCGAAGGTGTTGGGGGCAAGTATCTTCAGTGCCTCGTAGAGGTCGCTTTCAGGTGCAAGCGTTACCACCTCACGGGTCATGAAATCCTTTGCCTGGAGGGCCTCCCTGTCGATCTGGGGGGCATTGTGGATGTCATGGAGGGTGACCATGCCCACGAGCGCGCCCCTCTCGACGACGGGGAACCCGAGATGCCGGGTCGACTGCATGAGGGCAAGCACCTCCTGGACGGTCGTATCGGGAGGGATGACCTTCACCGGCGACGCCATTGCATCCTTCACCTGCAGGCCCTTCAGGAGCAGGTTGTACCGGACCATGGCCGCCTCCTGTCCCGCCCCGAGGTAGATGAAGACCGCAATCAGGATCAGGATTAGGTTGAAGGAGAGTACACCGATGATCGCGAAGATGATGGCGACTACGCGGCCGATCTCGGCAGCGATCTTCGTCGCGCGTTCGATGGGGAGCCAGAAGGCGAGGATGGCCCTGAGTACGCGCCCCCCGTCCATGGGAAAGGCCGGCAGGAGATTGAAGGCGAAGAGAATGATGTTGAGGAGGCCGAGATAGCCGAAGATATAGAAAAAGAGACCCGCAAGATCGGCGTTTGGGATAAAGAGAAGACTTGCATAGGCTACACCCTCCGAGACGAGACCGAGGAAGAGGCTCATCAGCGGGCCTGCGATGGCCATCGGGAGCTCGTCACGGGGGTTGGGGGAGATCTCGTCTTCGATCTCCGATGCGCCCCCGAGAATGAAGAGGGTGATGGACCCGACCTTCATACCCTTCTTCAGGGCCACCCATGAGTGAGCGAGTTCATGAAGAAATACCCCCGTAAATAGGAGGAATGAAAGAATAACCCCCAGTACGTAGGGCATAATTCCTGTGGTGATATATTCTGTGCTGATAGGCTCCGTAAGGCCGAAGACCTGTTCGACGAGGGCTACCGTCAGATCGATCTGGGTCCCGATGATCACGGCAAAGATCGGGATGATCAGAAAAAAGGTAAAATGAATGCGGATCGGAATGTTGCTGATGGTCCCGATCTGAATGGAACTGTCCATGGAAATGGATTATATTTTTAATATTTAATGATTATACCCTAAAACGATACCAATGAAGAGCCCAATAACGGAAATGTTCGGAATGCATGTCTATACCGATAAGGCGGTGTATGTCGGTGATGTGGACGATGTGATCATCAATGTGGATGGAAAAAAGATCGATTCCCTGGCTATCTCAAAGCTGAATCCTGAACTCATCGAACTCAAAAATTTCAAGGGAATCAAGATCCCGTACCGCATCATCCTTGCGGTCGGTGATGTCGTTATTATCCGCCATCTCGTCGGTTCGTTCGAGAAAAAGGAGGATTGAGGCGGATTAACCATTTCCGGCAGATAACACTGCTGGACCAATACTTTTTTCGGGAATGCCCCACCCATACCATTGAGCGCTTCTGTTATGGAAGAAAGAGAGATCTTCAAAAACCTGACAATATTTGCCCCTTTCATCGTGCGTCTGGACGGACGGGCGTTTCATCGTCTCACCAGAGACCTCGGCATGAAAAAACCGTATGACGGGGGATTCTGCCGTGCCATGGCGCAGGTCTGCGGCGCCCTGATCGAAGATTCCGGCCTTGAACCCGCCTTTGCCTATACCTTTTCGGATGAGATCTCTCTCTGTTTCCTGCAGGCACCCTTCCGTGGGCGGGTGGAGAAGATCGATTCGGTCTGCGCGGGCTTTGCCGCAAGTGCGCTGACCCTTGCCCTCGGGGTCTCCTCTCCCCTCTCCTTCGATGCCCGCATCATCATGGTCGACGAGAAGGCCGCCTGTGACTACTTCGACCTGCGCCAGCGTGAGGCCTGGCGAAATCACATCAACGCCTACTGCCAGCAGGCACTCATCGAAGAGGGAATGAACGCCGCGCAGGCCGCAAAGAACCTGAAGGGCATGAAGGCGTCGTCAATGCACGATTTCATGCACTCTCGGGGGGTCAACCTTGCAAAGACTCCCTCCTGGCAGCGTCGCGGTGTCATTGTCCGGCGCGTCCCGGTCATAAAAAAAGGGTTCAACCCGATATCCGGGGAACATGTGGAGGCCGAACGCAGGGTGGTCAGGACGGAGACCGACCTCCCGCTCTTCTCCGCCCCCGAAGGGGTGGCCTATATCCGTTCACTCTTCTGCCCGTGAAAGGGCGATGGTGACCGGGATCCCTTCAATATCCCAGTCCTGCACAAGCCCGCCTTCTCCGGCATTGCCGGCGAAGGCAAAGGTGGTTGCCCGGACTTCCACCGCAATCTCCTCTTCCCAGCCCGCGAGCAGGCGCTGTACCCGGTCGTCTGTAAGGGCAACCGTCGCCGTGATGAAGTCCTCGACGTTCAGGTCCATCTGGCGGCGCATCTCCTGGATACGGCGGATCACTTCGCGGGCGTAGCCCTCGGCCTCTAGGTCGTCGGTAAGCGTCACATCGACGCAGACCGTGGCGCCTGCCATCGGGGCGGCAAAGACTCCCTCCGGGAGTTTTTCCGAGAACTCCACGTGCTTTGCCGTGACGGTGTAGCCGCCGATATCGGCGCTTCCTGCGGAAAGGAGAGCGCTACGCAGAGCGACCGCGTCGGCCCCCTCGATTGACGCCTTCACCTTCGGGCCGTCCCTGCCGAATTCCGGCCCGATGGCACGCATGTTGGCGGCCGCCGCCCAGCTCATCTTCTCCCAGGCGCCATGGACGACTGCAACGCTGCGCGCATTGGCACGCTGGCGGGCGAGGGTGTTCATCGTCGTGATGGCAGCCGCCACTGCGTCATCGTCGGTAAGGACGGTGACCTCGCCCACCGGCCAGCGAAGTTTTCGTCCGCCTTCCTGGCGCGCCGTCGCCACCGCATCATCGAAGGAGCGGATGATATCCATCTCTGCTTCAAGCCCTGCATCGATCAGCGCCGCATCGCCCGCGCACCACGGGAGCATGTGGACGCTTCGCGGGTCGGCGTCGGTGCGAAGGTTATCGTAGATGTGTTCGGTCAGGTGGGGGGCGAAGGGGGCGAGAACGGTGCAGAGGCGTCGCATGACATAGTACATCGTCTCGTAGGCCTGCACCTTCTCCACCGCATCCTCCTCGAGCCACATCCGCTGCCGAACGAGCTGGACATACCAGCGGGAGATGTCCTCGAGGATGGTCGTAAGAATCGCACGTGTGGCCTTGTGCAGCATCCCTTCGGGGACGGCTTCGGTGACCGTGCGGGCCATGCTGTTGACGCGGGAGATGATCCACCGGTCCTCCTCGGGCATCTCGGTGAGGTGCTCTGCCACATACTCGCCGTTCCACACGCCGTCAGGACCGGTCAGTGGGGCAAACCCGTCGAGGATCATATAGGGCAACGGGAACCGGTAGACGTTCCAGAGGATATTGACCGTCCGGTTGGTGGTGCGCACGCCCTCCCAGTTGAACTTCAGGTCATCCCAGGGAGCGCTTGCGGAGAGCACATAGAGGCGCAGGACATCGACGCCCACCTTGGCAACCACCTCTTCGGGGCTCACCACATTGCCAAAGGACTTGGACATCTTCCGGCCTTCGGCATCCAGGGCAAACCCGTGCATGAGTACTTTCCTGTAGGGGGCCCGGTCAAACGCGATGGTCGAGGCACCGAGCTGAGAGTAGAACCACCCGCGGGTCTGGTCCTGCCCCTCGGTGATGAACGCTGCAGGCCAGAGGCGTTCAAAGTCAGCGGTTTTCCGGGGGAATCCGAGGGTTGCCCATGAGGCCATCGCAGAGTCGAACCAGACATCGAAGATGTCTTCCACACGGCGCATCTCGCCGCCGCATGTGCAGGGAACGGTGATCGCATCGACATAGGGGCGGTGCGGGTCGGTCAGGTCCGACCCAGCCGCCTCGTTGAGTTCGGCGATGGTCCCGAAGACACGACGGGCATCACAGAGGGGGCACTGCCAGACGGGGATGGGGATGCCCCAGTACCGCTGGCGTGAGATGCACCAGTCACGGGCATCGGCCACAAAGTCGTGGAACCGTGCAGACCCTGCCCAGTCGGGTTTCCACTCGACCTTTGCAATCTCGTCGAGCATCTTCTCCTTGATCTGCGGGATGGCAAGGAACCACTGTTCGGTGGAGATCATGATGATGGGGGTCTTGCACCGCCAGCAGTGGCCATACCGGTGCACGATGGTGGTCTGTGCCAGGAGATGGTCGCCGAGGGCGTCCATGACGGCCTGGTCGGCGTCTTTGACGAAGGTGCCGGCAAAGATGCCTGCATCCTCCGTGTACGTTCCCGAGTGGTCCACCGGGCAGACTGAGGCCAGGCCCTCGCGCTGGCCCACAACAAAGTCGTCCCAGCCATGGCCCGGTGCCATGTGCACGAGACCGGTGTTTTCCATGGTCACGAAGTCCGCGGCGACGATGCGATGGGCAATCTCCTTTTGCATAGGGACCGCATCCACGAGCGGCGAGTCGTAGGCCGTTCCGACGAGGTCGGCGCCGGTGACGGTTTTGAGCACGGAAAAGTCCTGGTAACGCCCCTTCCGGAGGACCTCTTCTACGAGGGGTTCGCCGATCCAGAGGGTCTCTTCACGGCCGTCCTTTACGGCCAGAACCTGGGCATAGACGAAGTCTTCGCGGACCGCGACCGCGACGTTTGCGGGAAGTGTCCATGGCGTGGTGGTCCAAATGACGAGGTATTCGTTGTCACGCCCCTGTACGGGGAATTTCACGAAGATTGAGGGGTCTTCTTCGTCCCAGTATTCCACTTCCGAGTCGGCGATCGCTGTCTCACAGCGGGGACAAAGGTTGACGACCCGGTAGCCCCGCTCAAGGAGGCCCTTCTCCTCGGCCCGCTTCAGGGTCCACCATGCCGCCTCCACGTAATCGGGGGTGATGGTCTGGTACGGATTGTCAAAGTCCATCCAGACGCCGAGGGCCTTGAACTGCTCGGACATGATGTCCTTGTGCGTGATGGCAAACTCCTTGCACCGTTCGATGAAGGCAGCAATCCCGTATTCCTCGATGTCCTTTTTCGAGGTGAACCCGAGTTCGTGTTCCACCCTGACCTCGATGGGCAGGCCGTGCATGTCGTACCCGGCACGGTCTATGACATTCTGGCCCTGCATCCGTTCATAGCGGAGCATCGAGTCCTTGATGATCTTGTTCCATGCCGTGCCTAGGTGAATATACCCGGTTGTATAGGGGGGGCCGTCCAAGAAAAAATAGTCCGGGTCGGCGGCATGCATCTCTTTGACTTTACGATAGATATCTTCCTCATGCCAGAAGACGCGGACCGCGGACTCCACATCCTCTGCACGATAACTGCTTGTGACCTCTTTCACCTGAATCCCTCGGAATATATATCGCTAAATATTGCACGCGGGGAAACATAGGTATTTGTGTAAATGACAGGGAATCAGGAAGAAGGAATGCGGATGGTTCAGGTGGCAGTGATCGGGGCAGGTGACGCGAATGAAAGGGAACTGTCGGACGCCGGCGAGGCTGGGCGGCTCATCGGTCGGGCCGGGGCTGTCCTCATCTGTGGGGGACGGGGCGGTGTCATGGAGGCCGCATCCCATGG
>JAENZA010000087.1 GCA_016841485.1 Methanobacteriota archaeon
GAGGCGTACGACCAGGTTTGCAGGGTTTGCCGGCAGGGCAAGGGCCGCCATGATGACGACCACCAGTGCCGTCGAGAAAATGAACTGGGCATTCGTCCGTTCACGGTAGTGGAGGGCGCAGAAGGCGGAGAGGAGGATGATAAAGAGGGCCGCGGCGCTGATATGGAGGAGGATGGGGAAGGCCCCCATGACTGCTATCCCGTTTGCCATGAGGAGCAGGAGCCATGCCGCCGACTGGACGGGCACAATAACAAAGCAGGCAAGCACCTTCCCCCAGACCATGTCGGTAAAGGCTGCCGGCGTGGAGATGAGGGTCTCGATAGTATTGTGCGAGAACTCCTCGGTGATGAAGTCGATGATAAGTGCTGCCGAGATGATCGCGGGCATGAAGACGAGCAGCGGGATGAGAAGGCCGTAGACAAACTCGAAGAAGTTGGTTCGTGGGGCCTCTTCCGGGAGGCCGAGGTCGACCGGCGTTTGGGTCAGCCGGTCCGCCCGCACCTCTCTCAGGTCTGCTTCGTAGGCAAGAAAGACGTCCTTGAGTTTGGTGTTGACGACGGACGACCGGATGTCGTTTTGTATGCTGTAGAGCGTGATCTTCACGGGCTCCTCCGCATCCGGCGGGGTATCGGGCGCCCAGACCACCGCCGAAACCTTCCGCTCCTTCAGTGCCGCAACGGCGGTGGACAGGTCCATCTCGTAGACAACAAAGTCGCCGGAGTCCCGCAGCCCGTCGAGGAGCGGTGACGGGCTCCCTGAGTAGGCGATGGGGTCGCGGACAGTCGAGTAGTCGGCGAGTGCGTCCGGGTCGTACATCGCTGCAAGTCCCACCAGCAGAAATGAGGAAAACATGGCGATGAAGACCTGCAGGAGAATGGCAAAGATAATCGTCTTCTCCGTCCCGAGGGAACGAATCTCCTTTTTTGCGATTGCCTGTACCTGATGCCATGCCATGGTCACAGCCCTCCGGTGAGAATTACGAGGTTGTATATGCTGTGCACGGCGGTCCCGCCGAGAAGGGCGACCGGGTAGGACCGCGGGCCCGCCACCTTCAGGATGACCGTTACGACAAACGCCCCGGCAAAGTGGAGGGTGAGCGGCAGCCAGAGCACCTGCAGGCTGGAGAAGAGCGCGGCCCCGAAGAGCGATTCGGAGATCTGGGCAAGCGTAGCAAAGAGGAGCAGCTTCTCCCCGACAAAGAACCCCGCCATCACCGCAAGGCAGCAGAGGACGAGGTTTCTCCAGCTCAGAAACGACGGCCGCCGGCTATACACCGCATAGATGCCGACGGACTTTGCCCATTCCTCGATGAACGCCGCAACCACGACCAGCAGGATGAGCGAGAGCGGCATTGGGAGGTTGAAGAGGAGTACGAGCGCCATCATCTGGGCCATCAGCACGAAGGGGATGGTGCAGATGGTAAGGCCAAAGAGGGCGGCAAAGGGATGGGTCTTGGGGATGAGGGCTGCGATATACTCCCGCATCTTCACTCTCAGGGGGTGGAGGCTGAAGAGCCGCTCCTCACGGAAATTGACGATGCATATGGCGAAGATGACGGCACTCGTCGCCCAGAAGAGGAAGGTGGAGTAGAAGTAGTCGCCCAGCGTGAACCCGACTCCTTCCAGGTCGTAGATGACGAGGGTGAGGGGGGAGATCAGGGAGATTACGTGGATGTGGGCAAAGATGCTCGGGAAGAAGAGGTAGGAGGTGGCAATCGTCGAGAAGAATATGGAGATGAACGAGAGCTCCTTGAAGCTGCGGGCGGTCATCCCGATGAGAAGTGCATTTGCCAGAAAGAAGAGGATGACCGGCACCAGGGCAACGATGACGGCGACGGTCGCCCCGGTAAAAAACGAGAGGACGACGGTAATGCCCAGCATCATCACCAGGTAGGGGAGCATCTTTCCGGTGATGATCGCCCATGGGGGAAGCGGGGTCGAAAGAAGAATCTCCCCGCGTCGTTCGATCCGCTCGTTCATGATGCTCATCATAAAAAACTGCGAGGTGAAGTAGAGGGGAAAGATGAAGACGAAGATGAGGATGATCGCATCAAATGGGAGTGGTGGGGTGATCTGGGACGGGGTCGCGTAATCACCGAGGTCCGAACCTGAGGAGAGGGTGTCGGTATAGCGGGTAACGGTACTGTCCTGCCCTTCTGCGGCGACAAGGGCGGCCCGGAGCTCCTCTTCCGATACGCTGAGATCCGCCGACGGCGGGGCGACCTCTTCTACCGGCCGGTCGGGCACGGGGGTCGTTCCCCTCTTTGGAATGCTGCCGACCAGCTGTCCTTCCTGGGTGGCGGTAAAGTCCAGTTCGCTTTCGACATACTGGAGGTCAATCCAGAGCGGGTACGCGGCAAACAGATCCTCTTCCTGGTTGTAGGTGGAGGTGAGATAGACGGTATAGTCGGTCCGGAGCGCATTTGCCGCCGCTGCCGCCCGATCCGTCCCTCCCACCGAAAGGGTTTTGCCGGTGATCAGCACGTCCGGCCCGGCACTTTGTAAAACCCTCTCATCCGGTGAGAGCCAGACAACAAACCTGGGATCCCCTGCGAGGATTCCCGCGGCCTCCGGCGAGTCGGTCCCCGCGGTGTACATGTCATCCTGGAGATGCATGCCGCTCTGCTGGACATAGCCGGTGGCAAGAATGAGAAGGAGAAAGAGGAGGATGGCTACCGGTATCACCTCGCGTGACATCGATGTCGCCGTACGCCGCACTTCCCATCTGCCGATGGAAAGGATATCCCGTGCTGCCGCCCCCCTCACGTACATCAGAGGTGGCGGGTAATGATACATTAAGATATATAACGAGGAATGCAAACCCCTCATTGATAGGATGATTCGTGCAGAGGGGCTAATCAAGGACTACGACGGGTTCCGGGCGCTCGATGGTGTCAGTTTTGAGACGGAGGGTGCCGGGATCTTCGGGGTGATCGGGCACAACGGGGCCGGCAAGACCACTCTTCTGAAGATCATGGCGGGGCTCATGCAGCCGACGGCAGGGGAGCTTGCGATAAACGGGATCGACGTCGTGCGCGACCCGGCCGCCCTCAGGGCAACTCTCGGGTATCTCCCGGAGGAGTCCCGCCTGTATGAGACGATGACGGTCAACGGGTACCTCTCGTTCTTCGGCGAACTCTACCGTCTCGACCCCGCAACAATTGCCCGGCGCAGGGAGCGCCTCCTCTCCTCGCTCCGTCTGGACCACGGGGGAAAGAAGATCGGGGAACTCTCCAAGGGGATGCGCAGAAAGGTGGCAATTGCCCGCTCCCTTCTCCACGACCCCTCGCTTCTCATCTATGATGAGCCCACCTCCGGGCTTGACCCCATGACCTCCCGGTACATCATCGAGTACCTTGGACGCCTGCGGGACGAGGAGCACCGAACCATCCTCCTCTCCGCCCACAACCTCTATCAGGTCGAGGAGATCTGCGACCGCATTCTCATCCTCCGGAAGGGGCGGGAGGTTGCCTTTGGGACCATGGACGAGCTCCGCTCGGAGTTCGGGACATTCAGCTACCACATCCGCTTCACCGTCCCCGACTCCGCCCCCCTCGCAGGTGCACTGGCGTTCTCCCGTGATGCCGGGGAGTATGTCGCCGAGGCAGTCGACATGCATGAGCTCAATGCCGCTACCGCATGTATCGCCGGCGCGGGAGGAACGGTCAAACACATTGAATCGAGGTACCCGAGCCTCGAGGAAATGCTCCTGAAAATCGGGAAATGACCTTTTTTTCTGGCAGGCGCTGGGGTTTTCATCTTCGCCATTCGCCCCCGGACCCGCAGGAGACGGCGAACTGGATAAAAATTTAAAATCTCCATTATGGACTTAAAATCTTCAAAAGTGATGAAAACGGGCCTGAAGGGATTTGAACCCCTGGCCTACGGATTAAGAGTCCGTCGCTCTTCCTGACTAAGCTACAGGCCCACCAGTTTGACCTAATTAGATGGTTTATAATTGGTCATATACTTTTCGGAGATCCTTAATTATCCCAGAACAACAGAAACTTCAGGTACCATGCCTGAGACGAATCCGAAAGGATCTCAAACGACGGCAACCACCGAATACCTGATCCTCGGATGCGGAAGTATCGGATA
Source organism: Methanobacteriota archaeon (assembly GCA_016841485.1). Taxonomy (GTDB): domain Archaea; phylum Halobacteriota; class Methanomicrobia; order Methanomicrobiales; family Methanomicrobiaceae; genus Methanovulcanius. The sequence goes on from JAENZA010000087.1 coordinate 4,098, forward strand.
CAATGTTCTCTATGAGCTCCTCAAAGAGACTGCAGACATCGTCATCATTGATAAGGACGAACATAAGGTGCAGGATCTCAGGGACCAGAAATATGAGGCGCTCGTTCGCGATATCGGAGAGCCGGACATGCTCAAAGATGTGCCGGCACCGCGTGTGGCCTTCGTCCTCGCAAGTGACGAAAAGGGCAATCTTGCTGCCGTCAAGAGTTTAAAGAGTGCATATCCATCCGCATACGTCATCGTCAGAGCTGTTGATTCGGGGACCGTTGATCTGCTTACCGCGGTAGGAGCAGATGAAGTTCTTCACCCGCAGGAAGTGTTTGCAAAGAAGGCCGTGCACCATGCACGCAAGCTGCAGTCGTCACGCCAGGCATGCCGGCTCTATGACCTGCTCTCCAGTTGGCGTGGCACGCTGGGCATCGTTTCGCATACAAACCCCGACCCGGACACTATCTCCAGTGCGATGGCGCTGTGTGCCCTCGGAAAGGCGGCGAGCAAAGGGAACCTGAATTGCCGGATTCTCTATGACGGGAAGATCGGTCACCAGGAAAACCGCGCCTTTGTCAACCTGCTTGACATCAGGATGGAGCGCATCACCCCCGAGATACTCAAGGAATGCGATTACCTCGCGATCGTCGATTCCCCGGCCCCGGGCGTCAACAACGCGCTTCCGAAGGAATCCCATGTCAATATCGTCATCGACCATCATCCGAACGGTGATATCGCGAAAAACGCCGCTGATTTTGTGGATAAACGGCCTGATATGGGTGCGACCGCAAGCCTGATGACCCAGTACCTGCGGGAACTGGACATTCCTGTGGACTCCATCATCGCAACCGCTCTTTTTTACGGCATTATGGCCGACACACGCTGTTTCCGGCGCAATACCACGCCCCAGGACCTCACCCTCTCCGCGTTTCTGCTTCCCCTGACCGAATCTGACCTCCTGGAAAAGATTACCTCCCAGTCCATCTCGCAGGAGACCCTTGAAGTGCTTGGCAACGCGATTAAAAACCGCCGCCTCCTCTCCGGGTACCTCTTCTCCAGTGTGGGATACGTGCGCAACAGGGACGCCATTCCGCAGGCGGCGGATCTGTTGATCCAGCTTGAGGGCGTCAATACCTCGCTCGTCTACGGCATCACGGACAATGTGATCGCGTTCTCCGCCCGCAACAAGGATGTGCGGCTCAATATCGGGCAGGCAATGGAGGAGGCGTTTGAAGGCATCGGTGATGCCGGCGGGCATTCGGCGATGGGGGCGGCAACCATTCCCCTTACGGTCTTCTCCCTGGCCCGCAACAAGGATGAACTCCTGGACCTGATCATCGATCCCATTATCCGAAAATTCATGCACATCGTCGGAATCGAGGTAGAGGAATCAGTAAATGAGATTTGAGGAGTGGGAACCTCACTACCTCCGCATCCTGGAAACCTTCGGGTTTGACCGGGAAGGCGATGAGGAGGCGGCATCGGTCGCCGCCTCGCTCACCTCCCGTGACGATGCCGCACGTCTCGAAGAGCTCTGCGCGGACAAGACGGTTACGGTCTGCGGGAATGCGCCGTGCCTGAAGGAAGAGGCTTCCCGGTGTGAGGGGACCGTCTTTGCGGCCGACGCTGCTGCAGATGTCCTCTGGCGTGCGGGCATTCGCCCGGATGCGGTCTTTACCGATCTCGACGGCGCAGAGGAGAGTTTCTATGCCATGAACCGTGAGGGCACGGTGATGGTGGTCCATGCCCACGGGGACAACATCCCTCTCGTCCGCCGGTGGGTCCCGCGGTTCGAAGGCCCTCTGGTTCTCACGTGCCAGAGCCGCCCGTTCGGGCATGTGCATAACTGGGGCGGCTTTTCCGACGGCGACCGGGCGGTGTTTGCGGCCGATGCCCTCGGGGCGGCAGAAGTCATCATCCTCGGGTTCGATCTCGATGACCCGGGCGTCCCTTCCATAAAGCGGGGCAAACTACTCTGGGCCCGGACCCTCCTTTCACTCATCGGCTATGACCTCTGATGCCTGGATTCTCGATGGATATGTGGACGAGCCGGCCTGTTTCGGCGTACCACCCTACATTGCCCCCTACATCAGGTACTGCGCCGGTGTTCTCTCCTCGCACGGCTACCGCGTCCGCTATGCCACCATCGACCAGCTCCGGCGGGACCCCGCTCTTCTGCAGAGATGCGACGCCGCGGCCGTTGTCGTGATGATTGCCGGAGTGACGGTGCCGGGGAAATACCTGGGCGGCACGCCGGCATCTCTGATCGAGATCCGGCAGATCGGT
>JAENZA010000088.1 GCA_016841485.1 Methanobacteriota archaeon
AACGTGAGCGAGCACATCCGGGCCTTCGAAGCAGCGCTTGCGGCCCTCGGCCTCGAGGGTGAGGTCATCGCCCTGCGCCGTGCGGAAGAGATCCCCCGCTGCGATGCGATTGCGATCCCCGGGGGGGAGTCGACGACCATCAGCCGCCTGATCACCAAAAACGGGATGAGAGAACCCCTGAAAACCTTTCAGGGCGGCATCTTTGCGACCTGCGCCGGCATGGTTCTCGTCGCATCAGAGGTTGACGACCCCCGGGTAGAACCCCTGGGCCTCATGGACATCGCGGTCGGCCGCAATGCCTTCGGGCGCCAACGGGACTCCTGCGAGATGCCGATCGCGCTTGAAGGTGATCCCGAACCCTTCCCGGGCTACTTCATCCGGGCCCCGGTGATCGAATCCGTCGGCCCCGCGGCAACGGTCATCTGCCGGGCAGACCACGTGGTAGGAGCCATTCAGGGGAAGCACATGGCACTCTCCTTTCACCCCGAGCTCGGTGGCGACCTGCGCCTGCATATCCGGTTTCTCAGCAATCTCACCGATGCGTAACTTCCAGGCACGTTGAAGACCGGGCGGGCATGCCCGCCCCTTTTTTTATAAGTATTCTCAGCGAAGAGAGGATATTCTCTCCTGCCTTTGAACGAAAACAAGAAATTCGTCGTTATTTTACCTTCTCGGGACAGGGATATGGAAGGTAAAGGAGCCGCCTGGACCGCCGGTCTCAATGGCAATCGTGCCCCGCATCTGCCGGGTCAGGACATTGATGAGCCGGATGCCGAGCGAATCGAGGGCGGTGACATCAAAGTCGGGCGGGAGGCCCACCCCGTCGTCCTTCACCGTCAGCAGATATTCCCGGTCCATCTCGTGCATGGCGATGGAGATGGTGCCGTGTTCCCTGCCCTTAAAGCCGTGTTTGAGGGAATTGGAGACCAGTTCGTTGATGATAAGTCCACAGGGAAGGGCGGTTTCGATATCGAGCAGCTCGACGTCGATGTCAAACTCCAGTTCCACCTCGGTCTGGAGGGCATAGGAGGAGATGACCTCCTCTGCGAGGATCTTCAGGTACTTTGCGGGATCAATCTCCGCGAGGTTCTCCGATTGGTACAGCGACTCGTGGACGAGGGCCATCGATTTGACGCGGTTCTCGGTCTCCCTGAGGCGTTCGAGCATGTCAATGTCGGTGATCTTGTCCGACTGGAGCGAGACGAGTGAGGAGATGACCTGCATGTTGTTCTTGACCCGGTGGTGGACCTCCTTGAGGAGCACCTCCTTCTCCTTCAGCGAGGCACGCAGTTCGTCTTCACTCTGCTTTCTGTGGGTGATGTCGAGAATGGACGTGACATAGCGTGAGGTCTGGGGGATGGGGGAGGTCGTGACAACGATGTCACGGGGTTCGCCCTTCCGGTTTTTAATACGCATCTCGTACTCTATCGGTACACCGATACCGAACGGTTCGCCCCCGAGGGGAACCGCATAGTCCGGCGTTTCGCCCTCTTCGTAAAGAAAATCATTCCACTTCATCCGGCCCTGCACTTCGTACTTGGAATACCCGGTCATCCGCTCAAAGCGGGAGTTGACGAGAGAGAGGGTTCCGTCGTGTTCGAGGATCGCGGTTGCGGCACTGCCCGCCTCAAAGAGGGTCCGGTAATTCTCCTCCGAAAGGATGAGTTCGTGCTGCATCTGCCGTGCCTCGGTCACGTCTTCTGCCGAGAAGAGCACGGACGCGATAAGGCCGCTGCCTTCGCGGAGCGGGGTAAAATGACCGGCAATGATGCGCTCCCCCTTCGGGGTCATGACCGGGTGCTCGAACTCGTCGCCGATGCTTGAACTCCCTGAGATGATCGCGTTAAACTTGCGGCGCTGCATGTCGCGGTACTCACGGGGAACAAAGTTCTCGAACCAGTTGCGGCCCATGAGTTCCTCCTCCCTGAACCCGAGAACTTCGGAGCATTTGTGATTGACGAGGCCGATCAGGTGATCGGAGCGGACCACAAAGAGCATCACCCCAGCGGTGTTGAGATAGGTCCGTGCCCTGATGCGTTCCTGTTCGCGTTCTTTCTCCGCGATCTTTCTGTCCGTGATGTCTGTTGCGGTAAGAACGAAGGTGGACCCATAGCCCGCTCCCACGGATATGAGAAAATCCCTCGTTTTCCCATTGCGTGTCTTGAACCGGGTTTCGACGTCGGAAGCGGTCTGAATATCAGAAATGACCGAAAAAAACCGTTCCATTTCGGTGAAGTCCTCCCAAATCAGGCTCAGGGAATGGCCTTCGAGCCCCGCAGGGGAGAACGAGACCATTCTTGCAAAACGGTCATTGACCTCCTTGATCTCCAGGGTTTTTTTGTCAACAAGTAAAATTCCCGCCTGGGAGGTCGTAAAGATCGATTCGTAGCGTCCTTTCTCCTTTGACAGTTCCCGTGAGAGGAGGCTGGTGACGGTTCCCGTGCCGACGAGGACGACGGAGTTGACGAATATCAGGTAGGCATCCTCGAGGGTGGGGACGAGGGGGTAGTAGATGGCGACGAGGAGGAGCCCCACAATAAAGGAGAAGGCGATGCCCCGTTCGGGATAGCGGTTGGCGACGAAGATGATGGGGATCAAAAAGAGGTATGAGGTGAGGTTGGTGGTCCCGATGGAGATGCCGTAGTAGATGATAGCTATAGAGATGAGGCTGAAAAGGATGATAAGAGCAAACCAGATATCAAAGGTTTTTCGCCGGGAATATGGAGGTGCACCCGGCTGCTCCCTCTTATCCTGCATATAATATGATTGGCGTTTCAATATTAAAAATAACTCATCAGACGGGAAAAACGGGAAATTATTAAGGAAAACAAATATTTGCTGGTGGTATTGCGTGGAATACCGTGTGCAATACCGTTTCGATATTGCCTATCAATATGAATCATCATTATATAGCAGGACGGTCTATACTCATCTAACAGGAGCGTATAGCAGAGTGTCTCTGGAAATAGATGAGAGCAAGCGGGAACTCGCCAGGGTGAAGGAGCTCTTAAAAAATGAGCCGCGTGGCCTCTCCATCACCGATATCTCCCGCATGCTCAACATGAACCGGAATTCGGTCTCGAAGTACCTGAATATGCTGCTCGTATCGGGGCATGTCGACATGCGTTCGGTAGGGGTTGCCAAGGTCTACTTCCTCTCGCAGCGGGTACCGATATCGGCGATGCTTGACTTCTCCTCCGACTGTATCATCGTCATGGACTCGATGCTGCGCATCGTCCAGACGAATGACAACTACGTGGAGTTTTCGGGCAAGTCGAGGGATGAACTGATCGGCATCTCGGTCCTGGACCGGGACCTGCCGGTTCTCACCGACGCGATCGATGTGCATATCTTTGAGGAGGTGCTGCGGGGACAGGACCTCTCGCGTGAGCTATGGTGGGAGTCGGACGGGGAAGCGTTTTACTTTTTGATCAAGCTGATTCCGACCGTCTTCGATGACGGCCAGCCGGGAGCGACGGTGATCCTCGAAAACATCACCGACCTGAAACGCACGGAAGAGGAGCTTAAGTTCGCTCTGGCGGAAAAAGAGCAGCTCCTCACCGAGATCCACCAGCGCATCAGAAACAACCTTCAGGTGATATCAAGCCTGATAAACCTCCAGACGTCCGAGGTTGAGGACCCCGCAGCACAGCGGATCGTCCAGCAGGCGCAGTCCCGGATCGAGGCGCTTGCCCTCGTGCATGACAACCTGCACGAGTCTCCGGACCACATGCACGTGAATGTGGAGGACTATGTCAACGAACTCGTCACCTCCCTCTTCCACACCTTCAGGGTGGGAGACGAGGTGACGTTCTCGGTCAATGCACCGGGTGTCCTGATCGGCCTCGACACCGCAGTCTCGTTCGGGCTCATCGTCTCGGAACTCGTCACCAACGTCATCAAACATGCCTTCCCTGACGGAAGAAATGGTCACATTGCGATCACCATCGTCAAGGACGACGGCGGCAAGGTGGTCATCTCGGTCAAGGACAACGGCATCGGCATGCCGGAGGAGTACCGCAGTGGCGAAAAGCGCGGCATCGGACTGATGCTGGTCTCCACCCTGGTGGACCGCCAGCTCCACGGGACGATGGAGATCTCCGTGAACAACGGCACGAACTATATGATCCAGTTTACCGAGCGCCCGTAGGACCGGATATCATAACCAATACAAGGGAGGAGATGCGAAATGAGGGAAAAAATGAAAATAATGGTCGTCGAGGATGACGCGATCATCGGCATGGATATCGAACACCGGGTCCGGAGGCTCGGCTATGAGGTCACGGGAGTGGCGGACAACGCAGAGGAGGCGGTCGAACTCGCCGCCGATACGAAACCGGATATCGCACTGATGGATATACGCCTGCGGGGCGACATAGACGGCATCGATACCGCACGCATGCTCAAGGAGCAGTTTGCCCTCCCGGTGATCTTCATCACCGCATACTCGGACCTGAAGATGCGCTCACGGGCGCTCGACCTCAACCCGGCTGGGTATATCGTCAAGCCGATACGGGAAGTCGAGCTGAAAAATACCCTTGAAGAAGCCCGTAAAAGAATCTTTGGTGAATAAGGGCCCGATTTTCCCTCTTCGTTCTCTTTTTTTCCCGGCAGTGCCTGATGTGCACTGTGTGCCGGCGATATTATTATCTGGCTGATGGGGAGAGTGGAATGTATGAACCGGGTTCTCCGTCTCTTCCTCCTGATCCTTCTCTTCTGTCTCGGCTCCTCTGCCGCCGGGTGCACCGACGAGGGGGACGAGCCCTGGTACACCCCGGCCCCGACCCCGGTGATGACGATTACGCATACCCCGCTTCCGACCTGCCCCACGCTCTTGGCAGTGGCGGGGCCGCAGGTGACTGAGGTGAATGCAACGGCGGATCTTTCGGTGCCTTGCTCTTCTTTGCCCTGACCGGGTGCAGGAGTTGGGGGGTGAAAGGAGGCGCCGCACTCCGGTCAGGTCTTGGTGCCGGGGAGACTGAAGGTGCGGAACCGCTGCTCCGGCATGAGGGCACAGCGTGCGAGGGTGAGGAAGTACTTGTCGGTCATCCCGGCGATGTAGTCGCGGACAAGTTCGGGGTTCGAGGCGGAGCGGAGATACTCCTTCGCTACCCAGTCCGCCTCAAGGAAGTCCTTGTAGATGAGCGAGTCCTCCCGCTCCTCCTCGATATCAGAGAGAAAGGCGGTGAAGAGAAGGGAAAACATCCGCTCTATCTTGTGGTCCTCTGCGTGGAGATCGGGGTTCTCGTAGATATGGCGGTAGTTGTAGTCCCTGAGAGCCCCGAGGCAAGCGGCTACTTCGGGAGAAAAGCCGATCGTATCGCTCGATGCAGAGTATTCGATCATGTCGCGGGCGAAGGTATCGATGACGATGCCGTTGATCTCCTCCACCCCGTTGAACGGGAATATCTTGCGGCATGCCTCGGGAAAGGCCGGCAGATCCTTCGGGATCAAGCGGACCTCGACCGCATCCTGGAGGTCCCTGCCCAGGTAGGCGATGGTGTCGGCGAACCGGACGACGCAGCCTTCGGCGGTCGCGGGGGTGGGCACCCCGCCGCCAGCGGCGAAGACACGCTTCTCCTCAAACCCGTCCCACGTGCGGCACCCGTCCGGCACTATCTCGGAGACGTGGCGTTCCCCGTCATGGCAGAGAATGGCGTCGAGGACCTGGAGGGTGAGGTCGCAGTGCTCGATGTCGTCGAGGAACCGGACACTCTGGACATTGTGGGAGAACCGGCCGATGCCGTGCTCCTCGCAGAGGGCACAGAGGTAGCTCTCGCCGAGGTGGCCGAAGGGGGTGTGGCCGATGTCATGCCCGAGGGCCGCTGCCTCGATGAGGTCCTCATTGAGACCCAGCGCCCGCCCGATCGTCCGGGCAATCTTGGATGCCAGCTGGACATGGATAACCCGGTGCGTGATATGCTCGTTGTCGAGGAGATAGAAGACCTGGGTCTTGTCGATGTACCGTGAGAACGCCCGGGAATGGAGGATCCGGTCGGCATCGCGGAAGAACGGCGGCCGGATCACCGGGTCCTCGCGTCGGGAGCTGTGGCGGCGAAGTGCCTCACCGTCCCGGCAGGCCCGGGGGGAGAGGAGGGCGTCGCGGGCCGTTCTGGTGCCGGCGATTGCGGTGAGGGTGCGATCGGAGAGGTTCACAGGTGAAGTATGTGCCGACCTTGCGCATATTGATTCGGGTTCTTCCCATCCCTGGGATGGGGGGCGGAAGATGCTCTGTTGGGTGGTGCCCTCCTTGGCCCGGCGTATCAGAGGCCTGGTTCCTTC
>JAENZA010000089.1 GCA_016841485.1 Methanobacteriota archaeon
AGAGTGTCTGGCTGTTAACCAGAATGTCACAGGTTCGAGTCCTGTTGGGGGCGCTTTTTGCTTCAGAGACAATATCTCCGAACGATGAATCCATCATTTTTTTCGCATTTTTGCAGGAGAGCGGAGGCCCCCGAAAGGGATACCTGTTCGTATCGCAGGTATCGCACGAAGAGATCCCTCACCAGGAGTCCGTTCCGAATGTCTGTCGCAATAATCAGGAGCACAGGGTTCCATCGTGTTCACGGGTTCCAAAAAATCCTCTCCTCCGCCTTTCACGAGCGTCCGTGGCTTCAGGGGATCAATTGAGGCTTCGGCCCTGCGATCATCGTGTACGAATGCGTTTGGTTCGAAGCCCGGATGCACCGCCGGAGAGGTATTGCCGGGAGGCCACCGCGGGAGATCACCGCAGGGAGGTCACGGGCACCGACCTCTGATCTCTCCCGGCCCTCAGGCCGCAATCCCGAACACCTGCGAGATGAGGGTTGCGAAGAGCACCGCCGGGATGCAGTAGCGGACCAGGAACAGGTAGACCCGCTGCATCCGCGGGCTTCCCCCCAGCTCCCCGAAGAGCCATTCGGTATCGACGAACCAGCCGGCAACGATGCTCACGATAAGGCCCGAACAGATGAGGCCCAGGGTGCCGAAGTAGTAGTCGGAGAGATCAAAGAGGGGCGTTCCGAAGAGCTCGAGGCGAAGGCCGGTGTAGCTGAGGGCGGACGGAAGGCCCAGAAGAACGATGGCGCCGAAGACAAGAAGCGTCGCCTTCTGCCGGGTATAGCCGTACAGATCGATGACCGTCGCCACCGGCACCTCCAGCATGGAGGCGGCACTGGTGAGCGCCGCCAGAAAGAGCATGGCAAAGAAGAGCATCCCGAGGACCCAGCCGAACGGGATGCCGGCGAAGACCGTGGGGAGGGTCACGAAGGCGAGGTTCACCCCCGCGGCCGGGTCCAGCCCGAAGGAGAAGACGAGGGGGAAGATCATGAACCCCGCGAGGATTGCGATCAGCACGTCGGCGACGGCGATGACCGTTGCGTTCCTGAACAGGTCCGCCTTCTCCAGATAGCTCCCGTAGGTAAGGAGAATCCCCATCCCCACCGAGAGCGAGAAGAACGCCTGCCCGAACGCCGCCCCCCAGATCATCGGGTCGGCAAGGAGGGAGACGTCCGGGGCGAGGTAGTACGCCACCCCCTCGAGAGCCCCGGGCCGGAGAAGGGAGAAGGCGACGAGGAAGAGCAGGATCACCACGAGGAGCGGGATGACGATGCGGGATATCCGCTCAAGCCCCTGCCGCACCCCCGACCGCACGGTGGCGTAGACGATCAGCCCGGAGAGGAAGAAGAAGACGAGCGGATAGAAGGAGCCGGTGAAGGCGTCGAAGTCCACCGGGCGTTGGAGGGCGAAGAAGAGGGCGTAGGCAAGCACCCAGCTCGTCACCACGAGGTAGTAGCTGAGGATGAGGCTGACGATCGCCACGATGGCGACTCCCGCGGGGAAGAACCGCTTCCCGATGGCCCGGAAGGCCGGGCCGACCGAGGTCTGGAGGTGGCGGCCGACGGCCAGTTCGAGCATCATCAGGGGAACCCCGAAGAGGAAGACGGAGATGAGGTAGGGGAGGAGGAATGCCCCGCCGCCGTTGGCCCCCACGATGTAGGGGAACCGCCAGATGTTGCCTATCCCCACCGCAGAGCCGATGCTCGCGAGGATGAATCCGAGCCCGGTCGACCACCGCTCCCGCGCCACTTTCCCTTGTCCTCCCGGCAGGGACTTGCGCGGGGATATCCTTATAGGTATGCCTCCCGCGGCCGCGGCAGGGTATCACTAAAAAGGGGGATCGTCCGGCCGCCCGGCTGCCCACCAGCGGAGGGCGATGCCCGGTGCCGTCTTCGCATGCACCATGGCGGCTACCGTCCTGCACCGGCGCACCATACCGCGGGGGAGGTAACGGGGGGGTTCTGGTGATGTGAAGGTGAACCGGACTGCCGGGACGTCGGGGACAGGTCTAATCGTAGGAGAGACGGGTCGGCTCGTCGGTGAGGGTCGGGGCGATAAGCTCCTTCCAGAGTGCGGCGTCCCATGTCCCGAGATTCGTGTGGGTGGTGTAGTAGTTCTCCGGGATCGGGTGGGTTCCCACGACCACGTCCATGCCGTATTTCTCCCGTATGAACCGGGAAAAGTACGCAATCCGCGGACAGGGCGGATACCCGACGACCATGCCGGTGGCAAGGTGCACGACGTCGGCACCGTTCTTCTTCATCTCCTGCGGGACATACTCGACATTCCCGCCCGGACACCCGTCGCAGGTCGCAAACCCGACGAGTTCGACCTCTTTTCCCTTGTAGCGTTCGAAAGCGCCTTCGCGGTTGTGCAGTGCCCGCAGGCACTTGCCGCCGGCACAGGTCCGGTACCGGTCGCAGATGATGATTCCCAGTCGTATCGGATTGTTCATGGTTGTCTCTCCCTGATGCAGGATATGCTGGTACCATCTCTCTCATTTATGAGAGAAATATGCTCTGCCGGGCGTCTGCATGACGCCGATGGCGCCATCGGTGTCTCGATGAAAGACCACACTATCGGGGACACTACCGGGGACACTACGGGGGACACTACCGGGGACACTACCAAGGACCCTACCGGGGAACTACCGGGGAACTACCGGGGAACTACCGGGGATACTATCGGGGACACTGCCGAAAAACAAAGGGGATACCGGCCTCTTCCTTCCCGCCCGAGTGCATCGATGTCCCGGCAGCCGTGCGTAGCGGACTCGTTATCGCCATCGAATGCCGTCAAAAAGGTTTAGGGGACCGGAATATCCCAGGAACAGATCAGCTCTCCCGTTCCACGACGAAGGTGACCTTCACCACGGCCCGGTACTCGACAATTTTGTCGCCGTCCACCTTTGCGGTGCACTCCTTCAGGTAGACACCCTTGATGTCGTGGACGGATTTTGCCGCCTCTTTGACGGCATTGCCGACGGCATCCTCCCACCCGTTCGGGGAGCTGCCGATCAGTTCAAGGACCTTTGCCACGTGGGCTTCGCCTGCTTCATACATGTTTCATTCCTCCAAGCACCCCATAGGGCACATCTCCCAGATGATAGTTTCGCAGGAAGAGGGCGCCGGATGAGGGGGAAATGCAATGATGGTCCTGCAGGATGGGATCGTCAGGCATGCCGCCGGTCCTGCCCCGCAGTTGCCGGGAGACACAAAAGAGCAACCTCCGGCGCCCCGTCAGCTGCCCGGAGAACCGCTCCCGCACACGCAGGAAAAAAAGAAATTGGGGGATTATTTCTTCCCGTTTCCGTTGTTCTCTTTGTCCTTGGTCTGGCCCGAGTGGTTGCCGTTCGAACCGGCATTCTTGTCGTCGTTCATTGCGGCGTTGTTGTCATTATTTCCTGCGTTGTCGCCGCTGGTTCCTGCATTGTCGTCATTCGTCGCGGCGTTGTTGTCGTTATTCGCGGCGTTGTCGTCATTCATTGCGGGACCACCCGTGCCGGGTTCAGTCACGGATACAGGGCCGGGGCCGGTCTGCTGCATGGTGCGGACGGACCCTACAGGGACATCTTCGTCCATGAGCATGGCGATGATCGCCTCTGCCTCGCCCGTCAGGTACATCGCAACATCCGACGGGATCTTCTTCCCGTCCTGCGCCTCGACGGCGTTCACGAAGGCGCCGAGGATGTTGGCCGCGGTCTTCGGGTTCTTCTCCATCTGCTTCATCGCCGCGTCGAGCTTGGCGAGGAGTGCGTTTGTCGTTCCGTTGGGAAGCTCCTGCATGACGACATACTCGCGAAGCGCCATCGTCCGCTCGCAGGGCGTGGAGGGAATCGATGAGACCTCGACGGTGAGGGTGACCGACTTCGTATCACTTACTCCCATGCTGTCGGTCACGGTGATGTTGACCGTGTAGACGCCTGCACCCGTGTAGAGATGGGACCCGGTGGACGTGCCCTGACCTTCATCCACGATGCCGTCTGACACTGCACCGTCACCCCAATCCAGGACCGAAGTGTGCGTATCATACGGATCGGTGAAGAATGCGGTCAGCATCACTTCATCGTTCGTCAGTGCCCTGGCGGCAGGAACATCGATGGCGGTGATATTCGGCCGGTAGTTCAGCACGATGCTGCCGATATTCTTGACATTGTCACTCTTCGAGACGTTCTCGCCAAGAAGCCGGAGCGGCCAGCTGGACGAGTCCTCAGGGATGTGGTAGCCGCCCACGGTGTTTGCGACGATGTAGCCGGTGCTCCGGATCGTGTCGCGGCTGTCGAAGGTCTTTGCGTAGCCGTCGGTCGCCGTTACGATGATGTCGTAGCCGGCTTCCGCAAGCGTCTGGTTGTAGGCGACGCTGGAGTGCTGGTCCGCATCATCCACGAATCCCTGCAGGAACCAGAGCGGCATGCCGGTCCAGACATTACCGTCCGCATCGGTGTAGCTTGCATCGTGGTTGGCGCCGAAGGTGCAGGTGAGGGCCGCCTCGAAGTATCCCTTGCTGACGGTGTAGTTCAGGCCGCCGATGCGGGTGCCGTCGAGCTGGAGGTTCCAGTCGGACTCAGGAGCGCTGTAGACGGCGATCTCGGTCACGTACTTCGGCGAAAGGCCGGCACAGGAGGGGTAGAGGATGCCCGGTGCGTACTCGCCGTAGACCGGGTCGCTTTCGCTATACGACTGGTAGTAGTAGTGCCAGTAGCCCTCGGGGATGCTCTCGTGCATGTCCCACTGGCCGAAGATCAGATCCTCGGGCATGAAGAAGAGGCGCATGCCGTCCTTATAGCCGGGGACGTAGGAGCCGTCGGCATACCATGCGAGGACCGCATCGCCCTGGTGTTCCTGGATCTCCGGGGTGGTGTAGATGGAGGTGTAGGGCAGGACGGTCTCCCAGCCGTCGTCTGCGATGAAGACGATGTCGGTGCCCTCTCCCATGCCGCCGACGAGGCCGACGAGGTCAACAACTCTCGTGCCCTTCACGGCATTGTGGATCTTGGTGCCGCTCTTGGTATCATTGTCGACACCCCAGATGTCCGTGGGGTCCATGGTGACGGCCTGATAGGAGTAGACGGTCTCGCCGTCGCCGATGATGTCGAACTGCTGCATCATCTCCGTGTAGTCGATCCAGACCTCGTCGACGACGGTCTGCTGGTCCGCACCGTACTTCACGATGTGGAGCTGCGGGATTGCTGTCGGTTCGGCAAATTCGGTCAGTTCGATCTCGGCAATCTGCCCGACGCTCTTCCCGCCAAGGGCCCCGTCGGTGGCAACGCCGTCGCCGACGCGGCGCAGCGGCCAGGAGCCCTCGAGCGGTGCGCCGTTGCACTGGTTTGCAATGAGGTAGTCACTGCTCCAGGCGACATCGGCGCCCGCGAAGGCCTTGGAGTAGCCGTCACCGGCCTTTACGGTGATCGTGTAGCCCGCCATCGCGGCGGCGGCGTCGTAGGCATGCGGCATGCGGTCGTCGACCCATCCGGTGAGGAACCAGAGCGGCATGCCGGACCAGACATTCCCGTCGGCATCGGTCCACTCGGCAGAGTGGCCGGATGCGGGGCAGGCGAGGCCCGCTTCAAACTCGGCCTGCGAAAGGACATCGGAGATGATGCCCTTCATGGCGAGGGTGTAGCTGCCGGGCTCGGCGGCGGGGGTCTGGAGTTCGACGATCTCGATTGTTGCAATGGTGCCGACACGGTCCTTGCCGGAGGTGATGGCAGGGCCGTTGAGCTTGAGCGGATAGCCGCTCTCAGCGTCGAGTTCGACGCCGTTCTTCATGTTCGCGACGATGTAGCCGTCGTTTCTCACGACGTCGTCAGCGTAGAACGTCCGGGTGTAGCCATCGGCGGCGATCACGTTGATCGTGTAGTTGCCGGCGGCGACCTCGTCACTGAAGGTCCAGTGCTGGCTGAGTTCGTAGTCGTCCACCACGCCAAGGAGCACCCAGAGGGGCACGCCGGACCACGTGTCGCCGTAGTCATCGGTCCACTCCACGCCGTGGATGCAGGTGATGCCGTCCTCAAACTCTGCCTGGGTGATCACGTCACCGACTTCACCGGCCATCTCGAGGGTCCACCCTACAGCGGGGGCGGGGAGCCCGGAAAGCTCGATGCGGGCGATGTT
>JAENZA010000090.1 GCA_016841485.1 Methanobacteriota archaeon
GGGTGATGCCCCCGGCCGCTTCGGCTGCGGCCCCTTCAGGGCGGGCGGGATGCGCTGTACCCAGACCTTCCCGTCCCAGAAGAGCCATCCCTTCCGGTCCGGGTCCGGCTGCCACCAGTTCCCGTCGTCGTCCTGCACCCGCAGCGCGTTTACCCGGTCCCGGTAGGCACCGGCGGTAATCGTTCCTGCATCACGTCTCCTGTCCAGTTCCTGATATCGTTGTTCAGCACTATGAAAATCCATCGGCACCTTCACACCAGCCTCTTTACAGTGAAAAAACACCGAATCCGTGATATATGTTGCTGTTTATTCCCGGAAAGGGGGGGATTCTTATCGTCTCTGCCGGCAGAAAGCCGGAGAGGAACGGCGGCGGACAAAGAGCTGCGGCTCTGCGGAGGGGCGGAAACGCTGCTGTGAAAAAAAAGGGTATTTAGAGGTACGGGTTGCGCAGGTTCTTGAAGGCTGCACGTTCCTCGATGGTCTTCTGGTTCTTGCTGATCTTCTCGTTGGCGAGCTTGGTCACAAGGTCCAGACCGGGCTTGACATCCGCAATGTCCTTCGTCTCGAAGTATCCTGCCTCGATTGCCTTGCCCCAGACGTCCTCTCCGACCTTTGTGCGGACGAAGACCGTGGACCAGCCGTCGGGGGTGCCGACGGAGCCCGTGGAGACATCCGCGAGGTTGGCGACGTAGTCGAGACAGACGTGGCAGCCGCCCTGCTCGAACTTGTGGGTGAGCTTGAGGGGGATCTGCGAAACGGCGCCGCGCTCGGTGTAGACCGAGAACTTGCCCTTGCCGATGTCCATCTTGACTGCCGACTCCATCTTCACGTTGCAGAGGTCCTCGACCATGGCCTCAAGACCCTGGTACGGGAAGTTCTCCATACAGAAGATACCGAGTGCGAGCGCGATCTTGTCGGGGACGGAGCGCATGCCGACCGGGTAGAGCTGTGCCTTCCTCAGTGCCTGTATTTGGCACGGGGTACCGACGATACCGACCTTGTCAAGACCATAGGAGCGGGTTGCTTCCTTGATCATGGACATGTTCGGGCAGATCGTGTACCGGGTTCCGCGGGCCTCGAGAAGTTCTGCCCTCGTGGTTGCGACGATAGGCTCGGGCTTGAACGGTTCGTCGCCCGGTCCTGCAACAACTGCACCGTCGATGATGCCTTCTTCGAGTGCAAACGCGAAGAGCTGCGTGACGATGCCGCCATCCTGCGACTTTGCGAGGATGTCCTGGTCTGCTGCGCGGGCGCAAATTGCTGTCTTATAGGATCCAAGAACCATCTTATTCACCTCCCTTGCCCATTGCAGCGTCAATTGCTTCGCTGATCGCCTCGAACTGGTTGATCACGTCGAAGTTGAAGAAGCTGCGCGGACACTGGGTATAGCATGCTCCACATTTGATACAGAGATCACGGTCGATCTGGGGCTTGCCGTAGACGATATCGATTGCCCGGACAGGGCATGCTGCCGCACAGGTACCACAGCCCATGCAGAGGCCCTGGTTGATGACATCGTAGATGAGGTCACATCCACAGGCCTCGGTGCCACGGGCCGCAAGGTCCATGAGGGGCTTTAAGTATGCTGCTGCAAGCTCCTTCTGTTCGTCGGTGCCCTTCAGGAGCAGGTATGCCATCACAGCGACATTCCTGATGGACTCCTTGGACGGCGGGCAGGCGGGGAGATACAGGTCGACGTCGATGAGATCGCCGATCGGCAGGTAGCTCTCGTGCTGGGGCTGGTTCCACTGGCCGCCACGGGCGAACCGGGTGATGTTGCCGTATGCCGCACAGGCACCGAGTGCCACGACGATCGTTGCGTTCTCACGTGTTTTCTTAATGTCCTCCACCGAGTGGGGATCATTGATACAGACTGAACCCTCGACAAGGGCGACATCCATCTTGGGGATGTCACGCACGTCAGCAAGGGTCAGACAGTATACGAGGTCTGCATAGTTGTCAAGGAGCGTAAACAGACCTTCGTAGTTGTCTGCGAGGGACACGAGACATCCGGTACATCCGGACATGTGCACGTGTCCAATCGTAATTTTATCTGCCACAGGCTTTTCCTCCATTATTTTTTCTTCAGGTTTTTGTTCAACCTTCACATCTGCGGGTGTTTGCACAGGCTTCGCTTCGGCCGCCTCAGCCACCTTCACCTTCTCAGGTGCGGCGGTTGCTGCAGGTTTTGCGGCAGGTGCGCCAGGTGCTTTGGGTCCCTCAGGCGTTTCCTGCTTCCCCGTGAAGATTTCCTTCAGATATGATAGTAGTCCCATAATCCACTCCTACTTCAGCAAGTGCCATCTGCACTGCTTTCGGAATGGCCGTTTTCACATTCTCAGTGAGCCAGAAATCGATGTCATCCGATTCATTGCTGATCTCAGACATCCCAATGCTCTCCGGCTGGCAGCCGATGATGATGACCTCCGTCCGCTTCGAAAGCTCCTCGAGAGGTTCCTTGAGGCCGCCCCACGAGTGGGGGTCCAAGTACCGCACCTTCGTCTCCTCCGTAAGGAAGTCCGGCGTCACCTTCGTCAGCTGACCGGGCGTCCCCCCGAAGTCGATGATGTCAATCATCACCATCGTCTCGACGGGAGTTGCGGCTTGTGCCACGAGGGTGAACAGGAAGTGCGGCCCTGCGAGCCCGGCGTCAATGACCTTGAGATCATCAGGGAGTGAGAGCTTCTTGAGCGCTTCGACCACCGCCGGCCCGAACCCGTCATCCGTATAGAGGGGGTTGCCGATGCCGACGATCATCTTTTTTGCATACCAGTCCAGCATTGTCAGGCACTCACTGGAACATCTTCTGGGCCACTACCTTCTTCGAGTCGTCGACCACCATCATGTGGGTCGCACAGGACACACACGGGTCGTAGGCACGCATGATGACTTCCGTGAGCTGCCACGGGGCGCCCTCGAGAGCGCGGCTGACGGTCGGGAAGTTCCAGGTGGTCGGGACAAGGAGCGAATACCACTGGACCCTGCCGTCTTTGACCTTTGTCAGGTGGACGTCACAGCCACGGGGTGCTTCGTTTGCTGCCCAGCCGAGGGAACCGTCGCCCTGCGGGATCTCGTCAGCGAGGACGGACCCGGACGTGTCGAGTGCATCGAGCGCCTCCATCGCACTGTGGAAACAGTCGATGTATTCCATCTGGCGTGCGATCTGCAGGCCCATTGCGCCCTTGCGGTCGTAGTTGCGGAACATGGCGAGACGTGCACGGGGACCGACCTCGACAGGTGCGCCGTCGTACAGCGGGACACCGGTGCATGCTTCCATTGCAGGCCATACCTTGGTGCCGACAGGGGTCGTGCCGCCGATCGGGTACTCTGCATCCTCGAGGGACACTTCGAGCTCACCCTGGTACCAGTCCCACGGGCGGACCTCGGTCCAGCGCTCGGGGAACCACCGGGGCTCTATATCGAGCGAGGAGGAGCCGTAGAGCGGGTCGGCTGCCATGTATCCCTGGTCGTGGAACCCGAACTTCTCGGTCTTCTCCACTTCCTTGCCGTTTGCAACGGATGCCATAGGGCGTGCATCCCAGTCCTTGAAGACCGTGATCATGAACTCCATGTGAGCCTGTGCAAGGGGAAGGCCCTCTTTCAGGAGGTCATAGAGCTTTGATTTTGCACGCGGGGTGATGTTCTTGTACATACCGCCGACACGGGGGTTGGACGGGTGAATCGGTTCGCCGCCGACGATCTCGCCGACCGTCTGGCTGATCTCACGGAGCTTCTGGATCCGGAGTGCGACGCTGCGAACGGGTTCTTCCGAGGTGAACGGGTTGATATGGGTGTCCGTTCCGGGGATGTACATGTCCGGCAGTGAGAGAATGTTGTGCAGTGCGTGGCTGTGCACCCTGTTTGCACACTGGAGAATTACTCTCAGGAGGTAGGCATCGTCGGGAATATAACAGCCGATGGATGCTTCCATTGCTTCAACACCTGCAAGGGTGTGCGCAATCGGACAGATACCACAGACACGGGAAGAAATCTTGGGTGCCTGGTGCATCGACTTACCGATGGCGAGTTTTTCAATACCCCTGACGGGTGTAAGGCTGAGCCAGTCTCCACGCTCGACGATGCCGGCATCATTGACCTGCATCGTGATCTTGGTGTGACCCTCATGCCTCGTAGTTGGGGAAATCTCAACAACTTTTGTCATAAAATTTTCGCCTCAAACATTGTGTTTGTTTACTCATCTGGCTTTACAAACGAAAACACACACAATATGGATATCATAGAGTGTGTTGCAACACACGTACCCACATGAAGTACGTAAGCAGTATCTCACCAGTTTGTTAAAAATAGGTTTCGCTTGGATCCAGGATTAATCGTGTAGAATTAACCGGAATTTACTAATTTTTCATTGCGAATTGCCAAAAGTCAATGAGTACCGTATACCGGAGAAAATAATAGATGCCGGGGAATCATTCCCCTTTTCCAATCTCTGCTTTTAATTCTGCAATGGTTGCCTTGCGCTCCGCATAGGCGTCATGCTGGTGAATGGACTCCTCATTCGTCTGCTGGATGGTAATAATCGAGTCTCCGGGCAGATATGAGAACTTCTGGACGACCTGCTTTGCCATCTCACGGACACAGTCCTCCACGAACCGGGCGTTCTTGTGCGCCGAGAAGACGACATGAGACTCGTCCCCACGCTTGAGAAGCTCGAAAATACGCGCGCTCATCGAGTCCTTGAGCACGTTGATGATGTCCTCGAGTTCGACCCTCTGGTCGTCATCGGTCTCGATCATCAGGTATCCCTTGCCCCGCTGGTTGTGGGAGGCCATGGGGATTGCCTCGAGGAACGCCGCAATCTTCTCCTCATCGATGTCGAGATCCCGGAGCTTGTTCGAGGCGAGCTCCTTCATGATGTTCTGGGCACAGGGACAGGCGGTGATGCCGGTGACCTCGGCCCCGATCATCCGGCGTACGATGGGACGACCGTTGTTGCGGTCGGCGATGGCGCTTGCGTGCACCTCGACGACCTCGTCACACTCGGTCTTCGAGACAGGAGTCTCCCTCTTCACCATGTAGAGGCTCTTCATATTGACCTCCGTGCGGTCGGCATACTCGTGGTGGTCGAGGAGCTTTCGTGCGACAGCGTTGCAGACCTCCTCGATGCCGTTGACCTCGCCCTCGGTGGTCTGCTGGAGGACTTCATCGATGACCTCGAAGTTCCTCGAGAGATTGGCACCTTTCAGGCTGCTCGGAAGATCCACATAGACATTAAATCGTGAGATGAAGATGACCGGGCGCTTTCCCGGGCGTGCAACCTCCACCAGTTTCTGAACATTCTTTACGCCGACACGGGTGAGGTTGATCCTCACTTCCGGCAGGTTCGACTGTGTATCTGGGAGTTCCATTGTTAACCTCAGTTGTAGGGGAAACGGTTTCGTTCGGGAAAAATTTCTGCAAGTATCATGCCATTTCCGTTGAGTAGTGTTAGGTTTTTTATGCTATGCTATAATATTTATGAAGGACGCCTGCTGGCTAAAGGAAGTGAAAAATGATTCAGAAATACTACGAATCGGATGCAGACCTTGCAGATCTCGCCGATTGCAAGATCGCTGTCATCGGCTACGGATCACAGGGCCGGGGCCAGGCCCTCAACCTGCGCGACTCGGGTCTTGACGTGGTTATTGGTCTTCGGCCCGGAAAATCCTGGGAGAAGGCCTCCGCTGACGGGTTCGAGGTCTACGATGTCGAGACCGCAGCGAAGATGGCGGATGTAGTAATGATCCTCCTCCCCGACGAGAACCAGGCAGCGGTTTACCGGGCCTCGATTCTCCCCAACCTGAAGGAGAACGACTGCCTGATGTTCTCGCACGGGTTCAATATCCACTTCGGCCAGATCGTCCCCCCACCCACGGTGGATGTGATCATGGTGGCCCCGAAGGGACCGGGCCACATGGTCAGAAGAGTCTTTGAAGACGGCGGCGGGGTTCCGGCCCTCATCGCGGTCCACCAGGACCACACGGGGAAGGCACGCAGCCGCGCCCTTGCCTACGCGATGGGCATCGGTGCGACCCGTGCGGTCGT
>JAENZA010000091.1 GCA_016841485.1 Methanobacteriota archaeon
CCTCGACCTTCGGGCCCATCGATCCTTCCGCAAACCGGTGGGTGGCGAGCTCTTCGGGGGTGATCCCGCCGATGCGTTCGGGGTGGTCGGTGTCCCAATCGAGGTAGACCCCGTCCACGTCGGTTGCCATGACGAGGAGGTGGGCCTCCACCTCTTCTGCGAGGAGGGCACTGGCGAGGTCCTTGTCCACCACCGCCTCGACACCGTGGAGCGTCCGTTTCCGTTCGGTCGTGAAGGCGGTGGGAATCCCCCCTCCACCGGTGCAGATGACGATGGCGCCCTTCTCCAGCAGCCAGGTGACCGGCCGGATCTCGAAGATGCGTTTCGGGTCGGGGGAAGGGACGACCCGGCGCCACCGTCCTCCGTCACGGGCGAAGGTCCAGTTTTGTTCCCCTTTGATGGCGTCCACCTGTTCCTTTGTATAGACAGGGCCCACGAACTTTGTTGGGTGGGCAAAGGCGGGGTCCTCCGGGTCCACCTCGACCATGGTGAGGATGGTGGCGATCGGCGTATGGGGGGGGAGGAGACCCGAGAGTTCCTGTTCGACCATGTAGCCTATCATCCCCTCGGTCTCTGCACCGAGGACGTCGA
The DNA here is from genome assembly GCA_016841485.1 of Methanobacteriota archaeon. Classification (GTDB taxonomy): domain Archaea; phylum Halobacteriota; class Methanomicrobia; order Methanomicrobiales; family Methanomicrobiaceae; genus Methanovulcanius. Next base: position 592 of record JAENZA010000091.1, read on the forward strand.
GCGGGTAGGCCTCGGTCCCGGCGTACGCCGCCTGGAGGGCGAGGAGACCGACCTGCGGTCCGTTGCCGTGGGTAAGGACTATCTCATGGTCCCGTGCCAGCGGGGCAAGGGCGGCAGCGGCCCGGTGAATATTCTGCCGCTGGACAAAGGCGGTCATCGGTTCGCCCCGGCGCAGGAGGGCATTGCCGCCGAGCGCAATGACGATTCTCATCGCGCCATCACCTCCGAACAGAGCGTTGCGACCATGACCGCCTTGATCGTGTGCATGCGGTTCTCCGCCTGGTCGAAGACGACGGACCGGTCGGATTCGAAGACCTCGTCGGTCACCTCAAGGGCGTCGAGGCCGTACCGCTCATATATTTCCTCACCCACCGTCGTCTCCCGGGTGTGGAAGGAGGGGAGGCAGTGCATGAACCTGACTGCGGGGTTGCCTGCGGCCTCGAGGACATCCCACGTGACCTGGTAGGGAGTCAGGAGGCGTATCCGTTCGTCCCAGACCTCCTGCGGTTCGCCCATCGAGACCCAGACGTCGGTGTAGATGAAATCTACATCCTTCACCGCCTCCCCGATCACCTCCGTGAGCATGATCTTCGCCCCTGATGTGCGGGCGATCTCCCAGCAGGTGCTGACGAGGCTCTCGTCCGGCATGAGGGACTGAGGACCGCAGATGCGGATGTCCATGCCGAGCTTTACCGCTCCCACGAGGAGCGAGTTGGCGACGTTGTTCCTCCCGTCGCCCATGAAACAGAAGCTGATATCCTGCGGCGGCCGTCCGGAATGTTCGACCATCGTGAGGATGTCGGCGAGGATCTGCGTCGGGTGGAACTCGTCCGTCAGGCCGTTGTAGACCGGGACTCCCGCATAATCTGCGAGTATCTCGGCATTCTCCTGCGAAAATCCCCGGTACTCGATGGCGTCATAGAGGCGCCCGAGCACCCGTGCGGTGTCCTTCATCGATTCCTTGTGGCCGATCTGCGTCCCCTCGGGTCCGAGATAGGTGACGTGGGCCCCCTGGTCGTGGGCGGCGACCTCGAATGCGCACCGGGTGCGGGTGGAGCTCTTCTCGAAGATGAGCGCGATCTGCATGCCGCTGAGGTACTGCTTTTCCCGGCCCTGTTTTCTTGCGATCTTCAGGTCGGCGGCAAGGCCCATGAGGGCGGCAAGCTCTTCCGGTTCAAAATCGAGGAGTTTTATGAAACTGCGGTGGGCAACGACTTTCCTGAGGATGCCCGTGCAGGGGGGTATGCTGTCTGACATGATTCCCTTCTCCCTTGGCCTGGTCCGACAGCAGGTCGGTACAGGTCTGTTACACGGAGAGGATACGTACAGGATGATATGGGTTTCGGCGAAAGGTGCCGTACTCCTGCCGTAGCGGGAATGTGCGATGGGTCTGTGCCGGCCTCTCTTCGCCGATGCCCGGCAATGGGTGCCACCTTCCCGGCCGGTCCGGCCTGCTTCTCCGTTCCCGGACGTACTGGCAATTCCATGGCATCTATATGTCCACGGCGCCAATGCCAGTATATGGACAGAAACCATGCACTCGCCCTGCTGGACGGCCACGTCCATAAGGAGAGCCTGAGAAATCACTGCCTTGCAACGGCCGCAATTATGCGGGCGGCCGCACCGGTGATGGGGGGCGACCCCGACCGGTGGGAGCTCATTGGCATCCTCCATGACATCGATTTTGAGGAGATCGATGAGGACATTGACCGGCACGGGGAGGCGGGATACGCCATCCTGAAGGAGGCGGGCGTCGCCGAAGAGATTGCAGAACCCATTCGGCGGCACAACTACATGAAGTTCGGCGACTTCGACGAACCGGCGGACATCGCGCTGACCGCGGCCGACAATATCTCGGGTCTCGTAATCGCCTGCGCCATGGTGAAGAGGGGGAAGGTGACGGATGTGACGGCAAAATCGGTCAAAAAGAAGTTCAAGGAGAAGGCCTTTGCCGCCGGGTGCAACCGTGACCGGATCAGAAAGATCGAGGCATATATGGAACTGCCTGAGTTCTATGGGCTTGCGGTAGGTGCACTCCAGGAGATCCGGGACGATATCGGGCTTTCGTAGAGGGTGGTGATCACAGGGAGCGTCTCCCCCTGAAAACCTGGCAATACCTTCGATGCATTAAACACGACAGGTTTCCCACTACAGAGTAGGACATGACGCTCAAAGCACGCCTCGCAGGGACGGTTCCAGACGGGCCCCTCACCTGCATTCCGGACCACTTCGATGTGATTGGCGACATCGCCATCGTCGCCCTTCCTCCGGAGGCCGTGCCCTACGCCGGGGAGGTGGCAAAGGCGATCCAGGCAGGCCGCCGAAACGTGACGACGGTCCTCAACAAGGTCTCCCGCCTCGACGGGGACTACCGGGTCTGCGACTATGAGGTGATCGCAGGTGACAAAACGGAGACGGTCCACCGGGAGTACGGGCATGCCTACCGTCTCGATGTACGGGAGGTCTTCTTCAACCCCCGTCTCGCCACCGAACGGCGGAGGGTGACGGGGCTGGTGAAGGCCGGAGAGGAGGTGCTCATCCCTTTTGCCGGGGTCGGGCCCTTCGTCATCCCGGCGGCCGCCGCCGGGGGGCGGGTGACTTCCATCGAGAGAAACCCTGCTGCAAACCGGTGGCTCTGCGAGAATGTGGCGGCAAACGGTGTCGCCGACCGTGTCACCATCATGGAGGAGGATGCATTTTACGCCCTGCCGATGCTCTCCCCCATCTATGACCGTGCCATCGTCCCCACACCCTACGGCATGGACCTGATTCTCGATGAGGTCATTCCTCTTATCCGACGGGGAGGGTTCATTCATTTCTATACCTTCCGGGCGGCCAATGAGATCGACATCCTGGAGGCACGGTTCAGGGGGATGGGCCTGACCGTCCGAAAGGTGATCCGCTGTGGGAATGTGGCACCCGGGATTGCCCGATGGGCTTTTGACATGAGACGCCGATAACTCACATACGGACCGCCCGGGTGGGGCGGGGTGGGTGCATGGCCGGCGGGGGAGAAGACGCGAAAAGGGCATCATTGCGGCAGGCGACCCTGATGCAGGGAAGTGAGCTGCGGTTCTTTATTTTTCTCGCCGTCTTCCTGATCCTTACAGTAGCAACATCCCTCTACAACTACCTCCTCTTCCACACCATCGCCGAACTCTTTATCATTCTCATTGCAGGCGTCATATTCATCATTGCCTGGAACACCCGGCGGTATCTGAATAACAACTATCTGCTCTTCATTGGCATCGGCTACTTCTTCATCGCCGTCATCGAACTCCTGCACACGCTGGCCTATACGGGGATGAACATCTTTACCGGCTATGGGACGGATCTTCCCACCCAGCTCTGGGTCGCTGCCCGGTTGCTGGAGGCGGCAACGCTTCTGATTGCGCCGGTGATGCTGTCACGGCGTGTGCATCCCTACCGGGAATTCTTCCTCTTCGGGGTGCTCACCACAGGAATTCTTGCAGCCATCTTTTTGACCGGCACGTTTCCTGCCTGTTTCATCGAGGACCAGGGGCTCACCCTGTTCAAAGTCGTCTGCGAGTATGTGGTCATCCTCCTCCTCGGGGTGGCGCTCGTCCTTCTCTGGACAAAACGGGCATCCTTTGAACCGGTTATCTATCGCCTCCTTGCAGCCTCTATTCTCTTCACCATCGGCGCGGAGATCTTCTTCACCCTCTATGTGAATGCCTATGGCTCTGCAAATCTGATCGGCCATATCCTGACCCTCATCTCGTTCGCCCTCGTATACCGGGCGATCGTGGTATCTGCCCTTCAGCGGCCCTTCGATCTGATATTCAGGGAACTTGCCCTCACAGAACAGGACGTCCGGCGGGAACGTGACCGGGTCGCCCAGTACCTCGAGATTGCAGAGGTGATCCTCCTGGTCCTGGATACGGAGGGGGTGGTTGCCATGATCAACCGGAAGGGGGCCGAACTCCTCGGTCTTCCCGCCGCGGAGATCATCGGAAAGAACTGGTACGAGGCCTATGTCCCTGACGACCAGCGGGCGGCGGTGCTGGAGCGGCTTGCGGGGGTGCTTGACGGGTCGGCAGAAGAACCCCTGCATGTCGAAAATGAGATCCTCACCGCAGACGGGAAGAGGTGTATGATCTCGTGGCGCAATGCGGTGGTACGTGACAAGAAGGGCAACATCGCCGGCATCCTCAGTTCGGGAGAGGATGTCACGGATCTTCGGGAGGCACAGAGGGGCCTTTTGATCAAGGATGTTGCCATCTCCTCCTCCCCCGACGGCGTGATCATCATCGGCCCCGATGAACGGGTGATGTATGCGAACCCCGCGTATCTGCATCTCCTGGGCTACAGGGCGATGGAGGAGATTGCGGGGATGCCGGTGACCGATATCGCGGCAGACGCCGGCCGTGTACGTGAGATGTTGGCGGGGATACGCAGTGACGGGCGCTGGACGGGGGAGTACAGGGCGACGTTTCGGAACGGGCGGGTCGCAGATCTGCGGGTCTCGGCCACGACGGCGATGGACAGCGACGGCACCTCCATCTGCACGATGGCTTCCGTCGTCGATGTAACCGAGATGCAGCTCTACCGAAATGCCCTCGAGGAGGCAAACAAGAAACTCGGCCTCCTCTCCTCAATCACCCGGCACGACGTCCTCAACCAGGTCCATGTGATCCTCTCATATGTGGAGCTCCTGAAGGATGAGCTTCCACCACTGGAACCTGCAACCACCTACCTGAAGGGATTGGAGACCGCGGGACGCACGATTCACAACCAGATCAACTTTACCCGTGATTATCACCGGATGGGCGTCGAAGCGCCGGTCTGGCAGAAGGTGGCGGAGGTATTCCAGGAGAACCGGTATGCCTGGGGGCCCGACACCCTCATCGTCAGAACGAACGTGGGCGATGTGGAGGTCTATGCCGACCCGATGCTCGAGAAGGTCTTCTACAATCTCCTTGACAATGCTGTCCGCCACGGCGGGGGGGTCACCACCGTCACCGTCTCCTTCAGGGAAGAAGACGGGGGGGGCATCATCGTGGTGGAGGATGACGGTAGCGGCGTTCCCGAAGGGGAGAAAGAGCGCATCTTCGAGCGGGGTGTGGGGAAGAACACGGGTTTTGGCCTCTTCCTGACCCGTGAGGTGCTGGGGCTGACCGGAATTACGATTCACGAGACCGGCAGGGAAGGAAGCGGGGCCCGCTTCGAGCTTATAGTACCGCCCGGGGTCTGGCGAAAAGAAGCGCGGACGCAGAATTGAACGGGCACCTGCAGACAGCATGTATTCCTGTACAGGGCATATCTTTTATTTTGGCAGACCGAGGTTAGGATGTGAAGTTCCTCCCCCCAACCCTCATCCGGAGCCGCACGGTATCAACCCCTCGCGGAGAGGTGACGGTCCGCATCCTCT
>JAENZA010000092.1 GCA_016841485.1 Methanobacteriota archaeon
AAGGAGCCGTTCCGCGGCCTTCGTCCGCATCGCGGTCGCCCCGGCCCCGACCGGGTCGAGGATGACGGGGATGCCGCGGACGTTCGCCGCCCGCCCGGCGATGAGCATCGACTCAATCTGCGCAACGGAGAGGGTGCCGATGTTCAGGACGAGCACGCTTGCAATACCTGCCATCTCGGCGGCCTCCTCGGGCGCCGAGGCCATCACCGGCGCCGCCCCGGCGCAGAGGGTGATATTGGCGCAGTCGTTGATGGTGACGGTGTTCGTTATATGATGCACCAGCGGGCGGGAGGCCCGGACGGCGGTGGGGTGCGATGCGATGGCGGTGCTGTCTATAGTGGATGCGGATGTGGTGGAGGGGTGTGTGCTGGATGGGTCCATGGATGTTCACCGGAAGTACTCAGATATTTGTCATAGGATGTAAGAAGGGTTTTCACCGTGGCAAGGGATGGGGGGCCGCTGCCGCAATTCCTGTATTCCCTTCCCATCCATCTTCACCGCAAAAACACTTTTAAAGGAGAAATGTCCATTGACCCCCGGCCCCGGTACCAATGAACGGACGGAAATATGCATGAATGTTCCTGGAAGACCGCCTGATATCAGCGACGCTGCAGCATCATTAGGACGAATATTGCTCAGATTTTTCTTCCCCTCAAAATATTACAGCGATTACGGTTGGTACCGGAGTTGTTCGGAAATTGCTCACCTGATAGATAACCAGATGATGACCTGGAGAAGGCGGGCACGGCAGAATCCGGCAGGGAAAGGATGAGTACCGCATACCATTCAAAAAACCGGTGAAACAGGGAAAGATGTGAAAAGGAGGTTCAAATGAAAAGAGTTGCAGTTGCAGTACTGCTCCTGGCAATGCTTGGCGGCGTTCAGGTGGTGAGTGCCGGTGTTGATGCGCCGGTGGCGATGTATGATGATTTTTTTTATCATTGGGACATCGCGAATCCCTGCATCAATGTTTTGGAAAACGATTATGATCCCAACGGCCTCCCCCTGTCTGTTGAAATTGTTAGTGGCCCCATACATGGCGGTATTCAGGAAATGGGCGGTCCCGGACTAATTTGGTACTATCCAGATCCGTATTTCCTTGGCCTTGACACATTCACCTACAGGGTCTACAATGGATACGAATATTCCAATCCGGCAGAAGTGACAATACCCGTGCTTAGTGCTGCAGGATTTACGGACGTTCCGGAAACCACCGAGGATGCGTACAGTAGTATTGCTGGTACCACCCTTGACGTACCTGCCCCGGGTGTTCTTGAAAATGATCGGTACGATTATCCGGATAGAGCAATGGAGGCAGTTCTCATTCAAAACCCCGAGCATGGGGATCTGTGTCTCAATTCAGATGGTTCATTTGCCTATTCACCGGATCCCGGGTTTATTGGCACGGATGGATTCCTGTATGTGGCCGGCGATGTTGGACAGCTTTTTTGGTTCAGCGAGTACACCCCGGTAACGATCACGGTATACGAAGCGCCGGTTGCGGAAGATGACAGGTACCCCTTCCATCGGGACATGTCAGATCCCTGGATTGATCCTTTGATAGGTGTTTTGAGAAATGATTTTGATCCGGGTGGCCTCCCATTGACTGTTGAACTTGTTAGTGGGCCGTCACATGGCACACTTTCGTATTTCAACACGGATGGTGGATTTTTATATTGGCCGGATGAGTGGTTCCTTGGTGAGGATACCTTCACCTACCGTGCGTATAATGGATATGAATATTCAGAACCGGCATGCGTGACAATAACAGTGACCACTGAATTGGGATTCACGACTATTCCGGAGACCACCGGGGACGCATACAGTACTACTGCCGGTACCACGCTTGATGTACCAGCCCCCGGTGTTCTTGAAAATGATCGGTATGATAGACCAGATAGCGGGATGATGGCAGTTCTCATTCAAAACCCGGAGCATGGGGATCTCTGTCTCAATTCAGATGGCTCATTTGCCTATACACCGGATCCCGGATTTATTGGCACGGATGGATTCCTGTATGTGGCCTGCGATGAGGGACAGCCTCTTTGGTTCAGTGAGTACACCACGGTGACGATCACGGTATACGATTCCCCGGAAACTCCGGTTCCGGAATTTCCGGGTATGTTTGTGGTGATCGGTGAAATAATTCTTGGAAGCGTATTCCTCGCAACACGGATACGAATTCGTCGATAAAAAATACCCCCATCACTCCTTTTTGAAAAAAATGGTTCTTCTTCACCCGACCGGCACGTAAATCTCCGTCAGAATATCCTCCGGCGCCACCTCGTTCGGGTCGTTCAGGTACACCTCGCGGATCGGGCCGGTGATCTCTTTCCCGTGTGCGGATATCCATGCAAAGAGGTCGTTGTAGGTCGGTTCACAGGTTTCATAGGGCCCCTTGTGGACCGCCGTTGCCATCGTCGCGCCGGGGAGTTCGTAGCAGGTGATGGCGTCCCCCCCTTCTCCGGTGAGGGCGACCGGGGCTGCCACCGGGACGGCGATTTCGATATCGGCGGTCCCCTCCTCCTGCGCCCGCATCACCTCGTCGGGCGAGGTCTCGTGACAGACGAAGACCGGCATGCCGGCGATTCCGATGCCGTTTTCTTCCACGTAGGAGAAGAGCTCCATCATCATCGCCGGGATCTGTTCCTGGTAGCGTCCGTGGCGGCGTATGCCGATGACGGTCTGCGTGGGAATGTCTGTGATGGTAATATCGGTCATGGTGTTCGTGCGGAGAATAGCAGAATTTTCTATTTAACGGTTGCCCATGCAGGGGGAGAACCGGGGTGGGGGTGGGGAGGCGGTTGCAGCCGGGAGGTGGAGATGTGCACCCCGTGGTATTCCCCTCTTGGGAGAGGGTGTATGCAAAAAACCGGGGCAGAGACCTATGGCATCCCTTCCCGCGCCGGGTTTTTTCAAAGCCATAATTCAGGAGTCCGATGCGGTCATCCGCAAATATCGGAACGGACCCCGGACGTACGCCAGGGCCGGGCGGAGCAGGCATCTTCCGGGGTTGTATGAAGCCCTTGTCTCAGGGACGCGGTATCATCAGCGACCGACGAATGCTAACGATTGCGAGGAAATATTCTGTCATGACTGGGTTTCGGGAATATCTTTTCATCGGCAACCCGTGGTTCATCGACCGGTACCTGCTCAGGGAGATAGGGACCGACGGTTCCCTTTGGTATCCGGAACTCGTTGCCGGCGAATTTGACTTTGAAAGATTGTTCAATCGGACCCCCGGTAACATCGCCGATAATATGGCCGGAGGTACTGCGCACATATGCCGAGGGGAGGTCTCCACGGGATAGTTTCAACAGATCAACAGCGTTTATCTGAAAGGCAACGGAAGGGACGCCTGTATCAGAAAAGAGCAACTGGTACCTGAACAGCCCAGGGGGAAGTTTTTTTATGTTAAATGAGGACACATTTTCACCAGAATGGTAAATATAAAATTACTAATCTATAATAGGTTTTTATAGAAATTAAATCTATTGTGGATTTTGCACTATATTTTGACAAATTTGCCGAATCGGAGAGGTTGTGATTACCATTCGTGATCCGGAGCCCTTTTTCCCGCACCGGATGGTCATCGTTGATCGCATGGGGGAGGGTTCGTTCCTGTTTTTTTTGTCCTGTACGAAGAGCCCCCCGGGACCGCATCTTCCCCCTTGTTCCATTCCTTCGTGCATTGCTCGTCGCAGGTCAACAGCACCCCGGCCGGGAAGGGAGGGGGCATGCTCGCGCCAAAATCCGCCACGAAGAATCGATGAGCAATGAACAAAATATTACAATTTATTATTATCATAGTATTCTTTGAAACCTATTGTAATACCTGTCCCGGACAGGGGGGTGACAGGCGTGGATAAGTATATATCCATTCCATCCCATATCCACTGAACTGGAATTTTTAACAGATTCCTGAGATCCTGTGAAAAGGTGACAAAATTGGCAAAAAACCAACGAGCAGATGTAAAAAATCCGAACAACCCATCGAACAAGGCAAGCAATAACAATCGTTCAAACCAGTTGAACCCCAACAACAAGGCGAGCGCAAAATCCAAAAAATAATTCTTTTTTTTTGAAAGTAATCCCGTCGCGGGCGTGTGTTTTGTATTGCTATTGGTAGATTTTTATTTTTAAATTATTCTGGATAAATAATCTACCTCTTACCACGAAAATCGATGCCGGTGAAAGTCCCGTAAAAAGCCGGAATGGGGGATGTTCTGGGGATTATTCGTTCCAGTAAATATCAGTGCCTTTGATGGGGGTAAATGGTCGGTTCAGACACATTGACGGGGTATCCTGATGGCCCCGGAATCAGCCACCAGATTCCCAAATTGGGAGACAATTACCGAATAGTAGTGGGCTTTCCAATACCCCGAACCAAAAACAGAGTCCAACTGTAGGATCAAACAGTCAGAACTGCCGCTCAGGGGGTTCGCCCCTCATCTCCACCCACGCACCGATGCAGTCGTTCTCCCATTCGAGCCGCTGGTATTTATTCCGCATATCCGGGCAGAGCACATACGACACCCTGATATCTTCGTCCCGGAATTTTCTCTTCACATGAGATGAAAGACGATTAAAAAGCCGTTGCGTCTCTCCAATGTAGATCACCTCTCCTTCGGAGTTCAGCATCATGTAGAGGGCGGGGATTTTCGGGAGGCCCTCGAGTGACGCCTTCTCCAGTGGCATGGGCGGTTCCCACGCAAGGCCCATCCAGGTGCCGTCCTGGGGGCTGCCACGGTTCCGGAGAGGAGGGGTCGACGGGCCTGCCGAAGGATTGATCGTTCCGTCCGGCAACCGCCCTCCGCGTCTGCCCCCGGAGCGGTTGGTCGAGCGGAAATACTGCGGATGAATCCGCCCGTAATTGCAGAGCGTGGAGGAGCCGTGGTCACACCGGTACTTCCAGAGGAGGTATGACTCCTGTCCCATCCGGTGCCGTTTCCCTTCTTCCCCGCCATGGTTCGGAAGCGGGGCCACGGAGACCTCGAAGTCGCACCCTTCCGCATCCCGCCACGCCCAGAGAGACCCGGCGGCGACGTGCGGGTCGCTCCATGGCATCACATCCGGGGATTTATAGCATCCGCGGAGTGCCCGCATTCTCCTACGGAGCGACCGCCCCGTCTGGCCGATGTATGCAAGGATCTGCCCGTCGACCGGGCGGACCCGGTAGAGGCCTGGCTGGGTGGGTATATGCAGGAGTTCACTGTACTTGTTTTCCAGGGAGACCCATCGGGTCCACGAGAACCCGCACCAGTCCGGGGTGAAGTAGGACGGGAAGGTGTCTTTGTCGGAGGGATTGGTGGCCATCATGGTTGTGTGGATGAGCTGAATATTCGGGTAATGATTCTTCCTTCCTCCGTTGGCATTCCAACGATCTTCTCCGGAGCAATGCCATTCTCCTCATACCGCCACCTCGCCGTGCTCTTCTCCCCTGACGTCCATCTCACACCCGTCGGCCACCGTTCCGGCATCCTCCTGTCATAGAAGACCGCGGTCCCGAAGACCGGGCAGTCCCACCGCTTCGAGGCGCCGGCAAACCCGTGCTTGGCGAAGTACGCCTCTCCCGATGGCCCGTGTCCCTTCGGGTAGAAGCAGTGGACACAGTTGAGGACCGCATCGACACCGGGATTCGGCCCCACCCTATGGCTGATCCCATAGCTGTCATAGCAGACGGCAAGGAAGTACGTCGTGCCGCCATGGGTAAAGGTCCGGGGATAGCTGCCCTCCCCCACCGCATACTCCTCGCAGAGGGACACATGCCCCACCTCCTGCGGGGAGGGAGCGAACTTGCGGCCCATCGCACAGATGCCCTCCCCGTCACGGACGGCAAGGGCGAGCTGGTCACGGGCGAACCCTTCCGCATCCATCCCGCC
>JAENZA010000093.1 GCA_016841485.1 Methanobacteriota archaeon
TATTTTAAAATCGAGATTCAATGGTTCAGATGGTTGAACGCGATACTTAAAAAGGATTTCTCTCAACCACGCTTTCAGGGTGGCGGCCGGAGAGGAGCCTGAAGAAGGACACATATTAAATAATAAATGAGACAATACAAATAGCAATAATTAAAATTATTCTTGCCGAAAGGAGTTCAACTGTACCTGACTTTATAGGTTGCATCTTAAAATATATAATCCTACCCGGACAGGGAAGGATTCGCCCGGACTCAAACACCCAGACCTCCTTTTTCCAAATCCACACAACAGCAGCTGGAAGTAAATGCGATGTAACTATATAGTACGCCCCACAATCCCGGGCGTACCGGACACGGACAGGACAGGTTCGGGGATGGGGCTCCTGCACAGACCCCGGATCCGGCGCATCCAAAACGATGGAGGAGGAAGGGCATGCCGGTTTCCTGCCTTCCTTAACCTGCGCTCTATAGCCCCCGGCCGGGACCGGGGGCCCGATACCCTGCAAACCGGCGCCGCTCAGACAAACGTTCTGGAGCCGCTCAATGTTGCAACATTTTTCACAGCAGATCCCGGTTACCTCACCAGGTAAAAAACAATACCTAATAAAAAGCCTGAAGTAAAGTTTATCACCTTTAATCAGTTACAAATTCGGAATGGTTAAATATAAAACGTTACAAGTTATGACAAAGCGATCCGTCCGGTGCTCCGCCCGGAGAGCTTCTATTCCCTCAGGTGAGGAGACCCCCTGCATATCGATCGGTTTTCCGGCGCGTTCCGGTGACCCGGCCAAAAGGCCTTCGCCATGCAGGAAGGTCCGGCTTGCCGGGCATGGAAAGCCCCGGTAGATCCTCTCGCAACGCAGAGGAGAGCCCATCGCGGGCCGTATTGGAGCACCATACTCTACAGGGCCGCCTCGCCGGAACTTCGGGAGAGCGGCCCTACCAACCACATCGAGGCAAAACCATGGCGAACAGGATTACATTGAACATGATCACCCAGCGCTCCATCGAAGAAGGCGTTGCGATGGAAAAGGGCAAAACGACCCCGGAGTACTTCGAGGCCTGCTCGATCATCGAGATGCACGACGACGATGTCAAAGCGCTCGGCCTGGTCCCAAACCAGCTTGTACGGGTGACGAGCGAATGCGGAAGCGTGATCGTCAAGACCGTCAGGGGGCGCCAATCGCTCTATCCCGGTCTTGCATTCATCCCCCAGGGCGTCTGGGCTAACCAGGTGGTTCCTCCACGGACCCAGGCGACCGGGGAGCCCCAGTACAGCGGCTTTCCCGTAACGGTTGAACCTGTCAACAGCGAGAGGCGCAAGAGTGCGCTCGAACTCGTCCAGGGGGCCGTCGGGATGTGGAGAGGTGATCAATAATGCCAAAGAAAGTTGAGAACGTCGGATGCCCTTACTGCGGCGTCTGCTGCGACGACCTTGTCGTGACCGTATCGGACGACGGAAAGAAGATCCTCGAGGTGGAGAATGCCTGTGCCATCGGCAACCAGATCTTCCACCACGCCACGGGCGGCGAGAGGATCCGGCTACCCCGCCTCCGCCAGCCGGACGGCACCTACAAGGACATCTCCTACGAAGAGGCGGTCGATTATGCGGCAAAAGTGCTCTACAACGCAAAGAAGCCCCTGATATACGGATTCGGATCAACCAACTGCGAGGGCATGGCCGCCGCGGCCAAGGTCGCCGAGAAGGCGGGTGCCGTGCTCGATAACTGCGCGTCCATCTGCCACGGGAGTTCGTTCCTCGCCATATTCGATAACGGCTACCCGAGCTGCACCCTCGGTGAGACGAAGAACCGGGCAGACGTCATCGTCTACTGGGGCGCAAACCCGGCCCACGCCCATCCCAGGCACATGTCCCGCTACTCGATCTTCCCCCGCGGTTTCTTCACCGGCAAGGGCCACAAGAGCCGCAAGATCATTGTCATCGACCCGCGGCACACCGACACCGCCCAGATGGCGGACATCTACCTGCAGGTGAAGCAGGGACACGACTACGAGCTCTTCGACGCATTCCGTGCCGTCGTCCGGGGCCACGAGATCCCCGACCAGGTCGCCGGGATCAAGCGGGAGCAGATTGTCGAGGTTGCCGAGATCTTGAAGAAGGCGCGGTTCGGCACCATCTTCTACGGCATGGGGCTCTGTCATTCCGATGGCCGGAACCACAACGTGGACATCGCCATCAGCCTGACCCGCGACCTCAACGACTTCACCAAGTGGACGATCATGGCGATGCGGGGCCACTACAACATCACCGGGCCGGGCGCGGTCTGGTCATGGCAGTACGGGTACCCCTACTGCCTGGACCTGACCAAACGGGATATCGCCCACATGAACCCCGGTGAGACGAGTTCCGTCGACCTTGCGATGCGGGACGAAGTGGACGCCTTCTTCAACGTGGGGACCGATGCCGGCGCCCACTTCCCAATCGACGCGGTCAAACACCTCCGGAAGCACCCCTGGATCACCGTCGACCCGAACATCAACATGGCAAGCGAGATCTCCGACCTCCACATCCCGGTGGGAATCGTCGGGGTCGAGGTCCCGGGCATCGTCTACCGGATGGACAACGTCCCGATCCAGTACCGCAAGGTCATCGACCCGCCCGAAGGCGTCATCAGCGATGAGGAGCTCTTCGAGCGGATCCACCAGAGGCTCTGCGAACTGGAAGCAGAGGAGACCGCGAAGGAGGGCGCGAAGGCTGCTCCGGAAGGCGTCCGTGCGGGAAGTGAACCATGAGTGAACTGCTGATCAGAAACGGGTTCGTCTTCGATCCCCTGCAGGGGATCAAGGGCGACCGGATGGACATCGGGATCAAGGGGGGCAAGATCGTCGAGACGAGCGCCCTCAACAACCCGAAGACGATCGACGCGGCCGGCATGACCGTAATGGCGGGCGGGGTGGACATTCACTCCCACGTGGTCGGGCCGAAAGTGAACGTCGGCCGGCTCTTCCGCCCGGAGGACAAACTCTTCAAGAGCCCCCACAAAAGGTGCAGCCGTATGGAGATGGGCTCCTCCGTCCCCTCCACGTTCAAGACCGGCTACGACTACGCGCGGATGGGCTACGTCTTCGTCAACGAGGCGGCGATGCCCCCGCTCCACTCCCCGCACGTCCACGAAGAGATCCGTGATACCCCGATCATCGACAACGCCGCGATGCCGGTCTTCGGCAATAACTGGTTCACCCTCGAATACCTCAAGAACAACGAGATCGAGAACAACGCCGCATACACCGCATGGCTTCTCCGGGCCACGCGCGGGTTCGGCATCAAGGTCGTCAACCCCGGCGGTTCCGAAGCCTGGGGATGGGGGCTGAACTGTTTACACATCCACGACCCGGTTCCATACTTCGACATTACCCCGGCGGAGATCGTGAAGGGCCTCATCGAAACGAACGAACGCCTGGGCCTCCCCCACTCGGTACACCTGCACTGCAACAACCTCGGAAACCCGGGCAACTACACCGACACCCTCGACTCGCTCAGGCTCGCCGAGGGCTACACCCCGAAGAACGACTTCGGCCGGGAACAGGTGATGCACGTCACGCACCTCCAGTTCCACGCCTACGGCGGCGATTCCTGGAAGAACGTGGAGTCCAGGACAAAAGAGATCATGGATTACGTGAACGCCCACGACAATATCACCGTCGATATGGGCCAGGTGACGCTCGACGAGACCACCACCATGACCGCCGACGGGCCGTTCGAGTACCACCTGCGCGCCGGCAACAACCTGAAATGGGCGAACGTGGACGTGGAGCTCGAGACCGCCGCAGGCGTCGTGCCCTACATCTACAGCCCGAAAATCAAGGCCAGCACCGTCCAGTGGGCCGTCGGCCTCGAACTCGCACTGCTCGCAAAAGATCCGATGCGGATCTTCCTGACCACCGACCACCCGAACGCCGGGCCGTTCACCCGCTATCCGCAGGTCATCGCCTGGCTGATGAGCCGGGCGGCGCGTGACGAGACTATGAAGACGTTCAAGTGGCTAGACCGGACGATCGACGCCACCTCCATCGACAGCATCGACCGCGAACTCACGCTCTACGAGATCGCGCAGATGACCCGCGCAGGGCCGGCACGGGCGCTCGGCGTCAGCAACATGTATGGCGGGCTCGCCCCCGGCATGGATGCCGATATCGCCGTCTACGCCCTCAACCCTGGGGATATGCCGTCAGACCCGGCAGGGATCGAGAAGGCCTTCTCCCGGTGCGCCTGGCTGGTCAAGGACGGCGTCGTGACCGTCCGGGACGGCGAAGTCGTCTCAGAGCCCGCAAAACGGACCGTCTGGGTCGACGTGAAGGTTCCGGAGAACGCACAGGTGCAGAGAGACATCTACGAGCACTTCCTCAGGCACTACAGCGTGAAACTCGATAACTACTCGCTCTTCGAGGAACACCTCCATAACTCGCGGGTGATCGAGGTCGATACGACATAATGAGGTGATAAGCATGAAGACAGTAACCCTCACTCTGACCAACCCCTCCGAACTCCTTCTTGAGGGGCAGAACATCACTCCGGACAACTTTGCAGGCAAGAAGACCGCCGAGATTGCCGCCCTCGACGTCTGGGAAGGCAAACAGAAGAGCCCGCTCGGGAAGTACTTCACGATTGCGGGCGACGGCGGAGCGACGGCAGCCGAGACGAAGATCGTCCTCCTCGGGGACTGCACCCGTGTTAAAAGGATCGGCCAGCAGATGACCGCAGGCGAGATCGTCATCGAAGGCAACGCCGACATGTATATCGGCGGCTGGATGAAGGGCGGGAAGGTCCACGTGAAAGGAAACGTCGACTCGTTCTGCGGCATCGGGATGGAAGGCGGCGAGCTGATTGTCGACGGGAAGGCCGGATGTCACCTGGGCTCATCGCCCCGCGGCGAGTGGCGCGGTATGAAGGGCGGGCTGATCCGGGTCGCCGGGAGTGTCGGCAGCGACACAGCCACGTTCATCAACGGCGGGACGATCATCATCGGCGGCGCCGCGGACATTCACGTCTCCACCCATGGCGAAGGGGGCACCGTCGTCATCAAGGGCGACGCCAAAGGCCGTGTCGGCGGGCAAATGGTCAAAGGCGATATTTACGTCTACGGGACGATCGAGAACCCGCTCCCGGGATTCAAGATGGTCGGCGAGGTGGAGCAGGAGGTCGACGGCGAGATAGCCCTCTTCGCCCATCACATCGGGGACCTCGGTGAACGCCACCCGGTCTCTAAAGGCAAGACGGTGTATGCAAACCTCTACACCAGACTCTAACCTTTTTTCTCCGGGGGCGCGAAAACCTCGAGGCCGCAGGCGAGGCGGGCATGACGCCATGATAAGGGGTTCCCTCACACAAAAACCGCTTGTGGAGGTCCGGGAGATGATGCGGGCCATATTTCCATGTCCGGATCGGACTACCCGCGTTCCGGTGGCCGGGGCGGCCGGACGGGTGACGACCGATCCTGTCTACTCACCGCTGACGGTCCCGGCAACGGATGTTGCCGCACGAGACGGCTTTGCCGTCGTGAGCAGCGAGACCCTCGGGGCCGGCGGCGAGACGAAGGTCCCGCTCCGGAACCCCCGCCGGGTGAATACCGGCAACGCGATCCCTCCCGGCTACGATGCAGTCGTCATGATCGAGGACGTCACCGGGGAAGACGGCTCCTGGAGCACCGGAAAGGCCGTTCCTCCGGGGGAGCATATCCATCCCGCCGGCACCGAGATCCGGCAGGGGGAGATGATCCTCCCGGCCGGACACCCGATACGCCCCTGCGATATCGG
>JAENZA010000094.1 GCA_016841485.1 Methanobacteriota archaeon
GCCGACACCCTCGTCGCCGCAGCGGTGGAAGGGATCCGTGCAGGGGTTGTCATCGTTGCAGGTGATGACGAGGAGGTGAGCGGCTCCCAGCACGCACAGGACTCCCGCTGCTATGGCAAGGTGGCCGGCGTCCCCGTCTTTTCCCCCCGGCCGGATGAACTCAGCGAGGCGGTGGAGACGGCGTTTCGTGTCTCGGAGATGTTCTTTCGTCCTGCAATCCTGCGCATTGCATCCGGGATGCTCACAAAGCCCGCAGGAGGCGTTCCCCTCGGACGAAAGAACATCCAGAAACCACGTCCCGACGACCGCGACCTGACGATGCGGGGGCGCTCGGAGGCGGCAGAGTACCGGAGGATGGAACTGTGCATCTGGGCATCGTCCGGGCCTCGCTATATCACCTACCCGCCACGGGCCGGCAGTGAGAGTGGATGCACGACCATCGGTGTCAGCGGGGAACCGCCTCAGACCGTTCATTCACGGGGGTATGCACGCACCTTCTGTTCGGGGTGCCCCTTTCTGCCCGTGCTTGGAATTCTCCAGAGAAGGGAGCTTGCCCCTGTCTGTGACATCGGGTGTGCCGTTCTTGCCAAGAACCCGCCGTACTCCCTCTGCGCTGCAAGCTATGCCCTCGGATCGTCCCCGGCAGTCGCGGCGACGAGCACCGGCATTGCTCTTACCGGGGATTACGCCCTTCTCCACTCGGGCATCAACGCCCTCATCGATATTGCCGAAAAGAACCGGGACCTCCTCCTGGTGGTCCTCGCAAACGGCACGATGGGAATGACCGGCGGCCAGCAAACCCCGGAAGTCCTCCCGTATCTTACATGGGCGCACCCCGTCGTCTGCGCTGCGGATGATACCGCCTGTATTGAAGAACACCTAGTTTCCTGGAATATTTCCCGAAAGGGACTTTGTATACTCTATATCGTGGGGGACTGTCCCCCCGGAGCAGATCATGAAACCATGGAATGTTGAAATATGTGATGTAACACTGCGTGACGGGGAACAGACCCCCGGCGTCTCCTTCACCTGCGAGGAGAAGATGGAGATTGCTGCGCAGATCGACGCCATCGGTGTCGAGGTCATCGAGGCAGGATTTCCTGTCGTATCGGAGAACGAAAAGGAATGTGTGCGGGCCGTCTGCAACATGGACCTCGATGCCCGTGTCTGCTGCCTTTCACGGGCGCTGAAGCAGGATGTGGATGCAGCCATCGACTGCGGGGTCGATCTCGTCAGCATCTTCTTTGCCACATCCGACCGCCACATCAGGGTCAAATACCGGTGCTCGCGGGAGGAGATGACCGACCAGGCCCTCGGTATGATCGAATATGCCCGGGATCACGGCATTGCCGTCAGGTTCGCCGCCGAAGACGCATCACGGACCGATACGGAAATCCTCAAGGAGCTGTACCTCCGGGGTGCCGAATATGGCGCTGAATACTCGGGATTTGCCGATACAGTCGGATTTCTCACCCCCCTCGAGATGGAGACGGTGATGCGTGACATCTGTTCCGTCGTCCCGAACAAGGTCGCGGTGCATTGCCACAATGACATGGGGTGTGCCGGGGCAAATACCATCACAGCGGCGGAATGCGGGGCTTTTCAGCTCCATACGACCGTCAACGGGATTGGGGAACGGGCAGGAAATGCACCGCTCGAAGAGGTGCTGGTCGCCCTCAGGATGAAGGGAGGAGTTGACCGCTATGACCTGACCCGCATCCCCTTCCTCTCGGAGATTGTCCAGGATCATTCGGGTGTCAGGATGATGGCCACAAAACCGATCGTCGGCAGGAATGTATTCTCCCATGAAAGCGGCATCCACATCGCCGCCATCCTCGAAGATCCGGAGACCTATGAATACATCCTCCCCGAATACGTCGGCCGGCACCGGAAGTTCATCCTCGGCAAACATACCGGCAGAAAAGGGCTCGAGCACATCCTGCAGAAGACCGGCATCGAACTTACCCCCGACCAGATCGTCTGGGTTCTCAACCGTGTCAAGGAGATCTCGGAAGGAAAATGTGCGGTCACCCAGGACGTGCTCCTCAGGGTGATCGAGAAGGCAAAGGAGGATCCCGATGACTACCCTCTCTGAACGCATTCTCGATGCCCCGGCGGGTGAGTATGTCGACTGCATGGTCGACCGGGCGTTTGCCCATGACGGCACCGGCGTCCTCGCACTGGAGGCATTCCGTGAGATGGGGCGAGCTATGCCCGCCTATCCAGAGCGGATCTCCATTCTCTTCGACCACCTGGCACCTGCAAACAACAGCCAGACCGCGACGCTACAGGCAGAACTGAGAGAATTCTCCCTTGAATGCGGTCTGCATTTCAGTGACGTAGGGGAGGGTATCTGCCACCAGCTGATGAGCGAGGGACGGGTACTCCCCGGCGAGATCGTGGTCGGTGCCGATTCCCATTCCTGCACGGCAGGCGCCCTCGGGGCGTTTGCCACCGGCGTCGGAGCGACCGATATGGCCGCCATCTGGGCAGGCGGAAGCACGTGGTTCAGGGTGCCGGAGACAACCGGTATTCACCTTGAGGGAAACCTCTCAGGCGCTGCCGAGGCAAAAGACCTCGCCCTCACCTATGTCGGCCGTCTCGGCATGGATGGTGCGACCTATCGTGCCCTCGAGTTCACGGGGGACGGTGCCGCCTCCATCGTAATGGACGGGAGGCTCACCCTCGCCAACATGGCAATCGAGGCGGGTGCAAAGACCGGGCTCTTCTATGCCGATGCCGTAACCCGCCAATACCTTGCCGGGTACGGCCACGATGTGGCGATGCAGGTGCCGGAGGACCCGGACTATGCTGAAGACGTCACCATCGATCTCGGGGACGTCGTCCCGGTCCTCGCCGTTCCGCACCGTGTGGACACCGTTGAAGAGGTGACAAGGTACGAGGGAACCACCCTCGACCAGGTCTTTGTCGGTACCTGCACCAACGGGAGATATTCGGATATCAAACGGTTTGCGGCACTCATACACGGGCAGAAGGTGAAAACCCGCACCATCGTGGTACCGGCATCCCGTGATGTCCTGCTGCGTGCCGGAAGAACGGGTGTCCTTACCGGGCTCATCGAGTCGGGATGCATCATCGGATCCCCGGGGTGCGGCCCCTGCCTGGGGATGCACATGGGTGTGCTCGGGGAGGGCGAGGTTGCCCTCTCGACGGCCAACAGGAACTTCAAGAACCGGATGGGCGTCGGCGCAGAGTATTATCTCGGCTCTGTCGCAACGGCCGCGGCCAGTGCGCTTGCCGGCGAGATCCGTTCACCGGAGGTGCTCTGATGGAAGGAACCGGACACGCGGTCTGTCTCGGCCCGGACATCGATACCGACCTCATCATCGCCGGTAGATATCTCCGCACAAAGGACCGCTCGGTATGGGCGGAGCATGTCCTTGAGGATCTCGACCCCGCCCTTGCCCCCCGCCTGCGGAGAGCGGTCATCATTGCAGGCAGGAACATGGGATGCGGTTCCTCCCGCGAACAGGCGCCCGTTGCCCTCAGGGAGGCGGGCGTTATCGCAGTCATCGCCCCGTCCTTTGCCCGCATCTTCTTCAGGAACGCCATCAATGTCGGCCTTCCGGCCATCGAATGCGACGGGATTCCCTGCACCGACGGCGAACCGGTCTCGTTCTCCCTCGATGAGGGATGGGTGGAGGCCGCGGGCATCCGCTATCCTGCCCGACCCCTCTCGGGACGGATGCAGGAGATCCTTGATGCGGGTGGTCTCGTAAACTACTGGAGAGAAAAAGAATGATCTTTCCGGCTGAATTCAAACAGGTCGGATGGGCCGAGGGGTTTCCCACCGGCAGAAAGGTGTATTTTCTCTCGCGGTATCTCATCAGGCCGGTCGACGGCGGGTACGAGATCATAGGGGTGACCCTCTCCGACAAAGGCGGCATGATGAGGGAGGTCGTCGATACGCGGGTCCTCGCCGGCCCCGGCGAGGTGGAGATGTACCCCTGCATGGTGAACCTGCATGACCGCTCCCGTTTGATCCGTCTTGCGACCGAGAGTGGGACCAGGGGGACCATCTTCACCGGCCATGATGAACACACCACCTTTGTTCTCGACCCCGATATGGAAGCACTGACGACGGTGCATATATATGATGTCACGCCGCCCCGGCCACACCTTGCCGACACCCTGAGGGAACTCGAAGCGGCAGGCCTCTTCGGGGAACTCGGGATACGGTTTGAATGGCACATCAGGGACATCGCGGCAATCGATGCCGATGTCTATCCCTGCAGGGCGGCAGGGTTCACCTGCACGGTGGACAACGACCTCCTTGCCGGGACCGAACGGGTCGCCGGCTGCCTCACCGCACGACAGGTCCTGGCGGAGTGCTATGAAGACGGCGCATTTGAGTTTGTCAATATCTGCCCCGCAGACAGTGTTGAAAGGGAACCGTTCGTCGCCCGGTGCTGCCGCTCGGAACGAAGCGGTGTCGGCGATCACAAAGGCCACTACGGGGCCATTGTCCACTGGGGGGCAACCCCGAAGGCGATTGCCGACGCCGTCTTTGCGATGGTAGAGGGATGGAGGAGGCAGCCATGAAGGTCGCCGTGGTGGAAGGCGACGGGATTGGCCCCGAAGTCATCCCCGTTGCCCGCCGGGTGCTTGAGGCCATCCGACCGGATTTTGAATTTTTCCCGGTCGAGGTGGGATACGGCAAATGGGCCCGGACCGGATGCGCCTGTGACGCGGATGACATTGCCGCCCTGAAGTCCGCGGATACCATCCTCTTCGGGGCAATCACCACCCCGCCGGACCCGGATTACCTCAGCATCCTTCTCCGGATAAGACACGAACTGGACCTCTATGCCAATGTCCGCCCGGTCCGCGGAGAAGGGTTTGATATTCTCATCATCCGTGAAAATACGGAAGGGCTCTACTCGGGCATAGAATGGCGCGAGGAAGACCGCGCCTGTACCGTCCGGGTAATAACCGTGAAAGGCAGCCGCCGTATCGCACGGTTCGCCGCAGAACGTGCCCAGAGACGAGAGGGTCACCTGACCATAGGCAACAAGGCAAACGTCCTCAAATCCGACGTGCTCTTCAGGGAGATCTGCATTGAAGAGGCGACGGATGCAGGCGTGAAGTGGGATGCCGCCTTCATCGATGCCCTGACCCTCGATGTCCTGATGCACCCGGCACAGTACGATGTGATCGTGACCACCAACCTGTTCGGGGACATCCTCTCCGATGCCGCCGGGTATCTCGTCGGAGGACTCGGGCTCCTCCCCAGCGCGAACATTGGTGACCGGCACGCCCTCTTTGAACCGGTCCACGGGAGTGCTCCCGACATCGCAGGAACGGACCGTGCAAACCCCATTGCCGCCGTGAGAAGTTCGGCAATGCTCCTTGACTATGCCGGTGACCGCGAGGGTGCAGTGCGCATCGAGACGGCCATACGTGACGTGCTTGCCCGTGGTATCCGGACACCCGATATGGGAGGGAGGGCAGGCACCCGTACGTTCGGTGATGCCCTTTGGCAGGCCCTGCAGGCACAGAAGCAGCCCTGAACCCCCTGCAGGACACGGACCGGGGAAGAAGGGAGTGCTGCCCGGACCGGATACACCGGGACCGGTCCCCTGCACCCGTCCCCCGCCCCTCCTTTTTTCCCACAGGCCCGTCGTGCCGGCTCCCCGGGCCGGAGTATATCAGTGTGCAATCACAAGAGAGATGGGTATGAAGGTTCGCATCGGGTGCCACGTCTCCATCGCAGGATCGCTTGCCCCCGCCATCCCGCGTGCCTTGGAGAGGG
>JAENZA010000006.1:0-41348 GCA_016841485.1 Methanobacteriota archaeon
CAGCTTGGGGCGATCGGTGTCGATGGCGACGGTCACCGCACTCTTCGGGGTGCCGGTATGCACCGCATGCACGGTCCGGCACCCGACCCCGCCGACACCGATCACGAGCATGCGGGGGATTTTCACTCCCTGTACGTATTTTTCCGGGGTCTGCATCCGTTCGATCTCCCCTGCGGAAGAGTCGTGGTCATATATGCTATCCTGCATGCGGTCTTCCTTCCGATACCATGGTACAACGTCTGTTCCGGGTGGATGCCGGGGCACTCTGGTCCCTCTCATCTGTGCGGGTCCCCCTTGGTGTGGTCAGAGATGACGGGTGGTGAAACCCGAGGATGATCTGACCCTTGGGGAATGTCTGTCCCGTTTGGTAATTGTTGTTCTCATGTATTTAAGCAAGTGTTGGAAAACAAACAATAATAATATATGTGTTGCAAAGAATGTATGATCGTGGTGCTGTGGCATGGTGGGGGATGCCTGTTGCACCATCGGGCTGAGTACATGACAGGACGCCGGGAACCTCGCACGGGTGACGATGCTCAGGCTCCTGCGGGTGCTGCTTTAGGTGTTTGGAGGTAATATGGGGGAAAAAGTTAAAACGCTTCTTGATAAGGGAGATTCCTACTACCGGGAATCCCGGTTCCGGTGTGCGGCGATTACGTTTGAACAGGCGCTCGACGACCCGAGTGCAACCGAAACGGATCAGATCATAGCACAGTACTGGCTGGCATCTTCGCTCCGGGTCCTCGGCCGGTACCGCGAGGCCCTGATGCATTATGCCGAGTTGTATAACACATGGAAGGACGATCCCGAGGTTGATGGCGTCGCCTCCAAGGCGTTTCAGTCGAGCATACAAATCAGGCTTAATCTTCACGTCATGGATATCCTGCCCGCCGATCTCCACGAACTGGTGGTATCTGCCGATGAAGAACTCCAAAGGCTGCGGGATAAGGGAAAGGAGAAGAATGCGCATGCCCTTCTCCTCGACAAATCGGAGATACTGGCGGAGATGGGGGATTGTCAGGCCGCGCTCGAAACCGCCCAGGAAGCATTCGAGCTGGAAGAAAAGGTACGGGGAGGGTATTACCAGGGGACCTATATCGCCATGATTGCGGCGTATGCCCGGAAAATGGGCGATTTCCGGTATGCATCGGCGATACTCGCAACGGTGGATGAGAAGGTCAACGATCCCCATACGATGGTGGAAGTACTGACCGAACAGCTCCGTCTGATCCATGCAACGGACCCCTTCGATGCCGACGCTGCGCTCGATACGACAATTCAGCTCAGGCCGTACTGCACGACCCTCGAGTCGCCCCGCAAGGCCATTCCTGCCTACTGTCTGCTGGCCTGTACGTTTGCCCGGTTGGGACGCTGCACGTCGATGCTCGATGAACTTCAATCGCTGGTGGCCGCAGCGATGAACAACCGGGCGGATACGCGGGCATACTTCCTGCGGATGTCAATCTCCTGTGCAGAAAAAATCACGAGGTACCTCGAGGGAGAAGAGGGCCGGTGCGAAAAGAACGATCAAGAGCTCATCAGGGGGATGATCGGGATGATGGCGGACGGACTGGAAGAGACAGAGGCGATACACTCGCAGGGTGATGCGTGAAATATCTCCCTACCGCTCACCCAACACAAAGTGTTCCGCAAGAATATATGCCGCAAGCCGGTTCAGGCTCCCCGTGAATGCGTCGTCCGGCCGGCGCTGGATGAAGAGCCCGTCCCGCGGGACCGTCTCCCCATACCGGGCCATCGTGGGGGAGTAGACGAACGGCTCCTGGTAGACCTCGCATGCATCGTATCCGCCGGCGATCCATTCGGCACGGCATACCGCCGATTCGATATTCTGGCCGTGGAAGAGCTCCATCATCGCGGCATTGTTCATCCCCTCGATCGCCTTTCGTGCTGCATCAAGCCGGACATTGTTGAACACGACCAGTTTTTTGTCGATGTCGCTCACCGACCCGTCCCCGAGGATTCTGTTCAGGTTCTCCCGGTCGAGGTCGTTCATACGGGAGACCACCAGTAAAAATTCGGTGATCCCGAGCCAGACCTCGTTCACATCTTCAAAGCTCGGATGCGTGTCGATGATCAGGACATCAATGCCAAACTCCTCCATCCTCGAAAAGACGCTCCCGGGGAGTGCGTCAAGGACGCCGGGCTCCCGGACTTTCCCGGGCACGAGGTGGCGCAGTTCCGGATCCGGAGTGGATGCCGGTGTTAAAAAGCAGGTCCCCTCGCCGCACCCGAGGGATGAGGAAATATCATAGAGCGGGATCTGGTGGACATCCTGCTTCACGAGAAAATCGGAGAGAGACGCCGAAAATTCATCAAACCCGAAGATGAGGTGCTGCGTCGGGGCAAAGAGGTTGGCGTCGATGACCCATGTCTTCAGGGACTCCATGGAGAACCGGCATGCAAGGTTCGCCGCAATCTCACTCTTGCCGTTTCCGCCCCCCGGGGAATAGACGACGACAATATGTCTCCTGCATGCTGCAACGTCGGACGCGTTCATTTCGTTTCTCCCTCTTCTTTGTTCAGGACTGCACGATAATAAATCTCATGGCCGAGGCGGTGTTTTGTTGCACAGCCCATGAGAACCAGCGTATTCAGGTACGTCGAGATCGTCGTCCGGTGCCGGTGCAGGTCGTCGGCAAGCATATCCGCGGTGGCCCCGTCATGGTACTTGAAGAGCGCAATCCATGCGGTTTTCAGTTTCCGGTCTTCGATGGAGATGCTGGGGACCGGCTCGTACCCGCACTGTTCAGCTTCTTCAAGCGCATGGTGGAAGGTTACTTTGGCATCGGAGAGTATACAGTTGCACTCCTCCCGGAGGTCCGAGATCGAACGGCTGCACTCCTCTTCGAGTACGTCGATGCGTTGAAGAACGCCTTCAAGTCGTGCGATAATCTGTTCAAGGTCGCGAAAATCATCGGTCAGTGGCGTATAGGTCATGGCACGCGGGTCCTATATGTTGGAAATTCCACAATATTACTCTTAACTGATGTTTATTGCTAATAAAATGTAGCGGTATCATCCTTGGCCCGCCCGCCGATGAAAAAGTGACACCGGGATTTGTTCATCGAAGAGGATAGATGGTAAAGCCCGCGGCGGCAAGAGTAGAAGGAATGTTTTGTGCCGTATCGCGGTCCTTCTCCTTCTCCTCTTCCGGCAGGTCGTCCCAGGGAACCAGGCAGTCATGCAGTTTTTCACTGTCATTGCGTACCTTTCCATACCTCCATCCCCCATCCAGCTTCTCCTGCATCCAGAACTCGTGCTCGTGTTTTGCCAGTTTTTCCACCTCCTCATCGGTGAAGTGATGCGGTGCCGGTGCATCTTCTAGAGAGGGTATGAGACCGTATCCGATGATCTGGAGTTTGCGGGGGATCTGGTTTGCCTGCCTCCGGTTCGACAGCCTGTAATTTTCTTCCAGGTCCTCCCAGGGCCGTATCGCCGGTGAATGGTCAGGACTTTCTGCCTTCATGAGGTTCAGGTACTGGGTGTGGATTGCCCGGGCAAGGTTCTCCAGTTCATCCCCGAACAGGACTGGCTGGAGGACAAGCCGGGTGAACATTTCCGCATCGACGTGGAGCTTGAGTTGTTCACTCGAAGGAAGTGACGCCTGCTCATAGTACCGTTTCCCCTCGAGCATGCTCATATTGATCACCGCCTCCATCGACCGGGCCCCATGCTTGTACTCCGGGACCTTGATGAGGGCTCTGAGTACCCCCTCATCGATCCTCGCCTTTCCGTTCTGGTCAAAAATATTCCCTGCATTTCTCTGGAGCAGGGAACGCAGGAGTATCGCACGGCGGATCATGTAGAAGTGGTCGTGTTCGCCGGCTGGATTTGGGCCCATTACATTGACATAGCCCCGCAGGCGGCTCACAAAATCAGTACCCTTCACATCGCGGAATTCACTGAACCGTGTGCTGATGTAATCCTCGCAATTCTCGTCTTCGCAGGAGAAGTGATCAAAAGACCGGCTCGTTCCTCCCGCAAAGACAAATATTGCCTTGCCTATCGGGTGCATCACCTCCCCGTCCTTGAAGAGACCGTCCTGCATGGGGGCGAGGAAGTATTTCAGCCAGCCGAGTCTTTCGTTATACGCCGCGTCGAATTCGTCGAAAAAGACGAGGGGTACGGACCCCTCGAGGACGGCGTCACGCACCTTATGAAATGCCGCGGTAAGATCTCCGGGGCCTTCGAATTGCGAGATATTGAATTCAATCTTTTCGATGAGTTCAGGCGCGATACTTTTCGCAAGCTGGGTGACACCGAATGATTTTCCCGAACCCGGGGGGCCGAAGACCGCGATGGAGAGGGGACGGGACGGTTGTTTGTTGTGGATATATTCCTGCATCAGGTTCTTGATGCTCTGGTAACTTTCGATCTCATTGCGGTCCACTGTAACAAATCCCTCAAACCTCCCGATGGGAACCCCTGCCGAGAGGTGGTCAATCCCGTTGACCACAGTGGCATAGGAGACGTCTTCGAGTTTTCTGCTGGTGAATTCACTGAGTATGGTCCATTTCTGGCCACGGTGAAATCCGGAGGGAGGGGATGGTGGTATCCGGACTTCGGCAATGGAGGAATGCTTTCTGCCCCGGAACAGGTCATCACCGGGATACGCGGGCTGCTCTCCGGCAGGACCGAATCCCAGGTGCATGAGTCTCTCTGCGCAGGCGATGCCGTCCCTGATTCCCAGGACGAGGTCCCCGACCCCTTTCTGGTGTATGCGGGCAGCGAGAGCGGCGACGAAGGCAGCGGTCGTCCCCTGCATGAGACCCGGTATTGTCTCCGACGACCCGTCTTCCAGGAGTGAAGGGTTGTAGTAGAATGTGGCGGAATCGTCGCCCGCACTGGTATAATGAATCGCTCCCTCCAGGCCAAACCTCACGATGAGGTTGGTACACCTGGCAAGCTCGGCAAACCGCGGATTGCTGGTCATCTGCCAGACAAAGTCCTCGGCGGTCTGTTCCCATGAGAGGCGGCGGCTGATGTTCGCCCCGCATTCCCGGAGGTCATCGGCGTTCATGACTACGATGAGCCGGTCGGCATGGCGGTCGATGAGCGTCCGCCAGAGCGGGTGGTCGGTGTCCACAGGGAGCGGTCGGCTCATCTTGAGAATGATAATTGGTGACGCATCCTCGTCGGTGATCGCCTGTGGCCAGTAGGCATCGGCATGGCGAAAGCCGTTGCCGGCATCGTCGATCACCACCAGGGATGCAGCCGGGTCGTCGTCGACAATGGGGAGAGGGTCTGCCGGGGCGGAGTAGGAACCGGAATACCCGCAGAAGGACTTCACCCGCATGCAGGTGGCATTGCCGTCCTTTCCAGTGGTGGAACGGGGATATTCGTCGAGATGGGCGATGGAATGGATGACGGTTTCCGGGGAGATCTCTTCCAGCCGACTCAGCCGCGGCGAGGATACGGGACCTTTGAGTGCCTGTTCCATGAAATACGCCATAAGAAGAGCGCCGCCGGGCTGTGCCGCCATCCTCACCCCGGGATGCAGCATCCAGTTCGGATGCTCGTGCTCATTGGTCGCGTCCCCATTGTGCCGTTTGATATGCCAGAACAGCCAGTCGATCGCCGGGTCGCCCGTCACCACAATTCCGCTCATGGAAAGGAGATTGCCCGGCGTCCAAAAAAGGTTAACCCCCCTCCTGCCGGGGTGATACGAGCCGGCGGGCGGTCAGCGGCGGACGATCCTGAGGTCGACCTTGTGAAGGATCTGCGGCATCTTCCGGACCACGTCGCGGTCCTTCTGTTTCTCCGGTTCCGGCAGCTCATCATAGGGGATCATGGAGGGGTGGAGCTTCTTCCGGTTGTCCCGAATATCTTTCCCTCCAAATTTCCATCCCTGCATCTTCCTGTCCCTCATCCACCGTTCGTGCTCCAGCTCGGCAAGGGTCTCGAGTTCCTGGTCGGTAAAGACCAGCGGCGGTTCGTCCCAGTCGGTGAGCACCTCCAGCGTGGCGTTGATCGCGGTGATCTTGTCGATATAGCTGTCGGCAAGGTGACGGTTCGCCTCCTTGAAATCATTCTCCAGCTCGTTCCACGGGTGCATTGCATCCCCCGAACCCATCGTGATGCCCTTTGCACGCTCTTCTTTCAGGTACTCCTCGTGGATCATCCTCGCGATGCTTTCATGGGTGGAATCGAGGATGAACTCCATGGAACAGTCATCACCGATGAGCGGGAAGGTATGGATATTGGGGTTCTCCCCTGTTCCGGCATTCTCCCCCTCGTCCATGAAGAGGGTGGCGATCCCGTGTTCGTTATTGGTGCGGAGGACGATAGGTACGGCATGCGGGAGTGTCGGCGCCCCCACCGCCCCTCCCCTCCGCAGGGTAAGTGCGGTGGCAAGGCCCAGCTTGTCATCACCGATACAGATGTAGGCGGCGGTGATCCCGGACTCCCCCTCGGCCGCTCTCAAAAAGCCCCGGTTGAGAAACTCGGTCGAACGGATATCCATTGTACATGCGGTAAGGTCACAGTAGGGGGTAATCGGGTGACGGTACCGGAGGTATGCCTCTTTCGTGTCATCCATATCAATCATGGTAATCCGGATCTTTTTCCGGCTCGTCCCATGATAGGTGTCAAACCACATCTTCACCATGTGGGCGATGAGGGTCTCTCCCATTCGCCCGACACCGATCACAAGGATATGGGTGTCGGGAGGTGTTGCCGCCGTCGTATCGAAGGGGGGATACCGGGCGAGGACCTCCCGGCCCGCGGTCATGTAGATATTGATGGCGTTCAGGCTGAACGATTCGTGTTCGAGATTGCCAAGTTCTTTTGACTGGAGGAACTCCCGCAGGTTCCTGTCCACCATGTGGATGTAGCAGGAGAGCGGCCGACCCTCCCTGTCCTGTACCAGGTGAAGTGCCTGGCTTGCCACCTCGGCATTGAGTTCATCCTCACCGAGCACCGCCACGAGATATTTTGCCCGTTGCACGCCGGCTCTTGCAAGCTGGTTCCGGTCGGTGGCGTTCCCTGTGATGACAATCGCACCGAGGTCCCGGCACCGCTGCACGCCTTCTCTCCCGGCATCCTTCTCAATCACCACCACGGGGTACCCGAGGTCTAGGAACTTTTCCGTGAGGATCCGTCCGAGGAGACCGACACCGCAGATGACGGTGTGGTCACTGGTGAACCGGAGGCAAAAGGACGAGAACCGGTCATAGAAGGCGGCAAGCATGATGACGAAGAGGGTGGAGAAGGTGAGAATCGGCGCCGCAAACCGTGCCGCCTGAAACTCCCACGTAGTTGGTTCGACAATGGCCCCGGACTCGAGGATGAACATCTGGGCGGAGAGATAGGCAAGGGTGAGATAGGATCTCACCTCACCGATGGCACGGAACTCCTTTTCCAGCCCCACCACCCCGATGGCAAAGATCACGACACCACACCCAAAGAGGATGAACCACTGGTAGTTCTGGAAAAATGGCACAATCCGTGTCCTCGCGATGCGGCGAAGACGGTTGTGGGAACGGGTCCATGTGGTTCGGGATGACATCGGCAGGCAACCTAATAGGTTACATTCTGCCGGTGATATAAGAGCATTATGATTTTATTGCGCCTGGTGGATGGCATTCGTCCCCTCCCTTGAAAGAATTATCCTGTTTACCAGTCGGGCGCCCATTCCCCCGCCCGTTCGGCAGCATCGCTTCTGCATCGGGTGTCCGCCTTCTTGTCCGGCGCATTGTACAGCAGTTCTTCCAGGAGGCTCATGAATACATCGCTGAGCGTGTCGAAGAGCTCCATCTCATCCTCATTCGGTGTTCCTATTGTCAGATGGGCCCGGGCGGCACTGTCTTTTGCCGCCATCAGGATGTGTCGCCTGGAGGGCCCCTCGGTATTCCATGCCTGGTCCTTCATGGTACGGAACATCTCCCCCGCCTTTCCGAACGAACCGCTGAGCAGGTAGGTATATCCCATTTCGCCATATGCCTCGACCGCGATTCCATCATGGTCTTCCCCCGGCACATGGGCGAGGATCTCCTGGAAGACGGCATATGCCCGCAGCACCTGCACCGGTGACATGGCATTGACCAGCCGCAGGTGTTCAAGACGGGCACATGCGTAGGTGTACGGGTCGTTGTATGCCGGGTCGAGGTCCTCGAGAACGTCCTCCGCCCTCTCGAAGTCGCCCAGTATGCGGGCGAACCGGATGATGTACCTGATATGGACGGCCGGATAATACCCCGTCCCCTGCTGGCGTGAGGCATGGTAGGCGTCTTCCGCCACCATCAGCGCATCGCCCTTGCGGTCAAGGTGATGGAGGATGCGGGCCTTTGTCAGGAGCATCGACGGTCTGAGATACGGCAGATCGCCGTCTTTGAGCCATTCAAGGCCCTCTTCAATCATTTCGAGGAGTGTTTCCGGGGTGTAGGGGGATTCGTCCTCGCCACAGAGGTAAAGAAATTCATTGATAAATGCGTTGTACGAGAGGAATGCGAAGTCGGCATTGAGCGGGTCATCTTTGTAGTTCGTAAAGATCTCCGTGTAGAGGAGGATCGCCTCCTCCACCTCCCCCAGCACGGAGAGACACCGGGCACGCCAGTACCGTGCCGCAACCTGCTGTGTGGTGGAGGCGCCCTCGACATTCATGGCCTTTGCATAGAGGGTGGCCGCTTCTTCAAAAGCCGATTGCCGGTAGTATCTCTCTGCCTCTCTTCGCAGGGCGGCATACTCTTCAGCCGGTGATGGATGGTGGTTCTCCATGTGTCTCTCCTCGTCGTTGTTCAGTTGGTTCCCGCCTTTTGTTAGATCTTCAGGAGCAGAACCCGTGAGAGAGGCTGGAAGGCCTCGTCTACCCGGAGGAGATCATGGATCTCCCTGCCAAGTCCGCTCAGGTAGCCGGAGAGCTCCCGTGCCGTTTCGTTGTCGGGGGTACCCAGGACATCCAGGGTCCGGGTGATGAGTGCGTCCGCCTCCCGTCTGAGGTATGTGCGCTGGAGGGGCGGTTCCTTCCAGGCATCTCCCAGTGTCCTGAAGGTACCATAAGCTTCCGGGAGAAGACCCGCTGCTACAAAGGTGTATCCCGCATCACCGTAATTCTCGCGTATGGCCTTGTGCGACTGGACGTCTCGTCCCAGAATACGCATGCACCGTGCATCATTGACTGCCTGTGGAAGATCGGACGGCGCGACAGCATGGGCGAGCCGGATCTTCTCAGCGAGAACGAAGATGCTGGTATAGGCATCGTTCCGGAAGGAATTGTACTCGTCCAGCACTTCCCGTGCCCGGTTCACATCCCCCAGTTTGCGGGCATTATGGGCGATGATCCTAAGATATGCCCCCTGGTAATACCCGCTGATGTATCGTTTCTTTGCCAGGTACGCCTCTTCGGCTTCCCCCAGAGCCTCTTCGTGCCGCCCCAGCAGGGTGAGCATGGTCGCCCTGTCCAGCAGGAGAGTGGATCGTATGTGGTTCATGTCCCGGAGGGCGATCTCCTCCAGCACCCTTTCGGACAAGGCGAGGACTTCCTCGAGGTCACAGTAGGCCTCATCGACATTGTAGAGGTTGAGGAAGCAGTTGATGATCCATGCAAGGGAATGCATCGCATAGTACGAATCTCCCGGATCATCCTTGCAATCGACATACACCTCGCCGAGGCAGACGATTGCCTCGCGATAGTCCCCGATAAGTTTCAGGCTATTCCCCAGCCAGAACTTTGCATGGATGTCTTTTGGTGCGGATGTATCCTGCACCTCCATTGCGCGCCTGAACAATGTCGCCGCATCCCCGAACCGTGATGCGTTGTACAGGAGTCGCCCTTCCCGGTAGAGGTTCCGGTAGGTGTCCGGCGGTCTCTGTGAATCCATTTGAATCAACTCTTCCATCCTTTTACGGTCTTGTACGAATGTCTCCATGTGCCACCTCCCGGAGGAGAGTACGTGTCGTGCACTCCTCCGGATACGGTCATGCCGGCCGGATCACTCCTGCGGGACGGGGGCCCTCTCCCCCTCCACGGCGATCGACCCACGGTCGTCTTCATTTGGCTGACCCTTTTTCAGGCTGGCCACCTCCTCGCGGAGGTCCACCACATGCGAGAGGGTTGTAAGGGTGCGCCTGTACATCAGCTCGAGCAGGTCGGGGGTGAGGTTCTGCCGCGTGTAGAGGAAGGCGTTCTGGTAGAAGGTGAGGAGAAGATCCCGTATGATGGGGTCTTCGAAGTCCTCGCCGCGAAGCCGTTCGATCAGCCGGTTGGAGGCATTCAGGTGGAGCACGATCGGCTCGAGGGCATGCTTCTGGCTGCCATAGAATTCCTGGAGCAGGTCCTTGTAGGTCTCCGATGCAATCGCCGGATGATCGATAATATACTTCATCCGGGCTGCAATCTCGGTATCCTTCGTCTGGGTAAGCACAGCGGGGAGGTCGGCCGGAAGAAATCGTTCAGCCCGGATAACGACCTCGTGGTCGGGAAACGCATTCGAGATGAGGTTGTGCAGCTCATATTCCATGGCGAGGTACATCCGCCGTTCGTGGTCGGGCAGCGGGGTGAAGATGGTCTCTTCGGATGCGATGTCGATCTTCTGGAGCACGACCGTATCCTCGTTGAGTGCAGCATATTTCTCAAGAAAGTCCTGATCAAATCCCATGCAGGCATTGATCGCGACGATGCCGCGGGCCTGACAGAGCCGGTAAAACTGCGCCGCCGCTGCATTTTCCGTAATGTAGTAGAGGATCTGCCTCCCCTCGTCATCGCGGCTTTCCTGGCAGGCCCCGTAGTCGTGCAGTGTCATGGTCCGGAAGGCGTCCGGGTTTTTACATTCCGGGAGGCTCACCTCGAAGGTGACATAGTCACATATGGCATCGAAGAAATCGTCATGCAGGACCGCCATTCCCTTGATGAAGTAGTGGTGCCATTTCATCAGCCGGCGGAACCGGTCAGGGTGGTCTTGTGAGAGATCGATGAGCGCATCGATGATAGTCCTGCCCAATGCCTCGCTGATCACCGCATGGGCTGCATCCACCTGCACCGAGTCCCGTGCTGCGGTGAGGTTGAGCGACGGACTGTCGATGATCCCCCGGATGAACTTCGCCCATGGCGGAAGAAGCGTGCGATTCCCTTCGCAGACAAAGAGCCTCTTCTGGTAGATATCCACGATCCCCGCACCATCCGTAATGGGAAGGCGCCTGTCGGTGATATAGAGTACTCCCCTGACATCACAGGGGTCATGAATATCGATCGGAATGACCTCCAGCGGGATATCCGGGAAGTGGGCGTGGGCCCAGGCCGTGTAGGTCTGTTTGCGCTCCCCGGCATCGGCAAAGGTGTCGTACCACGGCGGGTTGATCGTGTTGACCGGCCCGTCCCCGTTGACATAGACGGGGATGGGAATAAAGTCCGCATATTTTTTGATGGCCGCCGTCACCCGCCCGGGGTTTCCCATCCGGGCAAATGTGCTCTTGAGATCGAGGGAGACCGTCGTCCCGTATTCATCCCGCTCAATAGTGCTGTAATGGAAGTTTTCCCCCGGCCTGACCTTCCACCGGATGGCTTCATCCGGGGCGGCGTGCATGCTGCGGGTCTCGATGGTGATCTCCTCGGCGGCGACGAAGGCCGAGAGGATACCGATGCCGAACTGTCCAATGAGGCCCATGGCGCTCTCGCGGTTCTTCTCCTCGATATTTTCCCGCAGGTCCTGGGTCCCGCTCCCCCCGATGGTGCAGAGATAATCAAGAATTTCCTGCTCATTCATGCCGACGCCGTCGTCTTTTATGACGAGCATTCGTGCCCGTGCATCACAAAGAATCTCGATCCTTCCCACGTGGAGTGGTTCTTCAAGCTGCCGTTTTACGATGGAGTCCTGGGCATTCTGTACGAGTTCGCGTATGAACATGTCGATCTCCGGGTAGAGGCTCCGGGCGAAGATGTCCACGATCTTTGCGATGTTGGTCCTGAATTCCCCCTCTTTTTCTTCAGAAACGTTGTGTGTATGGTCCATGGCATGGCCCTCCTAACAGGACGATGGCGGCCGGTCCCGGCAGCGCCATCCTACAGCTAGATGATACAAACTCAACAGTTATAATATTTGTGTTGGTAACACAACTGTTTAGGGGCGAGGCAGAAATGTGCGGATATCTCGGGGTGAGGATATCGTCATGGAGATCTAGTTGCATGCGCTGGTACAGCATGGAGATGGGCATCCGGGAGGATACGCTCGAACTGCTCCGTCAATCGGGTAATTCAACGGCATTCGCTGCCTTTACGCAGGCGCTCTCTGCTGAAAACTGCCTCGTCCAATGGAAAGCCCCTACTGCCGGGGAGCCTGGGGCCGCCCGCCATCCCTGCCCTTGACCACGGGGACCGTCTTGCCAGGGAGCGAGCGATCGAAGTCATGGGAAGAATCGGTCTTGTACCTGTTCTTGAGCATATCAGGCGTCGGTTGTGGGGGGAAGATATCAAGGTCAGAATGGCGGTATTGGAGGCGGTGGAAGTGCTTGACGAGTGAGATTTGAAGACGTTATCTATTGGCTATGTGCTTTCTTTGGAATCGAGCAAATGGAAATAAATCGGCAATATTTTACTTGCTAGTTGTGTAAAACCATGCTTTTGAGCAATTTCATAGGCTTCTTTTACCTGTTCATATGCTCTTTGATTGTCGCCCTTTTCTTCGTATATCAAGCCTTTATTCATTAATATCAGAGCAAGACTCTCTTTTTTCTCAATTTCTCGGGATATTTTCTCACTCTCGTTAAACATGCGTAATGCTGTATCTAGTTCACCCTTACTTCTGTAAATTCTTCCCTGGTTTGTCAACGATGCCTGTATTTCGTCTTTGTATCCGAGTTTTCGGCTGATTTTTTCTTCTTCTGCATGCAATCCGAGAGCATCATCAAACCTTCCTTCCTTCGCAAGGATCAAGGCTTGGTTCCCCAGGCATCTTTGGAGATCATCCAAATTTCGAGTCGAGCGGGTAATCTGCTCTTGTTTGGATAGCAACTCCTTTGCCTGTTGAAAATCCTCCATCTCATATAATATCATTGCATGATCGCCATACGCAGACTGAAGACCATCCTTATAGTTGATACTTTGACTAATCTCCTCAGATTCTATGATAAGCTTCAAGGCCTTGTCGAGTTTTCCAATGATAATGAAGAGCAATGCCTGATTTCCGAGCGATCGCTGGAGACTCTCCAAATCACCCAATTCACGGCAGATTCGTTCTTCCTCTTTGTGCAGCCGGAGAGCACCGTCGATATCACCCCAATGTTTCAATATCAGGGCCTGATTTCCCAGGGAAGCATGCAGGCTTTCTTTATACCCATTATCACGGCAGATACCTTCCTTTTCTTTATGGAGTTCCATTGCTTCCTTCAATTTACCCTGTGCAAAGAAGATCAATCCAAGATTTCCGAGGGAATTCTGTAAAGTATATGAGTCGCCGTTCTTGCGACATGAAGCCTGAAGGGTGATATGAAGGCCCTTCGCTTCTTCGGGATGTCCGGTTTTATACAATATCCATGCCTGATTCCGCAGGGTCTTATGTAAATTTTGGATATCGTCGCCTATGACGAATCGATCATGTAAATGTTTGTTCAGTTCATAAGATTCGCAATAATAGCCGATATCCTGCAGCAACTCCGAACATGCGATGAGATATTTGTCTTCGTATTGATCGGGATGTGCGATAGGAAGGGTAAAGACCGAGGGGGGGGCGAAGGATTTCTCTCGTTCAAGGATGCCGACGTATTTTTTTATATCAAATTCATTTGTCTCATAGGCCTCGGAAAAGTAGGATTCATCCGCAAGGAGGTGTGATAACTGCTCCCATGAATGAGATTCCGATAGGTGCCAGGGAAGCTCATCGATTTTTCTGGTTCCCATCGGTTGAGTAAGAAAATACTCTGCTAGTTTTGCATGGATGTCGACCCTGTTCTGTTCAGTGGAAAGATATCTTCGTTCAATTGCATGTCTGAAATAATCATGCGCACAGCTGAGGAGTCCTGATCTGTTTATCAGCCCCTGCTCAGCAGCAAGATAAAATGGCGACCAGTATGCCCGTGGGAGTGGGTGGCCCGGTTCTCCAAGAAGGTCAAGCAGTTCGGTTTCAGAAAGACCCTTGTTTGCAGACCAGATATACGAGAGACTGTTTTGTACAACCCCTTCCACATCTCCTGTATAGTCTCTTTCGTACCGTTCCAGTATCTTCTCGTAGAGGGAGTCGACGGTACCGGCAGAGAGATAATCCTGGATAGTTGCCTCAAGGGTGAAATGATCGCCATGGAGCCTGATTTCATCCAAGAGGGTCTTGAGGTACAATGGGTTGGCCGTTTGCGGGGTCTGTGCCATCTGGTCTACGAGATGGGGTGCAAGTGTCTTGCCGAAGTATCCGAGATATCCGATGATGAATTGTTTGCGTTCTTCCGTGTTCAGGGGTTTAATCTCGAGAATTTGCCATCCCCTGTTTTGGGTTTCGGAAAGCGTCTTCCCTTCCAGTGTGGAGAGAATCAGGCGCACATTGGGAGGGACATTCATCGGGAGCCAGACCAGATCAAGTGCACCGTCCCGGTCTTCAAGTTGATTGACGGCATCGATGACCAGCACTACCTTTCCCTTCAGTGCTGCTTTTGAAAGTGCAACAGAAAACGCAACCCGCAACTGGTCGGGGTTATTGGGAATGTCGATCTCAAAATCGAATGTATCCTTGAGTTGACCGATGATATGTTGAAGCATCATCATCCAGTCGGTGCTATCCTTGGTTGCCCCGACAAAATGAAAGATAATGGGAATAGCACCATCGATATCTTGAGTCAAGTGCGTAATCCATGACCTTTCTCCCCGTTTTTTCATGATCCATTGGGCAATAAGGGCAGACTTTCCGAGGCCGGAAGAGCCGGTAATAGTGAGTGGCGGACCATTGTCGTGAACAAACTGGTCGAGCTGATCAAAATATGCTGCCCTTTCCACATAGATCCCGGATTTGTTGATTGAAAAACGGCTCAGAGCGAATGATTCATGGGCGTTTCGTTCACGTTGACGGGAATCGGGTACCAGATTTTCAGGATATAATGTATCGATGACCTGGTTGAGATCCTGATACACGAGGTCCCCGAGTTCTTTTGGGTCCTGATAATTCTCGTGGACAGGAAATCCGCTCTCACGGATATTTTCCTTTAATGTATCCAGTTTTACTGTACGTGAATCTGAAAGAGAAGCTGCTTCTTCAGCTCCAAGGGTGCGAATTTCCTCCGGGGTTGGTGTTTCCAAAAAATCAGGTTGATTCTCCTTTGGGAGTGTTTCGATAAATGCAGGGTCCCGGAAATAAAAAAATGCATGGTCGGCCATTTCCGGATCATTGAGGACCCCGTGGATGATCTCGAGGGCGGTGACCGATTCGGTCTGGTGCTCCTTAAGCCAGGGATATGCATCAATAAGATGGTGGGGAATTTCGTCGGGGACCCATCCGTACCGTTGACCCAGCAATCCAATGAAATATGGCCTGCTTCGTTCAATCTCTGCCAGACAGATGGGAAGAACCAGTCCTTCCGCCTTCTGCTCATCGCTGATTCCCCAGCGGAGATCGACTTCACTCCATATGACTCCGCGTTGTTCGCAGATCTTTCGCAGCTGTGGAAAAATGTATTTCACCAGCTCCTCGCGCTCCGCGTTCATATCGCGGAAGGTCGAGGAGACAAACACCCTGATAAAGCGAGATTCCGGGGAAATTTTTGAGGATTCTGACATGTTTGCGATTATACATTGAGATGTTGGAATGAGGGGATAAGTTTTATTATCAGAATGTTTGCCGAAATTAGCAATTCTCCGATGGCGATTAG
Organism: Methanobacteriota archaeon; assembly: GCA_016841485.1. GTDB lineage: Archaea > Halobacteriota > Methanomicrobia > Methanomicrobiales > Methanomicrobiaceae > Methanovulcanius. The sequence goes on from JAENZA010000006.1 coordinate 15,802, forward strand.
CGAAACATCGATTTTCTGGGTTTTTGTGATGGAAATCCTTATCTTAACCCGAAATGATTCTCAAACAAGAATGCCTCTCATCTACTTTTAGAGGAGAGGTGCCATAGATGGGGATAAATATGGGATGGATTAAGGATCGGATTGGTGGAAAATCTCCAGATAAAGAGATAGATACTCTCAAAGAACGGATGGAAAACCTCTATCTTCAAAAGAACTACGATGAGGCACTTGCCCTTGCAATTACCATTCGCGATGAATCGGAGAAGCAGTTTGGGGAGGAGAGTGCATATTATGCCTGTGCCATCAATGATATCGGTTTGATATACGAGTCCATGGGGAAGTCCGAGCTTACTGAGCCACTTTACCTGAAAGCATTGGATATCCGGAAGAGAGTCGTGGGTATAAGGCATCCCGATTATGCTGAGACCCTTAACAATCTGGGTTTATATTATGGTCGGACGGGGAGCGTCCAGAAGGCCGAGGAAATGCTTCGAGAAGCCCTGGATATCAGGAGAAGTGCCTTGGGAGAGGTTCACCCCATGACTGGCCAGAGCCTCCATAATCTTGCAAGTTTTCTTGGTTCTCAGGGAAGGTATTCCAGTGCGGAGAAATATGCACAGGAGGCGATAGCGGTAAAGAAGCAACTCGAAGATACGAGCACGGATTCGCTCATTGGTAGTCTGCTACTGCTCGGAGAGATGTACGCAAAGGAAGGAAAGGATGCACAGGCTGAGGCTGTCAGGCAGGTGATTCTCGGACTCATCGCCCATCCCGGCGAAGCTGACGATGTAGATCTGATATCTAGGGTACCGCGACTCCAACAGGAGATAAATGCCCTGTATAACAGGGGAGAATATGGAATGGCGATTGAAAGGGCACAGGAGGTCTGTCAGATCATTGAGAGCTCTATTGGGGAGAATAGCCCGGAATATGCGACTTCTCTCATTAATTGTGCGAATATCTGCATGATGAAGGATGCATATCAATCAACGGCTCTTTCCCAGTTACAGGTTGCCCTTGATATTCGCAAGCAGGTATTTGGTGACAAATCTCCACAGGAGGGGGAAGTGATGTTTCTTCTCGGCACTGCTCACCTTACCGTGGGGAGTCCGGTTGAAGCGAGGAAATGGATAAATGAAGCGATCGCTCTTCGAAAATCAATCGCTGTTGGATGGAATGATAACATCGCCCGGGAACTTGATGCGTTGATAGAAGAACAAAGACAACGTGAAGCAAAGAAGAAATCGATTCCCCCATTTTTACGTGAATTTTCCTCTCAGAATGTAGATGACTTTGAGTTATTGAAATATGCTGAAAAACCGGCAAAGATGTCAGAAGAAGCAGAAAGAAAGTTCCCTTTCAAATAATATAATTTTTTAATGGGACTGTACGTCCTAGTTCCGATGTTCCAAATCTATCGCCTCAATCGTTTGTCTTGGGGAAAAATCAGACATGAGGAACAAAACGACCAACTCCTGCGTATATTGACGGATTTTCCATTCTAATCGCCTTGAATTATTCTATTTTTTCCATGTATAGGGCATGGAAGATTATTCTTAACAATGACCACCCATACCTTTTTCACCCTCCCCCCTCCATCACCTCCCATGGAACCCGCCACCGACGCCGACCAATTATTCGCCGCCGACGCCGTTGCCCGTGCGATGGGGGTGGAGCTCGTCGCGGTCGCCCCCGGCCGTGCCCAGGTGAAGTTAACGGTCACGGACCGGCACCGCAACGCCCACGGCACCGTTCACGGCGGGGTGCTCTTCACCCTCGCCGACGTCGCTTTCGCCCTCGCCTCCAACGCTCACGGTATCCCGGCGGCGGCGATCAACGCCCATATCTCCTACCTGAACGCCGCCCGCGAGGGGACGCTCTTTGCCGATGCCGAGGAATTCGCCCTCAACCCGAAGCTTGCCTCCTATACGGTCCATATCACGGACGGGGATGGCGGAAGGATTGCCGTCTTCCAGGGGATGGTGTATAGGAAGACGCCGCCGCGGTAATGGAAGAGAACAGATATGCCATGATGGGTCCCCGGGATGTGCTTCCGGCTCATCGACGGTGAAATACGGATGTTTCCGGTCGTTTCAATGTTCCGGCAGGCATCATGATACGCATCGTGTCGGAATCAGGCGGCGAACGCGGTGTTGTTCCGGGTATTAGCTGATATCACTCGAAAAATGGGTGCAATGATTGTGAGGCGGATAGCTTTGCCTTGTCTACCTTTGTTCTACTGCCTGTTGTACAAATGGTCGGTATTGGGTAACTTAATTTTAATATAAAATCTGTATGGAGAATTTATTTTCACTATCAGGAGATATCCCGAATGATTTGGGCATTTTGTCCGTTTTCATCCAGAAATTAAAAATAAATTCAGCTGGTATAATGCCCCGATTTGGCATTTGAAGTGTTTTCGATGGGTTTATTGAACGGCCATCTGGGATATGTTTTAAATAGTCTTACTCTATAGGAGGCGTGTGGTCATTATGGCAATAACAGATGTAGCCGTACAAACCGTGGGCTCGATTGGTGATGCCCTCATGCAGGCCCTTTACTCGGTGATTGCGTTTCTTCCGAACATCATTGCTGCAATCATCATCCTGATCATCGGATGGATTGTGGGACGGGTCCTGGGAAGCGTCATCTCAAAGGTCCTCGATAAAATCGGGGTTGATGATGCCCTGCGCAAAACCTCATTGGGACAGGCGATTGAAGATTCCGGCACCAATATTGTGCACCTCTTCGACCTCATCGTCAGATGGTTCGTCTATCTCATAGCAATTCTTGCAGCCGTCGATATTCTCCAGTTTGCCATCCTCAGCGATCTCTTCCAGGACTTTATTCTCTACCTGCCTCGCATTGTAATGTTCCTCATCATCCTGATTGCAGGATTCATACTCGTCGATTACTTCGCCGATATCATCCTGAAATGGGGAAAGACCAGGGAAATTGAGTTTTTCAGCATTATCGTCCTCTTAATGCGGGTCTTCTTCTACTTTGTCATTCTCATCCTTGCCCTCTCACAGCTGCTCATCGATCTCACGATCATCTACACCTTCCTCGTCCCGATTGCATGGGGAGTGGGGCTTGGTGTCGGGGTCGGCATCGCAGCCTTCCTCGCGTACGGCCTGAAGGACAGGGCACCGGAGATGATGGACAATCTGATGAACCGGTTCTCAAAGTAATCAAATTCTTTTTTTTAAAACGTTCGGCTGGCTTTCGACGGCCCGAAGGGCCCTCTTCCACAGCGGATCTCCGCTGTGGGAATAGGAGCACCCATGCCCCTCGCCCATTGTGGCTATCCGGTGCACCGCCGGATGCCCGGGTCCGCCGGGGCCTATGGACGGTTCGATAATGGTCGCTTGATTCTCTGCCTGCCCGTGCCCGGCTCCTGCTGAAGACACCTGCCGGGGGGGGGAACTGCCGGCTGAGCGTCGAGATACCGACGAAAGGGCACGCCATGCCTGATCATTTCCGGGTGCACGGCATCTCACCCCCTGATCATCGGGTGACTTCGACACTCACCGGGTGGAATACGACATACTTGTTCCAGACATCATCGGTGCCCGAGAGTCTGGCATAGATGGAGACGTGGAAGACCTCCGGGTACTCCGCCTCATGGAACCGGTGGATCAGGTAATCGAACCGGACGGAGCTCCTCCCCTGTGCCCCCATATCGGGAATCTCGAGGACACTGGTCGTCTTTCCTGCTTCGGTGTCGGTATGGTAGGAGATCATGGGGGTGGGGTATCCTTCCAGATTCTTCAGGAAGATGTCGCCATACGAGAATCCGGTGCCGGTTCCGGGTGGGTGGATACTGACGGTCAGGCTGTCGATGGTGACATCATCGGGGTGGGTGAGCACCACCATCATGGGAAAGGTGGAATTGTCGACATAGGCGTCCGGCATGGCCCGCACCATGACCGTGAGGATCTCCTCGCCCTGGTGGGAGAAGGTGACGTGCCGCTCGTTGTCACCAACCTCTTCCGTATATTCTCGCAGGTTCGTCCGCGAAAGGCCGGTGGTGGCGGCAAAGGCGATGAAGAGGAGGATGAGGGCACAGATGGAGATGATGACCAGAATCCGCCTCGTTGTTTTATCCATGGCAAAGTGGTATCGGTGTGTTCGCTTACATCCTTTTCTCCCGGTGTCAATGGATGGTTGTTGACCGGGCGGTTCTCCGGCGGGGCGCCGTGCCCGCCACTCTTTCCGGGCACCGTATCAGCTGCCCGCCATCTCCTCCAGCCAGCCGATCACTTCCCCGATATCCGGCACCGAGTGCACGGGATAGATCTTCACGCGGGCAACCGTCCCGTCCTCGTCGATGATGATCGTGGCCCGTTCGGAAAACCCGTTTGCTTCCCTGAAGATGCCGTATTGCCGGGCCACCCTGCCATGCGGCCAGAAGTCGCAGAGGAGCGGTGTTTCGGTGATGCCGAGAGATTTTGCCCACGCCCGTTTGCACGGGAGGGAATCGACGCTGATGCCGAGAGCAACTGTATTCAAACGTTCGAGGGTCTCCCGGTTTTCTTCGAGCGACGTCATCTGGGCGGCGCAGTACTCCGTCCAGGCAAGCGGATGAAACGAGAGGATCACCCGCTTTCCTGCCAGTTCGAAGAGGTCGACGGTTGTATCCTGCTGGTCCTTGAGTGAAAAATTCTTTGCCGCATCCCCCGGACGAATGAGCCGTGCCTGTTCCATGGTACACCATCTGTTCACTACTCCATGCTCCTATATGAGTCCTGTGGAGGGGGTGCCCGCTGGTCCGAAGGGGGGGTGCAATGAGGGAGGAGGTGGCCCGAATCGGTGAGGGGGTTTACCATGTAAGGCTTTATTGGACCAGCCATCCGATATCTGATCAATGCAGAGCCAAATCACATGGGGAGTCCTGTTGCTGGCGGCGGGGCTTGTACTCACCGCTCTATCGCTAACGGTCATCCCGATCCTTTTACTCTTCTACGGAATCCCGCTCATCGTCATCGGGGCTGCGATCATCATATTCCGGAAGAGGGAGGACGTCATCGAAGAGGCTCTCGAATGAGGTGAGAAGGAAATGATCATTACCACAACAGAACGAATTCCCGGACGTGAATACGAGATCTTAGGCGTTGCTTCGGGGAACACCGTCCGTGCAAAGCATCTCGGCAAGGATATCATGTCGGGCCTTAAAAGCGTCGTCGGCGGCGAGCTCCAGGAGTACACCGAGATGCTCTCCGACGCCCGGCAGGAGTCAATCAACCGGATGATCAACGACGCACAGCGGATGGGCGCGGACGCCATCGTCAACGTCCGGTTCGCAACCTCCCAGACGACCGCGGGGGCCGCGGAGCTGCTGGCATATGGGACCGCGGTGAAGCTGGTCTGAGAGCAGGCCCTACTCTTTACTATATTCTTCTGTCCTCCTGCCAGCGAGGCCAGGGGACATCACCCTTTTTTTATCTCTTTTCGGGAGTACAGCGATTGTTCTTTTCCCGGAGACGAAGTCGGATATCACTGAACCCTGCGGTAGAGGGCCGCGTTCCTCTGTTCAAAAAAAGACTTCATCCGTTTCATATGTTTCATTGGGTAGTAGGGAGGCAATAGGTATATCATCCAATAATCACACCTTACAAAACTGGTCGGTTTTTATGAGCGGGAAAAAGACATTCACCAATGCCGAAGGTAAGGAGATCGGGGAAAAACTCGGAATCAAATGGGACACATTTACCGTCGAAGATTTTACGGCGGGAATGAACGTGGAGCTTGAACACGGGCAGAGAGACCCCAGCACCAACGTGACAAATGACGATTCCCTGATGACAGGGAAGATTGCCCTTGCCCACCTGAAGGAATTCCCCGACTATTACGAACGGCTCGAAAAAATGGAGACCGAGGCTGAAGAATTCTGGGACAAGCGTTCGGCGAAAAAATAATTTCTCTTTTTTTTGTAGTTTTTATCTGGGCCCATAGAGAGCGTTGCTCTTCGCAATCTTTCGCTGCACTTTCTCCCATGACCCTGTCGAGAGAAAACTCTCCTCCATGAATCCTATCATCTTTTCAAACTTCGTCATGGGAACGGCAAACGTCAGCACATCCATCGGGACACAGGGCCGTGCATCCGGGCCTGGCGTACTCGCGTCACCAGGAATTACGGGATTTCTCAGGCGAAACATCCATGAGGGTGAAGGGGGTATTACCCCCTACGGGAGATGAAAAAGACCATGACCGAGACAATCCCCTATGAAATCACCGGCACGGCAGGAGAGATCGAGTTCCGGAAGTACCCCGCACTGGTGCTGGCAACCGTTGACAGTGCGGGAGATGATTCCGGTTTCAACCTGCTCTTTGCCTATATCACGGGCAACAATACCGCCCAAAATACCCTATCGATGACCGCGCCTGTCATCACCTCCACGAAGATCCCGATGACGGCGCCGGTCGTTTCCGACACGGAATCGATGTCGTTTGTGATGCCCCCCGGGAAAAACCGGGACGAGATCCCGGACCCGCTGGACAGCCGGGTGAGGATTGTACCGGTGCCCGAACGGGAGGTTGCCGTCATCACCTTCCGGGGATCTGCCCCGCAGGAAGAAGTGGCGGCAGCAGAGATGCGGCTGCGGGAAGGACTAGAAAAGGCCGGGATTGAACAGGTCGGAGAGCCATTTCTGATGCGGTATAACGCCCCCTGGATACCCGGTTTCCTGCGGCATAACGAGGTGGGGCTGGAGATCAAACGGTAGACCGGCGACCGGACACCGCAGAACGAGAGGTGACATTTCAAGGCGACTCTTCCAACAAAACACCTGACCTTTCCTGATGAGTTCCCCCTCCTCTTCCCTTCCAACAGAAACCCTCATCCCACGACGCACCCCACCCCTCTGGTATGAAAAACATCGAAATGAAGCTCGAGGGCACCATCCTTACCATGAAAGTCGACATCGCAAAGGACTTCGGCCCCTCAAAGTCGGGAAAGTCCATCACGGTCGCATCGACCGAGGGGAACATCTCCGTTCCCGGTGCCGAGGACGTGAAGATTGGCCTGAACGTGTACAAGAGCAAGAAGTGAATGATCTTCATCTCACCGAATTAACCCCTATTTCGGTGCAATCTGCGAAAAATTGTATTATGCTGGAAAAAATCATCAAATGATACAGGGGAAGATCCGGACACTTTTCTCATGGGAGCTTTCCGTACGCCCCCTTCCAGGTATCTGCGATTTCGATGAATTTCGCATACCCGTGGGTTCTGATGAATTCCGTTGATTGCCGGTATTTTTTATATTTATGCCCGTTCTTTTCGTAAAAAGCAGAGAGGATGGGGCAGGTGCCATAGTCCACACAGTCGGCACAGGTCTCGAGGTTCCTCTCCTTGTAGCAGCAGATCTTCATCCTGCATTTTGATCTGGCAATATCCCGTTCCCCTGTCTCGTACCCGAGTTTGCAGCCTTTGCAGTACCCTTCGATAAATGGCTTGCAGGTCCTGCAGTACGCTCCGCAGCATCCTATGTACCGGCGGGAATCACCACCCGTCCCGTTTCTGGTATCCGGCATTCCTTTTACACTCCCGGGGAAGATCTCCGGATCTCCATTATCTGCTTTCTGGGATGTCGAGAGACAAAAATACTGTTCCTGTCGGGGTATGGGGTATCCATTCCTCTGCCACCCTCTCTGGTACGTTGCAGGGGAATGGACGATCCGGGCCATGTTCTTTGCGAGATCTCCATTTCCGTGAGGAAACTGTTCCCCCCAGGTCTGTCCTTTCCGCGAATGTACCTGGCGGGTTTTATCCCCTGTAATCATGCCGCTGTAACGACCGCTCATCTGGATACCCCCGCCACCAGCACAACGGATGAGGGGCGCAACACCGGTGCAGGTTCGGGTGCGCACCAGTCATACACCTGAAGTGGTGTTCTCACTTGTACCGGATATAATAGCACTCTCCCCAGTCTTTCCGTTCACCGGGGTTCATGGCAACCAGCATTTTTTCGGCATGGTCTTCACAGACATTCTGCTGCACAGATCCCAGGATCTGGATGCCGATGGCTTTCTTTCCACAAAAATCACACCTGGTAGTCATCGTGGGATTGTTCATTTTCAGGTATTTACAAATTAGATTATTTAATTATAATGCATGAATTTCTGGGCGGTGAATGGACCTGATTAACATCTGCAGGGCGACATCTGCCTCCACCCAGGGCAGACCGACCCTCCAGAAGGGGAGGTGCCGGACCTAGTAAGAGTGTGCAAATGCGTTGTGGGGATAGCTCATCCCGGGGGAATGCATTGACGAATTCCAGACCAGAGTCTCTGTTGTTTGATCCAGAGCATGCAGCGGGGTGGCACCTCTCATGGTATCAGGCGCGGGTCTTCCGTCTCCAAAAAATGCCCGACAGCAACAGATGGACTGCAGGAAAGGTGAGCGGGGACAACCGGGCAGAGGACTCTTCGAATCTGACCTGAAGTGATCAACATTGCCTGCCATTCATTAACAATGGCACAAAATAGCGCGTTTACCATAAATCGGGGTGAAAATGGATTGCCCCGATCTCTATTCGGATAGATACGCCCAATTTTTTATATTGTTTATGCGGGAACGGGTAAAAAAATTGGAAGAAATTATTCCATCTTACCTTGCGGGTATGATGAGTGAGCGCTCTCCGGCGGGCATGAACTCGCGGATTGCACCACGTGCGAACTCACGACGCGGGTCGGAGAAGTCGAACTTGAGTGACGGGTCTGCAAAGGTGATCTTTACGAGCGGACTGTAACAGAACTCGTCGCCACGTCCGTAGTGTGCACCGGAGACAATAGCTGCGTATTCTCCCTGGTGACCGACGTTCATTGCGTAGTTCGGATAGTTCGGTCCACGAAGTTCGCCCATGAGACCGCGGTCTCCATCCATGGCAAGCGAGTTTGCGGAACCACACTGGTCCTGCAGATCGTAGCCGAAGAACCCGAGACGTGACCAGCCTTCCTTGTGCATGAGCATGGAGAGGTACCATCCGTTCAGACCGGCATTGGAGTTTCCGGTACTGATGGAACAGGTCAGACCACAGGCTGCTGCCATAACACCGGCACGCTGTGACCCTCCGAAGTGGTCCTCCATCATGGTGGGGAACTGCTCGTACTGCTCCATTGCATTGAGGTTGACCTCGGTTGCAAGGTCGTTGACAAGGTCCTGGGTAGGCTCGAGGATCTGGTCGGGCGACGGTGCAGTGTAGTCGAAGTTGTACTTGTCCTTCAGGTAGTCCATACCGTAGTAGGTGAACTCATCGAGGATGTTGTCGGTGTATGCTGCGGTAGCGTACTGGGTGAACCCGACACCGCCGGACATGTAGGAACCGAGCCATATCTGGTCGAAGAGCATGACACCGGCACCGACAACCTCGAGGGATGCACGGGCGGGGTCATTGGGGTGCTTCCGGTCTGCCTGAATGATATCTCCGAAGAGACCGAACTTGATGCCACCGGGCTCGTTCGGGCCACGGGCACGGCGAGCGGGCAGGATTGAGGCCATCTGGACGACGCCTGCGTGCTTTGCTGCGTAGGAGAGGTCAGCGACGGCTGCTTCACCGGCGCACATTCTGTATGCTGCGATGAAGGACATACCGATCTGCATTGCAGACCACCTGGAGGTGGTTCCACCATCACACGTGCGGGAGACGATGGACGGGATGTGGATTGCCTGGTACATCGACGTGCCGACTTCCTTCTTGAGCTCCTCGGCTGCATCTTCGGTGAAGAGTTTGTTCACGTCGATGAGGAACTGCTTCTCGATGTCGTCGGCGAGTTCATCGTCGCCGGTGAAGACCTTCACGTAACAGTCATCGACGAGGCCGGGGTGGGTCTCGACCATGTGCTCCTGAACCACTGCTGCACCGGGCATTGCGTGGTTGAGGATGTGGAGGTACTCGTTGATGGTCTCGGGGGTGACTTCCTTGCCGAGACGCTTCTGGAGGGTGGCGTGTGCCATGTCCATACCGACGATAACGGTACGGCGGATGTCGTCCCAGAACTGCTGCATTGCAGCGTTGTTGACGAAGTGGAGGTCGTCACCTTCACAGTAGACGCCGGACTGGGAGACCTGGTAGGTCATGAGCTGTCTCTGACCCATGGGGATACCGCCGAGGTGGCAGCGTTCCGGGTCGTACATGGAGATGCCACGTGACTTCTCGATTGCCTCGGTTGCCTTCATGAATTCGCGCTTACGCGGCGACTGACGGACACCGTTGAAGTTGTAGAACGTGGTTTTCTCTGATTCAATATCCTGTCCACTGAATTTCTCGTTCAGTGAATCAAGGAAAAGTTTCTGTGCTCTCTCGATTTTTGCCATTTAAATCACTCCTCCTTCGGCATGAAGCCGTATTTTGTCCTGAGCGTGTGGACACGCACGATGTACTCGACATATTCCTTGTCATCGCGGTATGCGGTTCCGACGAGTGAGTGGAAGATGGTGGAGTGTGCCTTGAGCCATTCTTCGTCCATCGGCTTGCCGACGGCAACTTCACGGTCGAGGGGGACACCGATCTGGTCTTTCACGTATTTGACGACACCGTCATCGGAAAGAACGCACCTCTGGAGCATGTCGAACTGCATGCCGTCTTCAGAGAGACGCAGTGAGTGCCCGTGCACGGTTGCGCCACGCATGCTGACGAGTGCCGGGTCGAACATCTCGGTCTCGACGAGGAGTTTTGCGTACTGCTCGAGATCACGCTCACGGCACTCGACGATCTGACGACCGGAGAGTGTACCGGGGTCGATGCCGCGGAAGCGGTACATCTCTGCGTAGGTACGCTGGTACGGCTGTGATGGTGCGTTGAACATCGAATCTGCAAACTGTACGTAGCGGACGCGGTCTCCTGCCTTTGCACCCTCGGTCGGTGTGACGAGTTTTCTCATCGGGCAGTCGGGTTCCTGCTGCTCGGCGAGTGGCGGGTGTGCGGTCGGGTATGCGGAACCCGGTGCACGGTGACCAAGTACCATGACGATATCTTCGTCTGTTACATCACGAATCTTTTCGAGATCGTGGTTGGGGTTCATCTGATTACGCCTGTTCTCAGCGACAATCGATGTGCCGGGGCCATACTGTGGTGTATATGCCATGTATTTTTTCACCTCAATGTTTTGGTTAAACCTGTGTTACGTGTGAATGATGTCTGCCAGTTGGTTCGTATCAGTGCAGCCCCTGGAGGATGACGGGGGTCTCCTTTCGTCGCGGATCGACGAGCCCGATGAAGGTCTCATCCACGTCCGGTCCGTATTTTGCGTAGTCCGTGAGCGTCGCCTGCGTCTTCATGAACTGCCCTTCCTGTAGCTGGTAGGAAAATTTCGTGAAGATGTCGTCGCACGCCCGCCGGATCTGTGCGATGACGGATGCATCGGTGACCTCTGCCGTGAGCATGCCCACCTGCACCCGGAGCTCCACCTCCGTATCACCGACCGTAATGGTCCTGCGGTTGGTGTTGGGGTTCGGCTTGCCGCGTGCGGGACCATAGGGCACGGTCGCCGGCAGACTCGGGCCATTGATCATCAGCCGCCGGATCCCGGAAATGCCGGCGACTGCGTTGAGGAGGCGCTCGGCCGTATCGGGTCCTAATATGCGAAGAGGCACGATCCTGCACTGGGGATATCTGGCTTCTGTCATTCGAATCAACGGTTAAAAAGTTCAGACTCCGTTCGCGATCTGGTGGATCGGTTTGTTGAACACGTCGATCTGACCGTAGGTCTCTCCCATGATCTTGGAAGTGCTCTCCGGCGAGAACATCTGGGTTCCTGCATCAAGCGCACAGGCTGCAACCACACACGGGATTGCGATGCCGTTTGCGTGACGGGTAACGACGTGGTTTCCGTTGAAGATACCCGGACCGCCGCCACCGTAGATGGAGTGGCTGAAGAAGGAGAATCCGACTGCGGTTCCCATCATACGACCGAAGTCTGCGCTGGGAAGACCGGTCTCGTGCTCAAGCAGGTCGTTGAAGTACAGGAGGGTCGAGGAGACTGCCTGTGCGAAACGTCCTGCACCACAGTTGACGATGGTTGCTGCCATCGAACCGGCCGATGCGTATGCATTCCACATCATGGGGTCCTTCGTGTCGTAGTACTGGAAGTAGTCGCTCTTCTTGCCGGGCACGATGACCTTGTCTTCGATTGCACGCTCGACGAGTGACTGGACGACAGTACCGACGGTTCCGGTCTGGCCGTTTGCCTTCACGAGGTCGTAGACCATGTTGTTTGCGTTGAGGCCCTGGTATGCGTAGCAGAGGAGCTGGTTGCGCTCGAACGGGCCGATTGCCATACCCATCTCGAATTCACCGGCGGTCTCGAGCGTTGCTGCGAGTGCTGCACCCTGGAGGGCATTCTTCCCGGTCATCATCACGTAGTGGTTTACCGGGATGTTGCGGAGTGCGTACCCGATACCTTCGTTGTTCTGCGGGATGTTGAGAATGGAGGTCACCAGTGCGCCGTTCATGTCCTGGGTGTGCGGGTATCCGCCCCAGCATGCTGCCTTGACCGTGGATGCGTGGAATGCACTGATGTCGAACTGGTCGACGATTGCATAGGTGACTGCAGATGCGACTGCGGTGATTGCTGCATCATAGGTTGCGGCATTGTCCAGGCGCTTGCGTGGTACCTGAACGAGGAGCAGCTTTCCGGCATTGAACTCGAGGATCTCCGTGTCGTCGCCTTCTTCGATCTGGACCATTTCCTTGATCTGTGCGATGATGGCATCCTTGTTCTCCATGATCGGGAGATCGAGTTCACGACCCTTGATCTTTCCTTTGCCAAGCTTACCTGACTTGAGGGCAGCTTCGATGCCCGCAAGGTTGACATTAATCGTTCTCTTTGTCAGGTCGATGATCTTGCTTGTTGCAGGGTTGACCATGGGGCTAACCTTGTCAAGCGAGACATCGCTCTTCAGCAACATGCCGTCGTCTGAGTAGAGGTCGATTGTTTCTGAATATCTTGCCATATTATTCTGTCCTTCTTTAAGTTTGTGCAAATTGGGTTTAGAGAAAGAAACCGGTACACTACTCCCAGCCCTTTTTCGAAGATATCTACTGCAGGTTCCCGCAGGTAGACTATACGGGTTTTCTAGTATAGAATATAATATTTCTTATTTCGTGTGAATATTTTAGTAAAATAATAATTCTCTATTATGGTGTTTGAATGCCTTTATTGATCAATTTGTGATCCGTTTAACAATTGGTGCACAAAATGGAATTTTCAGGTATGGTATCCAAGTAATACAATATGAACTTTATGAAAGATTAAGTTCATACTTTGTATACATATTGGTAATTTCATTATGATATAGTGCCAATATATTGATATTTAGTAGTATTTTTGGTTATGTGCTTCCATCTATTAAACTCGATGATATATAGCTCTTTTCAAATTCTAGCTATATTTGGTGCTTTATAGTCAAAAATTGACGCGAAATGGGCATTATATATAAAAATTGCGAACTTTCGGTGTTTGATTGGTATTTAAAAGGTTTTTAAGGGTTTTATATATGGGTCGCCCGTTGTACTGACTATCTGTGGGATGCATTGTTGGTTTTTTTGGGTGGGAGAAAGGGGCACCAGGAGCCGTTAACGCAAGGAACGGTGATGTGCCTCCTGCTGCCGCCCGATGTATCCTCCAAAACCGACAAGCCCATTCTTTCGGGAGATGCCGGTGCATCTGCCGGTCCTGTGTTGAATGTTTATGCCCGGCAAACCGTTCTGCGGCATGATGAAGGGAGACCTCATCCCCCGGAAAACGAGATGGGAGGTACAAAAGGTATGAGCAAAAAACCATTTGTGTTCAGGAACCTGTCCGGGAGACGGGCCGGTCCGATCCAGATATGTCCCCGACCAAAAATTGCGGTTACGGCAGACGCGGGAGAGTGGTGGCGTGAAGAGAATGCGTGCGATGAACCTCGCTCTCATTCTCCTGATGGTCTGCAGTGTTTTTACCGTTCTGCCTGTTCTCGGGCAAAAGGAAGGTCTCAAATAATTTTTTTGCCGGAGAATGATTGCTGTTCGATTTTGCCTTACATACTACTAATAAGACCGGGACAGATCCTCCCCCCGGATTCATATATGGGAGCTGTGGCTTCCATAATGAACCACAATCGATGGAGGAATTACTGTGAAGAAACGAATGATATGGGCATTTCTCGTCATTGTACTCGTTCTCTTCTGTTCCGGCCCGGTTGCCGCGGCAACCCCCGGGGAGATAGGAGAATCGATCGATGACGGAATAGACTGGCTGGTGTCGGTCCAGAATGCCGATGGCTCCTGGGGGCCGGGCGGCTCGGATCGATTCGGGACGACCGGTCTTATCCTCGTGAAACTGGAGGACCGGGCCTTTGAACTGGGCTATGACGGACCGTTCGATCCGGAATACCCGCTGAAAGAAAATGTCGAGGATGGTCTGGATTACCTCCTCCCGTATGCCGGTACTGTTGCCATTACACCACAGGTGGCAGGGGACCCTGACACCGACGGCGATGATCTCGGCGTCAGCGTAGGCGGGAATGTCTACAATACGGGCATATTAATGATGGCGATTTCCGCCAACCGCGATCCGACGCAGGTCGTCGCATCCGGTCCGCTGGCAGGATGGACCTATGGCGATGTTCTCCAGGATATGGCAGACTGGATGGCATACGCTCAGACCGATACCGGGGATCGTGCCGGGGGCTGGTACTACGGTGCGCAGAGCCCAGGATCGTCAGCGGATCAATCGAATGCCGGCTATGCCGTGCTGGGCCTCCTGTATGCCGTAAACCCGCTCTACGGGTATGAGTCCGATGTCCCGTCCTTCGTTGAGGATCAGTTGGATAACTGGATAGACCATATCCAGAGCGACTGGGATCCCGCTGGGGTGAATCCGGATTGGGACGGAGGCTCCGGTTACACAGCTCCTGACAACTGGGTCAACTCGTTGAAGACGGGGAACCTGCTCACCCAGATGGCGTTCGTCGGTGATGACTCCTCGGACGAGAGGGTGCAGGAAGCCTTCAACTACATCGGACGGCACTGGGCCGAAGACTGGGTCCAGGGATGGGGAATGAGCGGCAACGTCCAGTATCAGGCCACCTACTGCCTGATGAAAGGGTTTGAAACTATGGGCACACCCTTGGACGGCGTGCCGGGAGTGACGGACTGGTATGATGATGTAGCAACCGAAATCATCGACGAACAGAACGCTGATGGTTCCTGGCCGACAAGCCCTGCGTACATCGGGGCGTCCGGAGTGCCATCCCACTGGGTCAGCTCCGAGCTTTCCACTGCGTGGGCGCTCCTGACACTGGAGAGGTTTGCCCCGCCGCCCCCCCAGGCGGACTTCGATGTGATCAAGTCCGCATCGGACACCGTGATCAGTTCCGGTGATTCCGTCACCTACACCTACAATGTCGTCAACAACAAGGACCTGGCGATATCGGATATCGTGCTGACCGACGACATACTCGGCGCCATAGCCGGGCCGGACAGTGGCGATGCTGGCGGTGACGGGGTCCTGGACCCGGGCGAGACATGGGTCTACACGGCAACGACCAACGTGTTCGAAACCACGACCAACACGGCAATGGTGACAGGAAATGATCCCGCCGGGGCCCCGCTTGATGCAACCAGCAACGCGGTGACCGTCACGGTGGAAGGAGAACCACCGGTGGTGCCTGAGTTCCCGACACTCTACGTTCCGGTGATGGTGCTCGGTGTGGTCTTCCTGCTCGTGCAGTATATCAGAAGGAAGTAGGGAGGGAAACTCTCCCCTTCCTTTCTCCCTGACGTAGTAAAGGAACGGACCGGTTCACGCTTTTCCGATAGCGCACTCTTTCTCTTTCATCCTTTGAGCATGGTCGTGCCGGACCGCTATCCGGGGGTCCGCTCACTCTATGAAACGGTGGAAATAAGGTGCATCTGTGAGAGAACCATGTTCATCAGGCCGGAACGGATCTGAACGCTGCCAAAGAGTAATTACAATCTGGAACGTTGGCGTCATTGTACCGGGAAAAAAGGCCTCAGAATCCTTTTCACCGTTATCCATCCTCTTTCTTATTCTCCATGGACTGGCCGCCATACGGCATCAGAAGGGGCGGCGGTTCCCCCGGCTGAGCCGGAGACCGTCACAAGGCAGCCGATTTCCGGACCTCTCTTCTCTTTTTCCGCCGCAACCTTGATACCATCGTGATGCCTATCAGGGCGCTATATGAGGTGAAAAAGAAATGGAAGACGGGCCCAGAGGCGCAATCATCCAGCGCGACAGAAAAACCTATGCGATCGTCCCCCGGACGCCGGCCGGCATCGTCAGCCCCGAGCACCTGGAGAACATCGTCGCGGTCGTTCGCCGCTATAATATCCCGGTCATCAAGATGACCTCCGGCCAGCGGATGGTGCTGGTCGGGATTAAAGAGGAGGATGTCGAGAGTATCTGGAACGAGCTCGGGATGACGGTGGGGCAGGCGACCGCCCCCTGCGTACACTACGTCCAGGCGTGCCCCGGCACGGTCGTCTGCAAATACGGGAACCAGGATTCCCTCACCCTCGGTCTCGAACTCGAGGAGATGTACCTGGACATGAACCTTCCCGCCAAGCTCAAGATGGGGGTGTCCGGGTGCCCGCGGTGCTGCGGGGAGAGCTACCTCCGCGACATCGGGGTCATGGGAAACGCCAAAGGCTGGACCGTCATCTTCGGCGGCAACTCGGGCGGCCGCCCACGCATCGGTGACGTGATGGCGAAGGATATGACCACCGATGAAGTAAAGGATCTCGTCCGGCGCCTGCTCGAGTACTACCGCGACAACGGCAAACCACGGGAGCGGACGGCCCGCTTCGTCGAGCGGGTGGGCGTTGATGCGATAAGGAAAGATGTCCTAGCGTTTGCCCCCTATATCGAGGTCGGGGAGACCCTTCCCAAATAATCATTCATTATTCTCTTTTTCCGGTGCTCGCCGCCTCCGCCGCCCCGGTCTGTCAGGAACGAGCTCTCCTCGCAGTTCCCGGGCTGGAGGGCTCCCGGGACCCGTATAAGAAACGCATAAATATGGCCTCATTCGGGGAAATCGGCCCTCAGAAACGATCGACACAGACGCGAAATGCGGGCGGATCGCATGGTCTCCCACCCCTAAGCACCTTCGGAAAACGGCCGGGTGTACAGGGCGAATATAGTCCGTGGAAATGGCCCCGTTTGGGATGGGGAGGGAGGAGATTGGTTATTTTTTCACCATAGAAAATTTGCCGAAAATACGGCTAAATCGGGCGTATTTTGGCGTGGGATGAGGGGGTAGATGATCGATGGTTTATAGATCGGGGCCATCCGGCTAGTGAAGTTGGCGATCCAGTTTCAAGGAACCTTCCGATGGTTCCACTTTTACACCAAATTTACATCAATTTTACACCCTGTGGTGCAAAGATAGAAAATGGAAATTTGTTCTTCTTTTTAGAAAATAAGGATATATAGAGATATATTTTTATAAGATACTATATCTTTACACAACAATTAGAGAACATACAGCATGCTTGGTGGGTGTGGGTGTCTGTCTGCATGTGGGTATTCTGTGCAATGGTGCGAAGATATCTGAAAATCAGATTTTTGGGATTAAAATTAAAATTGGGGGTGAATTGATCCTTCTTTAACTTTGCATTACCGTGTGTAAAGATGGTGCAAAGTACGCAAATTGTTCATTATGCTGCAAAACAGGGATGGATATTTTGAATGGGCGTGGGCCGTGGTATGTGACGGGTGAACCGGCGGCGATGCGGAAATCCATCTTCATCGATTGTCACGGTTCATTGATTCATTCATTCAAAAGGCGGGGTCCGTTTTTCGAGGGTGGCCAACGTCTTCGCATTGATGATGTTCGGTTTTATTCCTTTTATCGGTTTCTTAACCGTGGGTTTCATTATTCGTGATTTTCTTCATTTCTTCCAAGGCAATTTTAGCGGCTTGTTGTTTGGCTTCTTTCTTTGATTTGCCTGTTCCATCAGCTCCAGGGGACATACCCCGAGGATGAAGTGGCGGCAGCAGAGGTGCGGCTGCGGAAAGGACACGAGGATGCCGGAATTGAAGCGGTGGGAGAGGCATTTCTGATGCGGTACAATCCCCCCTGGATACCCGGATTCCTGTGGCATAACGAGGTGGGGCTGGAGATCAAACGGTGAAACACTGTGACCGGACACGGTAAAAAAGAGACCTGAAATTTCTTGGTGACTCCCTTAAAAAACCACCTGAAGCTCCATGATGAGACTCCTAAACGTCCGGGAATAAAAAGTAGTGAAAAATGTGAGAGAAGAAAAGGGATTAGCCGTTTTTCAGGGCCACAATATCTTTCACGCCAACCAGTTTCCAGACCGCAGAACGCTCCTCGTGGATGATGATTTCGGGGGGGTCCTCGGGGCTGTAGCCCAGTGCAGAGAGGACCCGTGGGGAGAGCCGGTGTCGTGCCATCATGGCAACGAATTGTTCCCTCACGTCCTTTTTCCGGGCCGGATCCTTCACCTCTTCGAGTTTTCCCTGCAGGCTTACAAAGGTGAAGGACGAGAGATCAGGCATGTACTCTTCGATCTCGACCGATACCAGCGGGTTTGCGGCAAAATATTCCATCTTCCTCCCGTATTTCGTGGAAAGGAAGTACAGGTACTTTTTGTCAAAGATGTACATGAACGGTGCAATATAGGGGTGCCCGGTACCTGCAAAGGCAATACGGGAGACGTACTGCCGTTCGATCAGGGCATCATACTCTGCTTTGGTCATCCCGGGGATCTTCAGCGCATCCATAAGACTATCCTCATAAACCTGCTATAGGTCGTAAAACAGATAAGGATGATGGCGGACCCGAAGGCAATGTTACCCTCGACGGTCAGTCACCGCGTATCCTTCAGATCCGGCGAGGCGATGAGATACCCCCCGTAGACCATCATCCATATCAGGGCAGGATAGGCGATCATCCTCTCTGTTCCGCCGTGGCCGATACTGCCTGATACCATCAGGGCATCGGCATTCACCAGGATCATCAGGGGCACGAAAAGTATCCCGATTATCCCGGCAAGAACGGATGCCTTGTCCAGGGGGTGTTTCGCCATCCTTCCGGCGACGATGGCTCCGAGATTTATGAATACGAATGCCAGGAGGGCGAACAATCCATGGACTCCCGTGGGGTTGTCAAGAGGGATGAGTCCGGCGTCCGTTTAGAAACGCTTAAATATGGCCTCATTCGGGGAAATCGGCCCGCAGGAGCGATCGACACAGACGCGAAATGCGGGCGGATCGCATGGTCTCCCGCCCCTCTGCACCTTCGGAAAACGGCCAGGTGTACAGGGCGAATATAGTCCGTGGAAGTGGCTCTGTTTGGGATGGGGAGGGAGGAGATTGGTTCTTTTTTCAGCACCCCTAAATCCCTGAAAATACGGCCAAATCGGGCTTATTTTTGGGTGGAATAAGGGAGGTGGGTCCCCGCTTCACAGGTGGTTGGAAGGTACATCCAGCCTGTCCGAAATGAAGGTTCTCTCTCTAGGGCTCCGACCCTATGTTTGCAACATATGTAAAACGTGCCTCGTGGGGCAAAAGAGAGTGGGTATTTTGTAATTCCAGGCGGCTCACTTGATCTTTTTGTTGAGCTTCTTGAGTTTCTTCTTGGCGGCCTGGCTGCCCGCAGCCGCCTGCTGCGAGAGCTCTTCTGCCTTGGCCTTCTTCGCTTTGTTCTTGGTTTCCATTTGTTTCTTACTCATTGCCATGAAGGTACCTCGCCAGGCCTGGGTCTGGGTATATTTATATTAGTTCATTCATTTAAGGCAGTGTCGTTGGTGGCGTGGAAAGTGATTCTGTCATTTTGGTAGTGGCAAAGTCATTTTCCTTTCTTTTGAATGGAGAGTGACTCTTCTGCCCATTCGATCAATTCTTCCGGGTTCTCCAGGACGTCCGGAGGGATCTCATAGTAGGACGACATCGCCGGTTTGTCTGGGTAGGGTCGGAATGGTGCCGATCCTGCCGCCAGATAGTTGTCCCTGTTCGTGTCATCGACCTTCAGGTAGCAAACATCGTCCGCGACAAGGCCAAA
This sequence comes from Methanobacteriota archaeon, assembly GCA_016841485.1. Lineage (GTDB taxonomy): Archaea > Halobacteriota > Methanomicrobia > Methanomicrobiales > Methanomicrobiaceae > Methanovulcanius. The sequence continues at coordinate 35,833 of JAENZA010000006.1, forward strand.
CATCAGACCGTCACGGTAGAGTCCCGCACCGCCGAACATTTTTCGTACGGTGACGCCGCCCCACGCCGAGAGCTGATCGATAAGGTATGCGAGAAATTCGTCCGATACCGTCATATGGTCTCCCCCTGCGTTTTCAGAGGGTAAGATAGTGTCCCTCCCGGACGGTCATGACCCCACCGTCAGCTGGTCATTGGAATGATGAATCAATTCGCCATGTGGTAAAATTACAAAAAAAAGTTGAAATATTCCTGTCGGCTCACTTGATCTTTTTATTAAGCTTCTTGAGCTTCTTCTTGGCGGCTTCGCTCCCGCCGGCCGCCTGCTTCGAGAGTTCTTCTGCCTTGGCCTTCTTCGCTTTGTTCTTGGTTTCCATTTGTTTCTTACTCATTGCCATGAAGGTACCTCGCCAGGCCTGGGTCTGGGTATATTTATATTATTGTATTCATTTAAGGCAGTGTCGTTGTCGGCCTCGGTACGCTTCGGAGACACGAAAAGCTGATCCGATCGACTGTTATTGTACAAGTTTTACCAGTCCCTGATGTGGCATTCAACATAGGATGTCGTATTTCAGCCCCTACAGAAACCGAATCCTGCAGGGTCGTCCTGCCGTAAATCAATATATAATTCCTACACAGATAACGCAGAATTTAGAATAAATATAAATAATATCACAATCAGGAGGTATTCATTGCATTGATGGAGTTCATTCCCAGTCAGAGTTCACCAGCAAGTTGGATAATATCACCAAACGACAGCATCCACACAGATCCGAGAACTTTCGAAACGGAGGGGAAAGGGGGATTTGCCCTACATTTGTTTCGTCGTTTTTAGATGGCGGCATAGCGGAAGGTGACTGGAGAGGAGGGAATTTCAATAGTGCATAGAGTGTGAATTGCTTTGAAATTTCACGGAAGAGGAAGGAGCATCTTCATTAGGGGGATGTGTCTGTTGTCGTTGTCACAGCCCCCCCTTATCAATGATTGTTTCATTCGGATTTGCCTCAAAGAAAGAACCGAGGAATCCGCGGAATTCCATACGTTTTCTTCTTCTGGTAGACATTTTGGAGGATGAAAAATGAATGAGAAACCTATTCCATTATTAGTTCTGTTCCTTGCCGCTTTCATGGTCGTTCCGGCTTTGGGAGCGTATGATATAACGATCGAACCCGTTTGCACCACTGAAGGAATACTATCAGGCCCCGCCATTTCGGGCGACATCATCGTCTGGGCTGATTACCGGAATGATAACTGGGACATCTACATGTACGACCTCTCCACCGAGACCGAAAGCGCGGTCTGCACCGATGTCGGTGACCAGCTGTATCCCGCCGTTTCGGGCGACATCATCGTCTGGGCTGACGACCGGAATGAAGACAGTGACATCTACATGTACAACCTCTCGACAGGCATGGAGAGCGCGGTCTGCACCACTGCCGGTGACCAGGAGGAACCTGCCATTTCAGGCGACATCATCGTCTGGACGGATTCCCGGAATGAAGACAGTGACATCTACATGTACAACCTCTCCACCGAGACCGGAAGCGCGGTCTGCACCGCTGCCGGTGACCAGGAGGAGCCCGCTATTTCGGGCGACATCATCGTCTGGAGGGATACGCGGAACGGGAACTGGGACATCTACATGTACGACCTCACCGCCGGGACTGAGAGCGCGGTCTGCATCGTTGCAGGTCGCCAGTGGGTTCCCGCCATCTCGGGCGACATCATCGTCTGGGCGGATAACCGGAATGGTAACTGGGACATCTACATGTACAACTTCTCCACCGGGACTGAGAGCGCGGTCTGCAGCGCTGAAGATGGCCAGCTGTTTCCCGCCATTTCGGGTGACATCATCGTCTGGGCGGATTCCCGAAATGAGTTGAATCCCTACAACGACCCCCCGGATATCTACGTGTATGATCTCGCCACCAAGACAGAGACCAGGGTCTGGACCGCTTCGGTTCCTGAGACGCGGCCCGCCATCTCGGGCGACATCATCGTCTGGGCTGATAAACTAGATGGAAACAAGGTCATCTACATGGCCACCATCGACGAGACCGAGATCGTGGCGTCCGTGGACCTCGACCCTGACACGCTCACTTTTAAGAGTAATGGGCCGTACATCACTGCCTTTATCGAGCTGCCCGAAGGCTATGACCCGGCGGCAATCGATGCCCTCTCCTGCTGCCTCGACTGCGACTACGGGCACTTCGAGGTTCTGGCGGACGCTCCCTGCGGTGTCGGTGACTACGATGCCGACGGCATCCCGGACATGATGGTGAAATTCAACCGCGAGGCGCTGGTCGAGGTGTTTGCCGACGTGTTCTTCGAATTTGAAGGTAAGTTTACCGAGGTTGGCTTGACGCTGAATGGGACGATGAGTGATGGCACCATATTTGTCGGAGAAGACATCATTCAGGTGCGGATTTGATTACCTCTTTTTTTCCACTTTACCGGAGGAGATAGAAGGTATCAGCCCTTCCCCCATCCAACAGAAACCCTCATCCCCCACAGCACACCACTCTTCTGGCATGAAAAACATCGAAATGAAGCTCGAAGGCACCATCCTTACCATGAAAGTCGACATCGCAAAGGACTTCGGGCCGTCAAAGTCCGGCAAGTCCATCACGGTCGCCTCGACCGAGGGCAATATCTCCGTTCCCGGTGCCGAGGACGTGAAGATTGGCCTGAATGTGTACAAGAGCAAGAAGTGAAGGGTTTCGTATTCGCAGAAATCATTATTTTTTGCCCTGATCTGTCAGGTCTGTACCTTCCATGGGTGGTAGAGGCAGGACATCCACCTCGGTATAAGAAACGCTTTAATAGGCCCCCATTCGGTAAAAACGACCCTTAAAAACCATCGACACAGAAGCAAAATGCGGGCGGATCGCACCCTTCCCCTACCGTCTGTCTGCACCTTCGAAAATGGGCCGGCCACGGCATCCGGGTATCCGCAAAGGAGATATAATCGTATTACGAAGATGACCACGAACAACATGCGGGAGAGTCAGAGACGTGAAGAGTGACAATGGGGAGGGGACATACACAAAGTGGGACCTGGAAAAGATGGCCGCGAAGTACGACGAGCTGGCCGCCCGGACCGTCCCCGATATGGAACTCTTCTATGGAGCCGTAACCGATGCATTCCCGGAGCAGAGTGAACGAGTGCTCGAACTTGGCTGCGGCACCGGCATTCTCACTGCACGAATACGAAGAATACACCCGGATACGGCCGTCATCTGCATCGACAATTCAGAGGCGATGCTCGCAGCCGCCCGGCAGAAACCGGAGCTGGACGGTGTCACCCTGACCCGGGGAGATATCAGGGAACCGTGGCCCGACGGCCCTTTTGACGCCGTGGTGAGCACTTTCTGTCTCCTCGCCCTTGAACCCGATGAGCAGCGGACGGTGCTTAAACGGGCATACGATATGCTTCGCCCCGGAGGTGTCTGTATCACGGGATGCGTCCTGAGGCCCCCAACCGCAGAAGAGGAACAGCGCTGTCTGGCCCGCTGGGAGACGTTCATGCAGGATGCCGGTCTCGAACCGGAAGAAATCCGGCGGCAGAAGGAGTCATGGGGCGCTGCCGGTGACCGCATTCCCACCCTGGATGCATTCCGGGAGATGCTTGAGGCCGCGGGGTTCACCCAAATCCGGTGCCCGTACCGCCATGAATTGAATGCCGTCGTCGTCGCAGAACGGTGACCAACCGGAAGCAGGGAAAAATCCACGTGACCGATCTTAACGAGTGAGAGACTCTCGGATAATGAGTGTGACCGCGCCTGAACCGCCCGTTCTTCAGGGGGGATGTCGCCATCGCCTGTGAGTGCTGCCAGTGCGGCAACTGGTATACTGCCATACACTGCATTCGGACAGTTCGTTTTCCATTTCTTCCCGCCAAAGGCCGCACATATGGGCGTGATTCCTGGATTGGTCGGTAGATTTTCGTGTGTCTGAACTGGTGAAGGATCTCTCCTACGGGTACGCGGCGTGATGCAGGGTCGGAGGGGAATGGGATGATGAAGAGACCAGAAAAATGATTCTCTTATGCAAAGTGAATAATTGATATATATTCCGAAATGCTCAGTGTGTCCTCTCCACGGTGCGATTGGAGGAGTCCCGGGCTTTTCTGTATTGCAGGAGACCATACCTGCGTGGCATACTCCGGCACGAAAAGGAGCCTGGATCCGCGCATCCTGCCGGGGAAAAGTTAATGCTGCCAAATGCCGGTATCTTCCACATCGCCTTTGCCTGAACTGTCCTGCACAGGAGGCAGAAGAAACGAGGAGAAATACCATGGACAAGAAGAAAAAACTCACCACGGCTGCGGGCGCACCGGTACCCGACAACCAGAATGCCATCACGGCCGGTCCACGCGGTCCCGTGCTGATGCAGGACGTGTGGCTCCAGGAGAAACTTGCACACTTTGATCGCGAAGTGATCCCTGAACGGCGCATGCATGCCAAGGGGTCGGGGGCGTTTGGCACCTTCACCGTCACCCACGACATCACCAGATATACCAAAGCACGGATCTTCTCCGGGGTAGGCAAGGAGACCGACGTCTTTGTCCGCTTCTCGACCGTTGCCGGCGAGCGTGGTGCAGCGGATGCGGAGCGCGACATCCGAGGCTTTGCCATGAAGTTCTACACGATAGAAGGGAACTGGGACCTTGTCGGCAACAATACCCCGGTCTTCTTCCTCCGCGACCCGCACAAGTTCCCGGACCTCAACCGTGCGGTAAAGCGCGATCCCCGCACCAACATGCGCTCCGCGAAGAATAACTGGGATTTCTGGACATCCCTCCCCGAAGCGCTCCACCAGGTGACCATCACCATGAGCGACCGGGGTATCCCCTCTTCCTACCGCCACATGGACGGCTTCGGGAGCCACACCTTCAGCATGATCAATGCAGCAAACGAGCGGGTCTGGGTCAAGTTTCACCTGAAAACCCGGCAGGGCATTAAAAATCTCACTGACGAGGAAGCCGAGGCAATCGTGGCAAAGGATCGCGAGAGCCACCAGCGTGACCTCCTCGAGAGCATCGATAGGGGCGATTTCCCCCGCTGGACGATGTACATCCAGGTGATGACCGAGGAGCAGGCAACGAATATGCCGTACAACCCCTTCGACCTGACAAAGGTCTGGTATCACAAGGACTATCCCCTTATTGAAGTGGGCGTGCTCGAACTGAACCGGAATCCGGAAAATTACTTCCAGGATGTGGAGCAGGCCGCGTTTAACCCGGCGGCGGTTGTTCCGGGGATCAGCTTCTCTCCCGACAAGATGCTGCAGGGCCGCCTCTTCTCCTACGGGGACGCACAACGGTACCGGCTGGGCGTCAACCACCACCAGATCCCGGTCAATCGACCGAAACATGCCCATGCGTCTCACCGTGACGGCCAGATGCGGGTGGACGGGAACCACGGGGCGGCCGTCGCCTACGAACCGAACAGTTTTTGCGAGTGGCAGGAGCAGCCCGAGTACCGGTACCCGCCGCTCGAGCTCTCAGGTGCAGCGGCG
>JAENZA010000006.1:41358-61604 GCA_016841485.1 Methanobacteriota archaeon
CGCGAGGACGACTCGGATTATTATACCCAGCCGGGCAAACTCTTCCGGTTGATGAGCCCGGCGCAGCAGAAGGTGCTGTGCGAGAATACCGCCCGTGCCATGGGCGATGCGCCCGAGTTCATCAAGATTCGGCATATAGGAAACTGCCTGAAGGCCGACCCGGCCTATGGCAGGGGTGTTGCAGATGCCCTCGGTATCCCGCCTGAGAAGGTGACGTGAGCGTGTTTGTGTGGCATTGAGTGGTATTGAGCGGTTTTGAGCTGCTTTATGCCGCTCCTTTTGGCGGTTCCAGGTTCCTGCGAAGTGGCTGTAGAGGTAAATGGCCAGGGTGGGATCTCGGGTGCATTTCCCCTTCTTTCCCCACCTCTTCCCCCGCCCCGTTCCCCGTCCAACAGAAACCCTCATCCCTGCAGGACACCACCTATTCTGCCATGAAAAACATCGAAATGAAGCTCGAGGGCACCATCCTCACGATGAAGGTCGACATCGCCAAGGACTTCGGGCCGTCGAAGTCCGGGAAGTCCATCACCGTCGCCTCGACCGAGGGCAACATCTCCGTCCCCGGTGCCGAGGAGGTCAAGGTCGGGCTGAATGTGTACAAGAGCAGGAAGTGACCAAGTTTTCAACAAGGAGCAGTGCAATGAACCCGGTAATGAATGAATCATCCTACGTTGACCGGACATTTGCATCGCTGGACTACGCGGATGCGGCATTTCGGGACATGGAATTTGAGTCCTGCACCTTTCAAAACTCTACTTTTTCCGGCAGTGATATGTCGGGCACGGTCTTCACCGATTGCCGGTTCATTGACTGCAACATGAGCATGGCCGTTCTGACCGGCACCGGACTGAAAAGTATCGCATTCATCGGTTGCAAGATGACCGGCATCGACTTTGGCGTCTGCAATGATTTTCTGTTTGCCGTGACCTTCACCCGGTGCCGTCTGGACTATGCGGTATTTTCCAGAAACGATCTCAGGAAGAGCAGGTTTGAGGAATGCAGCATACAGGACGCAAGTGTTACCGGGTCGAACCTGAGCGGGGCAGTGTTCTCCGGCTGTGATCTCTCCCGTGCCGTTTTTGTACGGGACAACCTGACCGGGGCTGATTTCACCACTTCGTATAACTATTCCATCGACCCCGAACGAAACACCATCGACCGGGCAGTCTTCTCCTATCCCGGTGTGCTGGGACTACTTGACAAATACCATATCATTCTGAAATAATTGGGCCGTTATTTCTCCTGTTTGAGGGGAAAAAAATAGTTGAGATTAAGGGATCCCGGGGATCTCGATGTCTGTTGGGTGTGGTTCCTCATTCCCATTGTCCCGTGGTATTCCACCATAGTTTCATTTCGGTCCTGTTCGGGTTGAAATAATACAGAGAACAGAGCTCTGGCGGATACTGTCCGGCCCGGTACCCTTCCAGCAGGAACAGAGCTTCATTTCCGACCGTGGAGGTCTGGTTATATGGCCAGTACGAACTTATCGGCGATACGACGGGGGCGGCTGGTTCTTCGGAATCAATCTCCTGCATCAGGAGCCCCGCATCCTCATGCGTTATCCAGCCCTCGGGCACATCAAGCACCATGACCGGTTCATCGGGGTGCGTGCGCAGGTCATTGAGAAATTCAATGGGCGTATGGGTCTCAAAATAGCACGAATCCCCGGTTGAGAGGTGCGTATCGGTTCTCCCGGTCAGGTGCTCGAATGTACACGCAGCCGCAGAGGTCTCCTCAGGCGTATCCGCAGAGGCATCCGCAGGCGTATCTGTTGGGGTGACCGAAGGAGGCGTCGCCCCATCGCCGATACCAACGCCGGGGTCAGATGGCCCGGTGCACCCTGCACTCAGGAGCAATGCAGCCAGTACGATAACAACCGGAAGGAACTGAATTATTTTCATGTAATGTGATGATGGGGAATTACCGGATATAAGTGTTGATACTCAGGTTATCATTTCATGTACGGGGAAAAAAGAAACAGGGGGGATTTGTCGTCCCCGCCGCTGCCGGAATCCTCATCTGCGGCCCCTACAGCGTCTGCTGCAACGTACCACTCCATACGAATCCTGGATACCCGCAGGTGGATGGCACTTCAATTGTGGCAGGCTCACCGACCTCATTATGAGAACCCAAGTTTTTCATGCTGTATGCGGACATGACATCTCATGATCGCACGCTCTTCCAATTGTAAGTCAGTAAAATGTGTAATCTTCCACAAAATAAGTTGTAAAAAATGTGTAATTGACACGCATACTATAACCTTAAATGCAATCTGGATGATCCCTGATCCTGTTGAAGCCACCACACAAAACTCTACGGTTCACTACCGTTCACCGCAAAAATGGAACAGTAACCGAGTCTACTGTTATATTGTGATGGAACAGTAAAAATCCTATTGAAACAGTGGATGAAATAAAATTTCAGGTTTGTTTTGTAATAATTTTTACAAGTCTATCCTCTACTTCAGTGATCTTTTCAGGCTTTATTCTGCCTGCTTTGTATAATATGAGTGATTTATCGGCTGTAAATATTCTGTCAGGCCGGATGAAGCTTTCAATCTTCAGACCCCCTGATTCAAAATCGCGGTCTGCAATTTTTACAGAGTACCTGTCAGTTCTGTTTCTGCTTGTTATCTGGCATAGGATGATGTCTTCCCCTCCCAAAGCTGCAATTAACAGAACAGGTCTCCTTTTTGCACCGGATAGATCGGAAAAGGGGAAAGGAACGACTAAGACATCACCTTTTACAAATTCTTCCATGCCTCATCTTCTTCTTTTGAATCCCAGTCTTTTTTAAGAGTCTTCTCTGCTGAATATGCACATGAAAGCGCTTCGTTTACAGAACTGAGAGGCCTTAATTCAATTCTGTCCTCATAAGAGATTATTGCCACTTTTTCTCCGGAGGGAAATTTCTCCCTTAATGATTTTGGAATGACAATCTGGCCTTTTTCTGTAATGGTTCCGGTTTTTATGTCAAGTAATGGCATAATGGGTCTTACAAATCTTATTAGTAAGATAAATAAATTGAATGTTTCTGAAGAGGCAGGCCGGACGGTTAGAGATCTTTTAAAACCTGCGGAGCATGCCCGGCACGTATCGTCTCATCCTCCAGTGCGTCGGCAAATCGTTGCAGCAGGGCATGCCGTTCTTCGGCGATCTCTTTTGCGGTGTCTGTGTACATCAGTTCTCTGAGGTTTAGCAGTTTTTCATGGATATGCGAAGTGGCATCTTCAATACCGCCCCCGTGTTCTCCGGCCTGCATGAACGTCCGTGCAATCCCGACCGCCCCCATGGCATCGAGGTTGTCGGCGTCAGAGAGGACTTTTGCCTCCGGGGTTTCAGGTGTGGTGCCGGTGCTGTACCGGTGGGAGCGTATTGCATGGACGATTGCCCGGATGCGGCGTTCATCGCAGCCATTTGACCTGAGATATCCTGCTGCAATCCGTGCCCCTTCCTGTTCGTGTGGAATGCCGGTTTCCTTTTCCAGCGGACGGGCAACATCGTGAAAGAGAGCGGCAGGAATGAGGATCTGCATATCTGCCCCTTCTGCTTTTCCGATCTCTGCGCAGAGGCGGGTGACACGGAGCGTGTGATCAAGACCATGTGATCCTGACTGCCTGAAGAAGGTTTCAACAAAGCCCAGCATCCTCAGCATCCCGGTGTTTTCCATGGTAAGAGAAATGCTGAGCAGAAATAAGGCGGTTGTCATGTGCAGGTCCCCGTTTCTGCCATCTGAGAATGGTTGTGCCGTACCGAGGCACCATCCCAAATTGTCTCCCTCGTTTGCACCTTTGCACCTATTTTGCACCTATTTTGCACCGCACCGGTGCAAAGATACAAACTCGAAATCTGCCCTTCTTTTTAGAAAATAGAGATATATAGAGATATATTTTTATTAGATAGGATATCTTTGCACACACACGGGAGAACAGACAGCATACCCGGTGGGCGTGGGGATGTGTGTGGGGATGTGTGTGGGGGTATGTGAACGTTTCGTGCAATGGTGCAAAGGTGTTTGAAAAATCAATCATGTGGGATTAAAATTGCAATTGATGGCGTATATGTCCTCTATTTGTTTTGCACACCCCGGTGCAAAGGTGGTGTAAAGTACGCAAATTGTGCATTTTACCGCAAAAAAGGGATGGATATTTTATAATTGGAATGTGGAGCTATCTCTTTGGTTTGATGTTGCGATCGTTGAATCTCTTCCTAGCAATACAACGGTTTACTCGGGGAGATCCCAGGTATCAAGAGCGTTCTTTGCAGCCTCTTGTTCCGCATAAATAATTCTTGATCCCTTTCCATTTACCCTTTTCTTATCCCCTGCTGTAACAGAGCAAGTGTATAGTGGTTTATGCGGATCGCCTTCCGACTTGTCCAAGTGGTATTCCGGGACGGGCAGGTGCATTTTCTGAAATTTTTCCTGGAGTCGGCCCTTGTGATTTTGTGTAGGGTCGAAGGATTCGATCTCCTTCGCAAACAAATTTAGGACGATATCCTTCGTTATATCGAACCTTTGGTGAAGGTATATTGCCCCGACAAGCGCTTCGAATACATCGGCAACTAGTTGCTCGTCAAGCACGTTGCCGCTTTTACGAATGATTTTGTCAGGGAAGAGGTCCCGCTCTGCAATAATTTTCTGCAGGTTGTTGTTGCTGACACATTCAAGCCTCTTCGACAGTTCGCCTTCGGGCAATTCTTCAAATTCATTGTAGAGATGTCCTGCAGCGATGAGATTGATAACCCGATCACCGAGCCACTCGAGTCGCTCGTATGACCCCTCTCCATCCGGCGCGGAACCATGGGTAAAGGCGAGTTGGTATAGATTCAGGTCATCTTTCGAGAAATCTGTGACGCCAATTTTGGGGTCTGCTAGGAAATCTACGATCAGATCTCTGTGGAAATTATGAGAATCCAAGGTGTCATCTGGAATATTATTGCTATTTGGCATAATTTCAATAGACTTTGATAAAATAAATTCATCTCATTGCTGTAATTAGGAATTTAGGGAAAATTAAGGATCAAATTCCTGCAAAATTAGAAATTATTGGAACATCTCTCAAATTATTGGTCTGATTTACTGACTGATCAGCAGGGCAAAGGGGGTGTATTGGGGATAATTGAATATTCAAATTATAATTCAGTCTTGTTGGGATCCTAAAATTTAGGATCCCTTTATCAGTGAACTCATCCACATATTAGTTGGAGCATGTCAGAACATATTCTTCTAGTGGAACCGGACTACTATACACAATATCCCCCGATTGGTTTGTTGAAATTATCAACTTATGAAAAAAATCAGGGAAATTCGACAGAATTGATTCGTGGGTGTGGAATTCCCTTAAAAAAACCCAATAAAATATTTATCACGAGTTTATTCACATGGAGTTGGCGACCTGTCTGGAGAGCAGTAAGTTATTACAAAAAAAAATATCCATCGGCACCCGTTTATCTTGGTGGAATATATGCCTCCTTAATGCCGAAGCATGCAAGATTATCCGGCGCAGATTTCATTAATGAAGGTATACTTCCAGAAGTTGAATCATTAATGCCAGATTATAGGCTGAGGCCAGATTGGGATGGTAGTATAATATTTTCTTCAAGGGGTTGTAACCGGAATTGTGGATTTTGCGCTGTACCTAGAATAGAGGGCAGATTAACAGCGAAGAAATCATCAATAAAAAAAATGGTGTGGCTGGAACATAGTAGAATAATCTTTTTTGATAATAACTTCCTCTGGAATGAGAATAAATTCGATATTTTTGAAGAATTGATTGAATTAGATAAATCAGTTGATTTCAATCAGGGTTTAGATGCTAGACTTATCGATGAAGAAATCGCAGAAAATTTAGGGAAATTAAAATATGAAAGTTCGAATGCAGTAAGGTTGGCTTATGATACTTTAGGTGAAAAAAAAGCAGTTGAAAATGCTATTCAGTTACTATCCGAGAATAATATTAAAAAAAGAAGGATATTTGTCTATGCCCTTTTCAATTACGAGGATACACCTGAGACATTTCTAGAGAGGGTTGTTGACATTCTCAATTGGGGAGCTGTATGTTATCCTATGAGATTTGAACCCTTGAAGGCCCTCGAAAAAAATTCACACATTTCAGATAATTGGACAAAAGAAAAAATTGAGGCAGTTCAATCTGCAAGACGGGTCATAGGATTTGGTGGAGCATTTCCACCGTATAAAGGACTTGTTGACAAATTCCAGAATGCAAGTAACTTTGATCAAGCTTTTGAGTTGCGAGAATGTAAGGAGGTCATTCGATGAGGTGCGTATGTTGTGGAAAGAAAATTACTGGGGAATCCCATGGTCCATTTGACAATGATGAATATTATTGCGATAAATGCTGGAATGACCCTTGTTTGTTTTTCCCCGAAAAAATTGAATCAGTTTTAATGGAAGATATCGAAAGGGATGGAACATTCCTAAATGATACGATTTTGGAATTAATCGACCAATTTAGGGAACATTCGATCAATCCAAGTAGCAATATCAAAAATATTTGGATAGATGTTATTGGTAGAAATTGCATCGAGATTCCTGTTGTTAAAATTCATCAAAAGGGTAATGACATATTCCTTGGAAAATTGAAGGCTTATGAACTTTTGTTATTGTCCTATGTTGAACAATGGGTCGAGGATGAGTATTCTAACCCTGGATATCAAAGATTACTATCAAAATCACGGAGCCGGGAAATTAAGGAATATATTAAAAATTGTTCAATCCCTCTAATACCTTCATTGCTGGGGAGTTTCCAGGATGGTGAGTATTCTGAAATAAATTCTGACACTGGCACATTAAGACTCCCAATCCTTCCTGGCACAATATCTTTACTAGATGGCCAGCAAAGAACCGGAGGATTTGCGGCTCTATTTCATGAGTTTAAAGATTCATTGCAAAAAGGACAATTTAAAGACAATCAAGAATTGGAGCATTATTATCGAAAATTATTGACCTTTGAAGTACCTATTGTTTTAATTAATACAAAAGAAATTGCCATAAATCTAATGAGAGATAACACAAATCTTTCAAATTTGAAACCTATTGATATTGATACTGCATTTTTCATTATTATAAATAAAACTCAAAAGGGAGTAAACGCATCATTGAAAGATGAGCTTACATATAGAACTATTCTCGCTGGTATTGATGGGATTCCAGTTATCGAAAATGAAAGATGGAGAACAGAAATAGTCCCTGTTGCAAACAAGTTGAGTGAAGAAGGGGCTCCACTTGAGGGATTAATAAATCAAGGTGGCATTCCTGGACTAAAAAAACCAGTTCAACTAAATGGATTTGTCACATCGTTAAAAAATTTATATGTAAATAATGAAAATTTCAAGGCTCTAACTGAGAGTGATAAAATAGTATTTGTTTCAAATTATTGGCAAACCATACGCGCTAAGTTCCCATTAGCATTTGAAAGAGAAACATACAGTGAGTATATTATTACAAAATCTATTGGTGTATATTCTTTTAATTACCTCTCGACCGATGTCTTTGATTATTGCTTACAAAACAATATTGACCCCTTAGGCAAGAATAATTTGCTTGATATTATTCATCCTCTTGTAGATATGGATTGGAATATCGAAACGTCAGAAATGGCCTATTTTGCTGGGAAAAAAGGTGCAAAACATGCATATGAACTTTTACGCGAAAAACTATTCACATAGTAATGTTATCGCTCCGAAGTCCATTTTTTGCATTGAATAACCTATTCAACATGTCTTTTTGTGATTTGGAACTCAAATTGAGTATTCATCAGATATAGATATAATTGATAATTCTATTTCCCTGCAATATCTGAATATTTGACAGCGGGGCGGCTCTCACCAGTTAAGTATACGCTACACATTAAACTGGTTGTCTTCGATGAGCTATGTACGATCATGTTGAACATCAGAGCGTATGTAAAGGGAATGTTAGGAGTGCGGATTGCACTCTTGGTATTTGCACTCTTTAGCTTAAGGGAAAGGGTATATTGAAATTATCAGATAAAAAAACGAATGAGAGATAATTTCCTTCGATTTGCGAATAGTTTAAAAAAATATATCTTGTATTATTTTCAGAAGTAAAATTTAGGTGGAAATCTTTGATAAAGTCCTCAAAACAAGTGTTTTCCAATGATTTAGTAAAATATATAATTGCACGATCTGCGGGTACACACGAGGATGACAAAATATTTGACGATTCCCGCCCAAGTCGAAAATTTATTATTGGAACGCTAGCCGCTCCAAGGAAAAAGGATCTATTATCCAACAATAGCGAGGGAGAACGAGCTTCAATTCGAGCACAGAGATTAAAAGTTTCATTCCTTGTAAACAGAAGTAAAATCAGTGAATCATCGGAAATTAATCTAAAAGTTACTGGGAATGTATTTTACCAAATCAATGAAAAAATCATTCTGAATATATCTGAAGAAAAAATTGACGATATAAATCAAAGAAACAAGACGTGCAAAGACATTCAAAGATGGAAACGTCTAGAATTTTCTGAAACTTGGAATGTGAAACTTCTCAATAACAATCCGATAGATTACCAACAAAAAAATATTGATTTTTCAGCGATAAGACTTCTTGCGAATAACGATCCCTTTGTTACGGCCAGTAAAAAAATATCTGAAAACATCTGGAAAGCGGAAATATCTGTTAACATAAGTGATTTCGATGAGAAAGACCTGATGGTAACGATTTACCTAAGGAACGATGCAGTAGAACCAGATAAGCCAGATTCTTTTGAAAGGACACTTTTTAATTGCAAATTATCAGGTACACTGAATGACAATTTTTCCGACGAATTCTCTGACGAATATCTGTATGAAGGGCACAAACAACGATATTTTTACAGTTTTCGAACGATCAACTGCCAGGCCTTGTGGGATATAAGGGGAAAAACATTTTCAACAGATCATTTCGGTTATTTCGAACAGGAAAACATTCGCCCCCGAACGTCCCTGCCCGGAATAAATCTGAATTTTAATAATTTAATGCGTTCTGAATCAGCAATAGGGGGTCTTGAAAATCTCTTGAAAAAAATGAACGATCTTCATCTTCAGTATATGAATAACATCCCTGCAGACATCGACAAATTTGATTTCCAGCCAAGAGATGGAGAGAAACAAAAATTATGGGGTGAGCGGAAGGAATTGATCGAGCAAAATGCCAAAATAATCTCTCGATTTTCAAGGGGAGTAGATCTTATAAAAACAGATTCGAATGTGAAAGAATCGTTTTTAAAGATAAATGAGGCGTTTGAGAATTATTATTCAACAAAAGGTATAGCGAATGCCAATTGGAGAATTTTTCAGTTAGTATTTCTAATTTCAAGTTTGGAATCCGTCGTAAAGGAAACGGAATTAGATGTGGTCGATGTTCTCCATGTAGATACAGGTGGGGGTAAATCAGAAGCGTATTTCGCACTTGTTGTATTCACTGCATTCTTTGAGAGAACTCAAGGAAAGGCAGATGGTGTGACAGCCATTGTGAAATTTCCTCTTCGTATGCTGTCAATTCAACAATTGGAACGGCTATCGAGCATTCTAATTCATGCAGAGCAGGTCAGAAAAAAGAATGAAGCGTTGTTCCCAGGTCAGAATTTTTCTCTGGGGTATTTTGTTGGAAATACAGAAGAATTTCCTGATTTGTACAAAAAAGTTAAGGATACCCTTTATTCTAAAAAGATCTTAAAAAGTCCGGCCCCAGAATCCATAATAATTTCGCGATGCCCTTTATGTGCAATTCAACCTGCAGGTACAGTGAGATTAATAGATGATGGAAAGCACAGGCGGATAATCCACAAATGCGACAAATGCGGAGAAGAATTTCATATTTATTTTAGTGATCGTGAAGTATTTCGCTGGAGACCCACGGTTATAGTATCAACGGTCGATAAATGGGCGGCGTTATCATCTCAACGACGAATTCGGTCACTACTCGGAGGTTCTGGAAGTCAATGTTCTGAAGGACATGGATTCATACCCTCTGGCGATACTTGTGAGGAAAAAAAAGATGAAGCATTCCAGTGCCAAATCATTGGGAAAAATGAGAGAGGTTCTGCAGGCCCAAGATTATCGATTCAAGATGAGATGCATCTGTTAAAAGAGGGTTTTGGAACGATATCTGCACATTTTGAAGGATTGATTGAAACAATTTCCGAATCTTCATCCGGTCGACCCTTTAAACACGTGGCAATGAGTGCGACATTGAATGGCACGAAGAAACAAATTGATGAACTGTATAAAAAAGAGGCCTTTATAATACCTGGTCGATGCCCTGACGGCGTTGGTTCTCCAACAGATCTTTTCTTTGAACGAATTGACGGCCCGAAGAGGATAATTTATGGATTAAAACCGAACCTTCGAGATAATCACTATGCCGCGCTAAGGACATTATTGCATTATTTTGAATTCATAATCGATGCACAGATGCAACTAAATTCAAATCCTACGCGATTTTGTGAAATATACTCGGTTTCAGATATAAACGAGGGACAGATTTTAATAAATCATTTCCTTATACCCCTTACGTACCATATCAAAAAACAAGATGTATACGATATGGATCGTTTGAAGGATGCCGTTATTGGAGATATTTTGGAGAAGAAATTCAATGTGGACATCGCTGGTAAAACATTGACCGGAGATACAAATTTAGAAGAATTGAAAAAAGCAATAGACAACGTGAGAAATTTTATTAAAGGATATGATCCTCAAAAAATATGTTCTGGAGATCAAATTTTTGAACCATTATATGCGACATCTGTTGTTTCTCACGGAGTAGACCTTGAAGAGTTGAATTTCATGGTTTTTCAGGGCCTCCCATATACAACTTCAGAATATATACAAGCCTTGTCACGTGTTGGGAGGAAGGAGCTTGGGGTTGTTTTACTTTGGTTCTATCCCAACAGGGTTCGTGATGATAGTTTCTATAGAAATTTCAAACGATATCATGAAACATTAGATCACCAAGTCAAACCAATTCCCATAAACAGGTATTCACGGTTAGGGTTACATCAAACCATAAATTCGATTTTTTGTGCAACCGTGACTAATCATATGTCGAATTTAAAAGGGAAGCCGCTCTACCACAAAGAGCATATTGTGGACCTTGATCTTGATGATAAAAAATATATCGTTGAATTTATAAAAAAAGTCTACAGAAGATCCATTCTCGATATCAACGTTCACAAGGAAGTGGAGAATCGAATAAATGAGATCATTCAGAGTAATGAAAAACCTACAATGTGGTTCCCAAAAATTTTAGCCAAAAGTGGTGACTATTTTTACCGAAACCAATCAGGGATGCGAGGCATCCAAAAACAGCTTATTATTGGAATGGTCAATGAGGATAAGAGCAGACTTTTGAAGAGGAGGAAATAAAAATGCCCCTCGACACGCACAGAATTCCAGAGAACAGTGCTTTCTTCCAAGGTCATTCAAACCAATTTTTTTCAAAAGATAAGTTCAGTTTTGAGATTCTGTTAAACTATGAAGATCGGGACAAATCAGAACAAATCAACATAGCAAAATACAAACCAATTTTTCTAAGATATATAAATACTTTTATAAGTAAGCGACAAAAAGAAGGATATTCTGTAGATTTAGTGACCGCGGATGACCTGATAATTCAAGGGATAAAACTTGTCGATAATGAGAAAGATGATGGGCTATCAGGTCTTTTCCGTTTATCACCTCAAGCAGCAATATGCAAAAAGGACAATTGTAATCAATATTTTTTAATCGATAAAGGCCGTAAATGCGGACATAATGATGATGACCCATGGGAACAGATTACATTTCTTGCATTCTGTGATGAATGTGGACGATATGTCCCAATGCACCTCATGACGAATATTGGCCATGACTGCAAAAAATGCTTTCAAAAGAATTCGTTAAATAGGTTGAAATGGTTAAAAAAAGACGATTTAGGTTCTTATAGTGTTGAATGTATCAACTGCCACTACACAGAAAGGTTGTATTTTTATGAATGTGACCACACGGTTCACAAGACAAATCAAATACTCTCAAATAAACCTAAAAAGAGATTCAAAGGTGTACCTGCAAGGGCTCAGACTATAGTTCATCCTTACGTAGTTTCGATTCCCGATATCCCTCAAGAGTATGAAATTGATAGTTCGGGAAGAAGGAATCGAGATGGGATGTTTCTCTCTGAAGCCTTCAGAGAACTGTTTTCGCCAGGTCTTGAAGAATCTTTATTGTACCTCCCCGAGTTTCATGCAGCGATAAAAAGCGATGATTATTTTTGGGAATCGAGAAGAATTGAAGATTTGTGTGAAGAACTTAATTTGAATATTGGAAATAAAAATGAATGGGGATCGAATGATGTTCAGCGATTGATAAGATCCATCATCAAAGATGTAAAGGTCAAAATCTCCGAGGGTGGCAACCCAACTGCGTTGAAGAGTAAGTATGGCATCGAAAAAATTTTGAATGCATTGAATCAGGTTAAAGACATAGGTATTGACGAAAATGATCTTCAGGGTATGTTTCTATTGACTTCGGTGAGCAGTACCGAAAATGGTGAACTGGTTCCTAAAAAAAGAAATATGCCATATTATCCACCAGAAAATTACTGTGATTGGCTCAATGAGTTTGGGTTAAAACAGATACTTCATATTGCTAATTTCAATATGATACAAGCTCTTCTCGGGACAATTACCGGGTCGACCAGACGTGACCCCCTTCTTTTTGATCCACTTCTAACTCGGAGTGGAAGCAATAAAAAACCTACTGTTTTTGTGAGGGATTTCTTAACCGAAGGACTTGTTTTTCAACTCGATTTTAACCAATTACTCAACTGGATTGATCGAAATAAAATGACTATAGATCCAACCATGAATATTTTACCTTTCGACGGAGATGCTGAAAATCATTTTCGATCTGTCTTATCTCAAAACGAAAGATGCAAACTTGCTGTAACTGTTTTATTGCACACATACTGTCATATGCTTATCCAGCAATCAACAATCGATACAGGCTTGGAAATTCAAAGTCTGGCTGAACGGATATATCCTAAAACGGCCTCGTTTTTTATTTATTCGACCAGTGGTTTGAATATTGGCGGGTTAGAATTTACGTATGATTCTCATCTGGAAGATTGGTTTAAGCGGATGAACGAAATAGCCTCAGATTGTCCACAAGACCCCGCGTGCATGATTGATGAGGATGGGTCCTGCAACGCATGTAGTTATGTTCCGGAATTTGTTTGCGAACGGTTTAACCAGGATTTGGATCGTTCGACGTTAGTCGGAGGACCTCGATTCGAAACTGGGTATCTGAATATGAGCGGTTACATGCCATGAAGATAAATCAGAATATCGAAAAAACAATATTACAATATCTTCAGGATTACCTTGAAGGACATAAATCTGCTACAGTAAAAGAACTAATCGATAATTATTCTTCTATTCCGACGATAACCGAATCAGAAATCAGACAGGTAGTTATCAACGCTGCTAATAAAGGGTTTTTAAATATCAGTAACTTGAGTGGAGAACCTCGCGATCTGGCAACAGTTACTCTTGCCAAACCCATCCCATCTTACAAAGACTTACAGAGCGTCAATGTTGTAATTTCAAAACCAAGATTGCGAGAGTTAGGGTTAGTAAATATTCAACAAAGAAATGATCAGATTGATACGATTGATTGTTTTCGAACCCTCATTGATTCATCAGTGGACATCCTTAGAATTTGTTCACCATTTATGCAGTCTGATGTAATAGATGACGATGCTTTTCCGGATCTAATTGACTGCATGTCTAATGCCCTTAATCGAAACGTCAAAGTAAGAATTCTCACAAGGGATTTGAAAACAAGAGGGGAGCGAGAAATTGCATGGATTCTAAATATTGCGAAACGACTGAAAAAAGAAAATAATCTCTCAATCGTCGATTATCATTTTTTATCCGAATCAAGAAAGGTCCTCTCAAGTACTCATGCGAAATTAATTATCTCCGATGACAAATTGGCCTACGTTGGAAGCGCTGAATTGAGAAAAAACAGTTTAATCGCAAATTTTGAAGTGGGATGTTTGTTATCAGGATCTCAAGTTACAGGCTTATGTGAGATTTTTGATACAATGTATTCTAAAGGGAACATTTGGAAATGATTCATTTCAAGGGAATAGATTACATCCCGGTATCGGGCCAACAACTCGAGCTATACTCTAAAGATCAGTCTAAATTATCGGTGTTATCATTGGATTTAATTGATTCAATCCTTAAAAACCGAGTGACCATAGTGTTTTCACAAGGACCGCTTAATATTACACCCTTTATTTCATGCCTGTATGCAGTATCAAACAACGATAAAATCCCTAATAATGTAGTTATAGGTTTACCAAAACAAATCTTTCAAGATAAATATAAGGAATATACGAATGAATATTTTTCTTTACTTTATAGAAAAATACTGGATTCTTCCCCTACAAACCCTTTATTCTTTTACAGAGATGTTTTGTGGTGCAAAGGGAAAATTGACGAAGAAAATAACGTATTATTCGATCTAACTATTGAAAAATATCCAGTTCATGGAAAAAGGGATTATCGGTATGCCTATGAAGAGGCAGTTACCCAGAAATTACATAAAGGAGAATATTATAAAAGTCCAAAAATAGTATTAATCCCGGTCGAACACTCCATCCCTTCAAATATTACCGAAGTAAGTACAATTCATTTTAAGGAAAAAAATTACAGCATCAAAGATTTTAATCCTAGAATGATTATTCTTGAATCTATCAATGAACGGCTTTTTCAATTTGAACACTTAAAAAATCTGATTAAGAAAACGGGGGATTTGAAATTAAAACTGGTATTGCATTTTTCATGGCCATATCTTAGAGGATTGAACAATTTTCTAGATGATCCAGATATTAAAAATGATCCGGATATTGAGATCTTCCATTTTGGGAAAAGGTTCTGTCTGGAGTCAAAAAATGAATTTCAGAAACCACCTACATCCACATTGCCACTTTCATTGGAAGGAAATTTATGGGATACCGCGTATTACCCTGAAAATGCAAATAACTCACATATTTCAATATTTGTTCACCCTAGTCAACAAGACAGTCAGTCGTTCTCTCTTAAATCCTTAACTGGTTCTTATTCCACTGTTGACAATCTTTTACAAAATATCCGGAATAGCGTAAAATTTGAGAATATTGCCGAGAATTTTACAAAAAATATTCTGATATTTCCAACAATTATTGACTCGTTTCTCATGCCTTCGGAAATTAAAGTTAGATCATATATTGACAGTATTAAAGCTATTAGATATGTTACGATTCAAGAATTTTTAAAATTAAACATGGATGTGGATAGTCATTCCTTCCAGTCATTCCAAAGCTTATGCTCGGATATTGAGTCCTGTAAGGATATTTCCCGGGAAATGAGAGGGTTAAGAACATATTACGCCTTGAATAAAAAAACACTACTTCAGATGTACCTTATAGAGGAGATTCAAAAGGCTGCGAAAAAAAATAGACTATCACACTGTGGAGAAAATTATAATGAAGAAATTAGTATAATAATCCCAAAAATGCATCCATTTTTTGAGACCCGGAAAAATAATTTTGAATCTCTGCAATATTTCTTCGAGAGTTTCTCATTTTTGCTGGATCACATCAATCTTCCAAAAGTGATAAAAAAAACCAATAAAATTGTAATCAAAGTAGGAACCGAAGATATTGTAGTTTTTAGAGATAATGCCATTAAAATTCCATCCTGTGAGCGAGTTCATGGGAATATTGATCGGGATAAGAAATATCCTCTCGAAGTGTCATTAAAAAAAGAACTAGAATTTTTAGAGATTTCTGTTTCATTAAAAATTCTAATCCCATACCTCAGGATTAAAGAATTAGATAAAACCCCTTATAAAAAGGAATACTGTAAGGGGCTAGAACTTTACCACTTAAAAATTACACCTGACGGACAATATTCTGAAATGTATTTGTCAGGTCTGTCTAATGAGAGTAACCTATACCCAAAAACATTGGTTTATCTGATAAAATACCTCAGCTCCACGAGCACAACATCAAAAACGCACCAAGTCCAATTAAACATCGATTTAATTGATCTCCCTTCGATTTGTCGCGCTTCACAAGAAAAAATTGTGAAAAGCAGGTTGTTAATGCCAGGCCCTGTACCATTTCAAACAATTTCGAACGGGGAGCTATGTATTTGCCAAGGTTATGATGCACTCCTTTTACCTTTTAAAGAAATAGTTTTTTTTGCATATCCAGGTAGAAACCTACAAAGGATAGCTAAACAATTTAGGCTTTTCAAAGAAATTTTCTCGGAAGAACCAACGAGGATTTCCAATTTAGATTTACTCTATTCGATTGAACAGATGAATAAATCTAATAGATATGAATTTCCTCAAGACCCTTTAATCGAGAACATCGTTCCCCAAAATATGGCGGAGGGAGATTCCGTATTCGATACAGTGGTTCGTACCGAATTGCTCGATGAATCAAGGGCCTCGGAGGACGAAATAGAAGAGATAATATCATTGAATGAGATTTGGACTCGTATCGGCAGAAAGAAAACTGTAAGTAGTATCGAATATGCGAGACCAACTTCCGCTGTTTCACCGATACAGCGAGAACAAATTATTTTCAAAATTAAATTTGAAGATAGCACGGAAGACAGCATTTCGTTTATGAGGGGGACATTGATACGGAAAAGAAGTGGCGAAGATTTTGTATTAACCCAAGTCGACGATCTGGCAGAAGGCGATGAAATTCTCTATATTGATTCTATTGAGCGTCAAAGTATTGACAACTTCCTTTTAAGAGATTTTGTTCAGGAGAAGGGGATATCTCTTGAACAAATTTTTGAACCGTTTTATTGCTTAAGATTGTTTTATGAAACGCTGAATTCTGTTTATTATTTTGGAGAATATCCTGCAGACACCATGAAAAAAATGTATTGGCTGGATGAAACACAAAACTCAGCTCTATTCAAAATGATACAAACCTTATTGCGAGAGCCTGACTCCTCAGAGTTGGATAAGCAGTTATCCGATCCCAATAACATTTATTATGGGCAATTATCCTCTGACCAGTTATTAAAGACATTTAAAAGTCGAAGAAATCAGATAACTTATGAAATATTATTTGCACTTGCTAAATTTGTCGGGCTCTCGCTCGCGAAGGATACATTCAAGCAGTATTGTACCTTTGCGATAAATGAACAACGCCATTATTATTTTAGAAATGACCGGGATCTGCTCGCGCTAGGCCGTCTGATCGGACACCAACGGATAATTGACGATTATCAAATTATCAATTCTCAAGGAAGAGAAATTGGGACGACCCTTCAAATTATTGGACGTTCTATCGCACGGATTACTCGTGGAGTCGGCGATCAGTTTAATGAGATGGATGCGAGCATTGAGGGAAAGGTTCGGAAATGTATCGTTATTTCAATTATGTTCCCAGAGAATGCCTGATTCTTTTTTTAAATCATCCCTGGGCTGATGAAACATGAGATTGAATACAAACAGCTCTAACGTGCTTATTATGCGAGGGGAGGGAGTCGAACCCGCGAACACCTGCGTGAGTGGATCTTGAGTCCACCGCCGTTGACCACTTGGCTACCCTCGCTCGTCTATATAGTAGGGTGTTTAGGTATTTTAATTCCTTGAGTCACTCACTCCGGGAAATGGGGACGACGTGAAAAAAATGAGAAGTGCTTTCATCCAATATTCTTCACAATGGTTTTCTCATCACATTATAGGTATAACCGTATTCTTCATGGTATTTATCGAATATTTCAATCTGTTTTTTGAGCCCTTCGAGAATCACAAGGGCAACCTCATCGTCTTTGAACTTCTCCATAAGGTCTCCCAGCTTCTCTTCCACTTTACCATAGAAGCTCTCTTTCCATACTCGTGGAGGAAGCCTGAAGGATCCGGCATGTTCGAATCCTGCATTCCGGATGGTCTCAAATCCGGCCTCCTCTGTTGCCATCGTGGGATCGATTTCTGCGAAGAACTCCCGTGCCTCCGGCGACGGGCTTTCCGTGAACCAGAACAAATCGGATATCATCATATATCCGCCCGGTTTCAGGAATTTTTTCCAGTATCTCACGGCATTTTCAAAGCCCATGATGAATGAACATCCTTCAGCCCATATGATGTCGAACGACTCCTCTTCAAAGGGAAGATCGTCCATCGATGCACGGACCGTTTTGATTCTTTCGGAAAAACCTCCGGCTGCAATTTTTTCATCCACCGCATCGAGGAAAGGCTGGTGTATATCCGTCGCTATTATCCTGCAGGACGGGCACAGGCGGGCAAGGGCCATCGTCTGTACACCCTTCCCGCACCCGACATCAAGGATATCACCACCTCCTTCGGGCGGTTCTGCGATGAATGAAAATGCCTTTTCCGTGTGCTCATCATCCCCCGGCCCCTGCCTGGGAAACGATTCAAAAATCTTAAAAATTGGATTGTTTTCCATATATCATTTTAATTGTGGGATTCCATTTAGTTTGTGGTCATCACGGCACAGCTACGCTTGTTCTCTTTGTAACGGTCTGTTTTGAGGTATTCTGATCTGAGTGAGGACCAGCTAAAAATAAGAGAACTATGGCCTCCGACACTCGCCTCCTTCTCTCATCTGATCCTCACGCCGCCTCCAGGCCCCGCTCCCGTGTCACCCACCCGATGATGAGTGCTATTATGACGAGCACAGCGCCGATGAGGAGGGTCTCCGTCCCGATCTGGAACAAAAAGAAGACGCACGTGCCGATGCCGAGGAGCGCCGGGAGGGGGACTTTTCCGACCGTGCCGGGCACCCGGTAGAGACGTCGTGCGTCGGGCCGGGTGAAGCGAAGCGCGATGACCGCGGCGTTGATCACCGCAAACGTGACAAAGAGGGTGAAGTTCGCAATCAGGGCGACGTCGCGGATGTTGCCCGGCAGGAGGAAGAGCACCGATGCGGCGGAGACGACGGCGATCGCCGCCCACGGGGTCCGCCTGCCGGGGTGCACCCACCCGAGGACGGCGGGGATGCGTCCCTTGTCGGCCATCCCGTAGAGGATGCGGGAGGAGGCGAGGAGCATGAGAAGCGCCGTGTTCGCCGTTGCAAAGAGCGCAATGACGGTAAAGAGCGCGTACCCGCCGGGGAAGACGCCTGCCGCCACCTCGGCGAAGGGGTTCGGGGACCCGGCGATCGCCTGCCACCCGTCGATGGAGACGATGCAGACCGCAACAAGGATGTAGAGGAAAATGGTGATGATCAGCGCGAAGATCAGGGCCTTGGGGATCGTGCGTTCCGGTTCGACGGTCTCTTCGGAGAGCTTGACGATCTCCTCGAAGCCCTGGTACGCAAAGAAGATCAGGGCCGCCGCAACGAAGATGCCGGAGAGCCCGCCCGGCGCCTCGAAATAATCGACCGACCCGAGGTACGGCAGCCCAATCACGATGATCCCGACGAGCCCCGCCGCCTCGATGAGGGTGAAGATGATCGCAACGGCCGCCGACTGTTTGATGCCCGTAAGAAGCACCACCATGATGCCCGCGATCAAAAGAAGCGCCGCCGCCACCATGGGTATCCCCGTCGCATCGTTCAGGTACCCGGCAAACCCGAGCGCAACGGTCGAGGCCCCCACGATTCCCGAAAGAATGACCATCACGCCGATGAGAAACGCCGGCAGGTCACCGAAGGAGATGCGGGTGTACTCGAACTCCGCACTCGCCTCGGGAAAGAGCGACGAGAGCTCCATGTACGAGAGGCCCGTAAACGAGGCAATCAGGGCCGACATAATAAACGATGCCCACAACGCATTGCCCGCCGTCACCGCCGCTTCGCCGATGAGCGCATAAATCCCCGCCCCGAGGATCACCCCGACTCCCGAGATCGTGACCGCCGGAAGGGTGAGCGTGCGCCGCAGTGAAGGAGGAGAGCCTGATGCCATATCAGTCTGTTATTGGACACCCCGGCTTATAAGAGTGCCACCGGAACGGGTGCATCAGCCATATCCTCCCGAAACGGAGCCCTGGCCCACAGGGAGGGGAGCACCGGAGGGCCAGACCTGTGGAGACGGCCGGGGAGAGAGCACAGAAAAGAAAGACTCTCCCTCACCATCCGGGCCGGGTGGTGACCACGGGGGCACAGCCCTCCCTTCGAACCTCACCATTTTTGATCTCGTGCGACAACATTCTATCTGGTATGCCACACATCTCCTACGTCTACCCGTCCGTACCGCAG
>JAENZA010000095.1 GCA_016841485.1 Methanobacteriota archaeon
AACTGGGGGGGGAGAGGTCTTTCGCCAACCGGCGAACCTCGAGAACGGACAAACGCCTTCTTTACCCCAGGTATGAACGTTCCCTGCGATACTCTATGGATATAAGGCTGAAAAAGTGTATTTGGGGCTAATCGAGGCTTATTTTTTCAAATTGCCAGTACATCGAATGCGAGATGTGGGGTGATTTCTGTGAAGACCATTTCCCGGGAGCGGGGGACGGAGCGACTTGAAACGTTCAGCGACGGTGTGTTTGCTTTTGCAATCACGTTGCTTGTTTTGGGTCTCTACGACCCTACTACACGCGGCAGCAGTCTCTTTCAGGGTCTTTTGGCTGAGTGGCCTACCTTCTCCGCGTCCGCCACTAGTTTCATGACCATTCTCATCCTGTGGATGAACCACCAAAATATGTTCAATTACATTACACGGGTCAGCAAAGGGTTCATGCTCCTGAACGGTCTGCTCCTTCTCTTCGTGGTCGTGACTCCCTTCACCACCTTGTTGGTATCCGAACACCTGCTCTTCAGCGACGCTACTGTTGCCGCCGCGGCGTATGCAGGATCATTCTTTCTTCTGAGCGTGACCTGGAACATACTCTGGCATAATGCTTCTCACCATCATGATCTCGTTCGCGAAGACATCCCTCAAAACCAGATCCGGCATGTAACCCGCGAGTACGCCCTGGGTCCGTTATTCTACGCACTGGCTTTCTTTGTCGCATTCGTTAGCCCGGTTGCAACTGCAGTTTTGGTCATTCTGATTGCAGTGTATTATGGTATCACTGCGACGGGCAGCGAGTAGCCGGGTAAACCGGCGCGTCCTCCCTGTTCACCGCAGGGACGCGAGACCGAGGGGGACTCGCGATCGGCAGGTGGTGACGGACGATGCCGACCGGATGGCCGGGAAAGAGACGAACACCAAACGTATTTCATTCAAATAGGATCAAGCAGGGGGCAGGCAGGGAGATGTGCAGAGTATGAGTCCTCCTCCACAGCCGGCGGACGCCAACGAATATGATTTGAGGTATGCCTACAGGACGATGTACATCCTCGTAGGGCTCGTCGTCGTGACACTCTACGTTGAAGGGATGCTGACCCCGTCGCTCCCTGCAATTGCAGCCGAGTTCGGCGTCACCAGCGCGGAAGTCAGCCTCGTCCTTGCTCTCTACTCCGTGTCCGGCACCGCCCTGGCCCCGATCGTCGGGAAGATGGGGGATATCTACGGGAAAAAGCGGATCCTCGTCTACGTTCTCATCGTCTATTCGATTGCGGTCACCGTAACCGGGTTCTCCCCCACCTTCACATTCATGCTCATCTCAAGGACCGTCCAGGGGATCGGGCTCACGATGATGCCTCTTGCCATGAGCATCGTGAGAGAGGAGTTCCCAAGAGAACTGGTCCCACGGGCGCAGGGTCTCATCAGCGGGATGTTCGGCGTTGGATTCGCGATAAGCCTGCCCCTCGGGGCCCTGATCTCAAACGACTTCGGCTGGCAGACCACCTACCATACTGCCGTCCCCTTCGTGCTGCTGCTCACGTACCTGGTATACAGCCGGGTGAGAGAATCCCCGTACACCCGTCCCGGAGTGAAAGTCGATTATATCGGGGCCGCGCTTCTCGGCGGTTCACTGGTCACGGTTGTGCTGGCCATCTCCCTGGCGCCCACCATGACCGAATCTGTGGTGAGTCCCCTCTGGCTGCTTATCGCCGGACTCCTCCTCCTCCCGCTCCTGGCCGCATACGAAGGATACTATCGACGGAGTGTCGGCGAACCGATCCTCAATCTGAGGCTGCTCTCGCTGCGGAACGTCATGAACACGAATATCACCTTCGCTGTGGCAAGCCTGGGAATGTTCCTGGCGTTCCAAACGTACGCCTATAAACTCGAACTGCCGCCTCCTGCCGGTTACGGGTTTGATATATTCATGGCCGGGCTCTCCCTCCTCCCCCTGGCAGTCGCGATATCGATATTTGCACCGATCATAGGGATGATTGTTCCCCGCTTTGGCGTGAAGCCCATCGCCGTCACCGGAGCGGTTGTAGGTGCGCTGGGATTCCTGTTGAGTTCGGTGGGGGGAAGTCCGGCATATCTCCTCTTCTCTATGTTTGTTACGGGGGCGGGAATCTCCACCCTGAACGCCTCGGCGATCAACCTGCTCGTCCTGACCGTTGATCCCATGGATATGGGCCTTGCGACCTCCATGAATACGGTCTTCCGGAATCTCGGGGGCAGCCTGGGGGCTCCGATTGCAGGCGCCCTTCTGGCAACGTTCACTGCAACCGTCGTTACAGGCACGGTGAACAACATGAAGGTCTCGGAAACACTCCCCACAGCCCAGGCTTTCCAGTATTCGTTCTATATCGCCGCGGCTCTCTTTATCCTGATAGCATTCGTACTTCTCTTTGCAGAGGAGGTCTTAGGTCCCGGAGCGAAAGACACCGAACCCTCCTCAAAGGAGCGGTAGGCACTCTCTTTCTGCATATGCGTATGGCTGGCGAGCAGGCAAAGGTCCCTTAATCCTCCTGGAAAGAGATCTCGTAACGACCATAATTCTCCCACATAAGGTATGCAAAGGGGTCATTTCGATGGCAGGGAAGGGTGATGCCCGGAAGGGAGGTAAGATGGGGAATAAAAAGCCCTTTTGCCGGGGACTCCGGACATCTTTCGATTCATCCGCTTTGAGTTCTCCTTGCCGGTTTTTCACGCATTCCTGATCCGGACAGAAAGCACCTCTCGCATGGGCGGGTAGTTATATCTGTGGACAATTCTGATAGGCCGTGCGATGATTGCAATGCATACCGGTGCAGTCGAATCCACGAATCAGGAGAGAAACCGGTGACATCCACGAGTACGCTTTGGACGCGCCCGGCAGCGCTTTCGTTCGCAATTGCAGGCGTCTGCTTTCTTCTCTATCCCGCGATCCGGCCATTTTCCGACGAAGCATCCATCCAGGGCGCTGAGGCATTCGCCTCCTCCTCCTGGCTTCTCGCACACTCGCTGGCTATGGTCGGGTTCATCCTGCTCATACTGGGGCTGCTCGGACTGCACGACCAGCTACGCGAAACGACGGCCGGGAGTCTCGGCATCACGGCACTCGTGGTGACATGGATTGGCGTAGGCTTTACGCTGCCCTATTACGGAGCCGAGGCCTTCGCATTGCACGCCGTGGGTCAGGAAGCGGTGAGACTGAACAACGTTGACCTGCTTGTGACTCTCGCAAATTCGATCCGATTTGGGGAGGGCATCTGGTTCTTCATGTTCGGCCTTCTTGCCATTGCGGTCGGCACTATCCTCTGTGCACTTGCGATCCGGAGATCGGGCATCCTGACCTGGTGGAGCGGCATTCCTCTAGCGGTCGGCTTCGCACTCTTCATCCCGCAGTTCTTTTTTTCTCGGCCGGTCCGGGTCGGTCATGGACTGCTGGTCATGGTCGGATGCTGGTTGATAGCATGGAGCATGGTGAACCACCGAAGGGGGGAAGACGACGCCCCCAGGGGAGAGCGATCTTTGTCGGACGGCAGAACAATCGAATAAAGAGGTTAAAGCCGGAGTGAGAACTCTGCAGTCATGATGATGGTAGTTCGTGCGTAGCTCATGCCGACTCGAGCCACTCGGGATGCATTGACGTAGAGTCGTGAATCTGCGTTGTCTTGTAGCGCTCGAACTCGCCGCTCTGTGCCTTCGGGGCTGTGCGTGCCAGGAGGGAGGCCACCTCGTCGTTGCCGAGTGGCTTAAACGACTTCGCCGCTTCGATTGCCTGTTCGAGGTCGGCCCGTGACTGCATCCCCGTGACCACAACGCTGGTCGGCAGGTTCATCGCGTAATGGAGCGCTTCGGTGGCCGTCACCGTCTTCGTCTCGAACAGTGTGCCGGCGCCAAAAGGCTTCATCCCGATGACGCCGATGTTTCGCTCGACCAGCACCGGCAGAACCTTCTGCTCGAAACTGCGATAGTGCGCATCCAGGACGTTCAGGGGCATCTGGACGGTGTCCCACTTGAAATCCTGCGCGAGCATCTTCAGATGAATGTCTGGATCCTTATGGCCCGTGAATCCTATAAAGCGGACCTTGCCCACGTCGCGCGCCTCAATCATCGCATCGATAGCACCTCCCGGGGCAAACATGCGGTCGACGTCCGCATACCTGATAACCTCGTGCAACTGCCACAGGTCGAGGTAGTCGACCTGCAGGCGCTCCAGGCTTTGATCGAGCTGTCTTCTCGCTGCGTCTCCCGTGCGGCCGTCGACCTTTGTCATGAGGAACGCACGCTCCCGGTAGCCATCTTTCAGCGCCTCCCCGAGGCGGCGCTCGCTCTCACCGTTGTGGTAATCCCAGCTGTTGTCCAGGAAGTTGATGCCGTGATCGATGGCCTCGCGCACGATGCAGACGGCATCGGTGGGGTTATCCGGGAATCCCAGGTGATAG
Organism: Methanobacteriota archaeon; assembly: GCA_016841485.1. Classification (GTDB taxonomy): domain Archaea; phylum Halobacteriota; class Methanomicrobia; order Methanomicrobiales; family Methanomicrobiaceae; genus Methanovulcanius. The sequence goes on from JAENZA010000095.1 coordinate 4,422, forward strand.
CCACCGACACCTATCATCGATACCTTTTCGCCTGTCCTGCCGAGTTCCCGATACGGCATTTCCTGGTTCATCGTATTCACCCTCGCTTTTTAACCGATCGAGAGTACCCCAGCGGACCTCACGGTACTTAAACTTCCCGGCGAGCCGGGCGACCGGCAGGACGCCGGCATTGTGCAGCTCTCCATATCTTTTTCACGGGCTACCCCGTGCCTCTGCATTTTGCCGGGGTGCAGTTCCAAGACCTCGTTTCACGCGGATGGTCGGGGTTGTGAAGGATTCAATCATGCAATATTACGAAGATCGGCAACAGTTTTTTATGCCAGAAACCGGGTATACCCCGATCGGCAATATCAATGTGCCGGAGGTGAAATCGATGCCGAAATTTGTTGATACGCACGGGATGGGTTCGTTTACTCCCGAGCAGCTGAAGGCTCTTCAGAAGGCGCCCCGCGATGAGTTCGGGGTGGTCCATGATGATATCCTGTTCAACAAGCAAGAAGACAAGGTATTCTGTATACTAGACGCTCCCAATAAAGAGGCGGTACTGAAGCATCACCAGAAGGTGGGTGTGGAGCCCGAATGGATATTAGAGGTGCAACCGTCCAAGTAATCCACGCAGTCATCCGGGTTCCTAAAGCAGAGCAATTGTCCTATACTCATACTCTTTTCGGGCTTAGCGAAACGATACTGCACGCCGGGTATACCGGCCAGTGCTTTTTAGCGTGCGATCTTCAGGTCATGCAGATCGTGCCAGACATTGTAGATGTCTTTCCGGCTTCCGTCCGCTTTTTTTAAAGCGACGGTACCGGTCTCAGGAGAGAATATGGCCGCCTGCTCTCCGTTGATGCTGGTCTCGTGCAGGAACAGCCAGTTGACCATCTCAACGTTGTTGTCGCGGGTCAGCTTCAGAAACCGCACCAAAAACTGCGCCTGATCTGTTTCGGAACTCCCATCAGAAGAGATCCAGCCGATCTCGGTGAACGCTATGGGCTTGTCCGTATACGCCTTTAGCCTGCTGTAATAGTCGTCCGATATCTCTTCGGGCGAACTGTACTGGCTCCAGGGGTACGTCGTCAACCCGATCAGATCGACCCGGGGGCTGAATCGGGTACGGGGTTTTCACACCAGTCCCCGGATCACCTTCGCCAGCCGGTGCATCCCCTCCGCGATCTCCTCCTCGCCGGCCGCCGAGAAGTTCAGGCGGATGGTATCCTCGCCACCGCCGCCCACAAAGAACGGCACCCCGGGGAGGACCGCGACGCCCTCAGAGACACCCTCGCGGA
>JAENZA010000096.1 GCA_016841485.1 Methanobacteriota archaeon
CGGTCTGGCCGGGTTGGTGGCTGTAAGGTGACGATAACGGGGAGGGCCGGGGGCCACCGGGACACCAGGACGCCGGGACGCCGGAACGCCGGGACAAATGTTCGTCTGTCCGTCCCTCTGTCTGTCCGCCCGTCTGTCCGTCAGTCTGTCGGTCAATCGGTTCCGCACGACGCGTCTTACGCAAAAAGAATTCCTGGTGGTCGTCTGATCATCAGGAGGGTGCCCGATGGTGACCCGGTCTCGCGTGCGGAAATCCGTTGCCCCGGCCCTGCCGGGTCGCTTGAATGAAGGGTAGGGGCGGGGTAAGAAATGGGTTGGGGAGGTGGGGGGCGGAAGTGAAGGAATCAATAGAGAACGGCGCTGAAATAGTCGTTGGAAATGGTGGCTGAAGGGTACAAATAGCGCCAGTGAACCTCCGGGGAGAGGTCAACTTGTAAAAGAGTATTCATGGTCGGTTATCCGATCCACGGCATCATGACCTCAATAGTCTGGCTGAGAGACAATATTTTGAAGTAAATAGACCCCAAGATCCATATCATCAGGTCTCAACCATACGTACTTGCAGTCCTCCCCATCACTGACTTCATATACCAGTTCTCCAGATAACGTCTCTCCTTCACGAATATATCCGTTCAGGGGATTTTCAAGCACGGATTCGGTTTTTAACGTGTCCAATGGAAAACAATAATCCCACAGATAATCTTCGTTCAAAATCAGTAATGTTTCTTCATTCACCGGAAACTCGTATCCGGACCCTTCGGGATTGACAATTGTGACATCAAGTATCAGAAATTTATCATACCCGTGATATTTTTGAGCTGGGGGTATACCGCTAATGCTGTCAACAATTTTTACGGATTGGACTTCAACATAAGGTGCGGTATCGAGCGTATCCAGGATTTCGATATTTTGTAGTTCGTAAACGCCGAGAACTGTATTATCGGGGTTTCCATCAGGGCACAACCAGAGAGATTTGTAATCCCGATCATCACGGACTTCATACAGCAATTCTCCTGACAATGTCTCTCCTTCATGAATATCACCACCCCCAGTATTTCCAAGCCCGTACATATAATCAGAATGACCGTTTGCAGTTTTAATCTGTAATGTTTCTTCATTCACCGGAAACTCATATCCGGACCCTTCGGGATTGACAACCGTAACATTCAGTATCAGAAATTTATTATATCCTTTATCTGTACCATCCGGCACCATGCCATTGAGTTTACCGACAATGTATACGGAGTTGACTTCAACGTACGGTGTGGCAGAAGTTGGTGCATTCGCGCAAGACCCGTATCCGGGGGCATTATCTTGCGTAAGCCCGGTAATTTCCCTGGTAAAATCGCTGATCTTTCCCTTCCCTATCGTGGATTCATTGTCATCGATAAGAGTGATTCCCACCGGTTCTGCCCTGTCTTTGAAAGCAATAAACAGCACATCTCCTGAAGTGCTCTCTCCGGGCTGTACGACTCCATACTCAATTGGGCATATCTCATTATCGAAAAGGAATCCCTCATACGATTTGTACCAATTACCAGTATCCGCCTTCAGGATTATGTCATACCCCCCGGCCCCCTTGGTGGAAAGCCTCAAATGCGTATCATCAAGAAGTACAGGGGCACCGTCCGGTGGATTCTCAACCGTAACAGGAACGATAACAAATACATAATTATTTCCCGGCGGGGGGAAGTCTCCGATATGATCCGTCACCAAAGCGGATTCTGCTGTAATTAAGGACTTTGGTGTTTGTTCAGCCTGCGTTGTATTTACATCAGTGCACCCGCAAAAAAGAACAGAAGCGACCACTAGGATGATAGCAAAGAAAACCGGTCGTATCATAAAAAATAGATGATTTTATTGTTTAAATGTGAATCGTCGCTCTGTCCATTATGAAGAATCGGGATGAACCAAAGCGGTAATTTCACATCGACTGGCTGGAGAGCATGACATGAACTGGTCATTTGACATTCACAATGGCAATGGAAAACGGGAACGATCGTATCGCGGTAGATGCAGGGTTGAGCAATGGCTCCATCGTATGAATTTTTGATGTGTGCTCCTTTTCCTCTTGATATCCTCAGAATTCTACGATTTTCAAAATAGGATGATTACTGAAGAGAAGTCGCCACCCCGGCACCCACCGTAGACCCATTCGGGAGCTCCCGTATCCCCGCCGCCTTCAATGCTTCATACGTCGATGCCATCCGGGGCTCGGGCGGAACAAAGATAATGAACCCATCTCGTCCTCTTGAGAGAAGGACACGATAGCTATTCATCCGCAGGCGATGGGGGTCTTTGGCCTTCATCCGTCCCGATTTTTTTGGACTGTGCCAGCGCCCGTCATCCCACCAAAAGTCACTTCCCCAGCAGACGATGGGAAAATCCAATTCCAGCCCTTGGCAGGAAAATTCTGTGGCCACGTCATGGAGGGCACAGCACGATTGTCGAGAATGGGGAGGATCATTGTACCACGGTCCAACCTTCATCATCCGGGTGTAATTGAATTCGTTATGGATCCCATAATCGGGGAGATTTTTTGCCTTTGATGACGCGAGAAGACCGTATCGTTTCTCCACCTGACCCTCGTATCGGTCCTGCACATACGACGTCGCCACGGAGAGCTGGTTGGTGAGGTACATGTCAAAGCCCTGATAGTACATGTGATTGGCAAGTTCCTTTGCGTGGACGAAATTCCCTTCTAAGAGCGTTTGAATCCATTCAGAGACGTCCTCTGCGAGGTGTGACCGCAAGGTGACGGTGAGATCCAGCGATTCATCGGTCTGGATTTCGGCGGCAGCAGGAAACACGGACGCGATCTTCTCGGGGCAATGGACAATCCATGGGGTCTGCATCTCTGCAAGGGCGTCATTCCATTGTGGAAGGCCAGATTCCTCGCCGAGGTGAATTTCCTGTCCCTCGCCGATGAGAGCAATCATCAGCGCCCATGAATCCATCCGTTCGCCGATATTCAGGAAATCCTCTGGCTCTGAAGTGAAGTGCCCGCGTTTTTCTTGTACTCGTTCGGCATCCCACGCCCGTTGAGCTTCGTCATAGATCCAAATATGTTCAAGCGGGATCTTCGATGTCGTTCCGCCATACTGCTTCAAAAATTTATGGACATCCTGTACAAAGACCGTGGATCCCAATGCATGCTGGAGGACTTGAACCAGCGGTCCATTTCCCGAGAGGAAGACCGCATTCTTGCTGATATCAGAATCAATGAGCGTGTTTTCATAGACAAATTGAATGCCAACGAGGGTCTTTCCCGCTCCTGGCACGCCGGTGACAAAGGCCAGATGACGTTCGTTGTTCCTGTAGGCATGCTCTGCTATCGTATTGAGGGCGTCGATGGTCTGAGGAATACCTGCACTCAGAGCCCGACGGATCTGGGGAAGGGCCTGATGATTGAAGAGACTCCTTGCTGCACTGATGAGCGAGGGAAGGGGAGCGTAGTCGGCGTGGAGCCATTTCACAGGGTATATGAGTGAATCTTCAGGTCCATCTTTCTCCTGAAGAATGGCCTCAACAAGCGTATCTGGTGAAATGATTTTGACATCGTCAGATTCTTCTAAGAGAGATGTGGCTTTTGTGAGAAGGAGATAGGGAATCACCTGCTGGTCATGTGAATGAGCGTGATAATGCTGCAAATCACGAGCATATGCATCCACCTGATCAATGTGTGCCTGATGAAATGAACCAAAATCTTTGCATTCGATGACGTAGACGATACCCTGTCCGAGAATGACGACATCTGGCCTGCGACCACCTTCTCGGGGCAATTCATATTCAAAGATGATTGACCAATCTTCTGCCAGTTGATTACATTCTGTTAATGTCGCAAGTTCCCTCTGAAGAATCTGGAACGAGTTTTTCCATGCAGTAATCTGCGATTGGCTCGCAGGTTCATGCATACAACGGATATGATGCTGTTGTACACTTTCCAGCCAGTCTGCATATGATACTTGCAAAAAATCAGATATCTGGCTGTACCAACCGCAGGGATGTATCATGTATTGCTCCGGAGTGAGTAAAGGACGACATTCTCCATATTTACAAAGATATATTTTGGCAATTCTAAGAAAAATCTTTTTATTAAAAAGTAATGTTTAGCGAATTTCAAGTCTCTTAATTTCTATGCGAAATTTTGTTTGTATTTCAGAAAAAATCCCGAATTTAAATTTAAAATGGACTCAAGAATAAAAATATATAAATCATCGTTCCTAACAGGGAATCAATGACTCTCTGGATGGTACGTGCAGGACGATATGGAGAACGTGAGAATTTCGCTCTGGAAAATAACGTTGCTCTGATCGGGTGGGAAGACCTCCCTGATCTGTCGAACATAAAGACCCGTCGTGAATTATCCAAAATTCTTGAAAATTCCTTCCCTGACGAAAAATCGAAAACACTGAAAAACTGGGAAAGCCAGATTTGGCCTTTTGTTCAGGAGATGAAGGAAGGCGATTTGGTCGCCCTTCCCCTCAAGAGCCGGTCATTTATTGCATTGGGGAAGATTGTCGGTGACTATTGTTATAAGGCAGAAAACCCGGCCGGAGCTCGTCACATTCGTCCGGTTGAATGGATCAATGAATATCCACGGACGGATTTTGATCAGGACGTTCTCTACTCTCTTGGTGCCTTCCTAACGGTATGTCGCATCAAGAGAAATGACGCAGAGAACCGGGTCAGGGCTCTGATTGCCGGAAAAAAGATGCCCGGAAAAACTCCCGTCGGAGGGGAGGATGAGGAGGTTCTGGTCCCCGATATTGAAGAGTATGCCCGTGACCAGATACGTGATCACATCAGCCGGAAGTTCAGAGGACACAACCTTTCAAACCTTGTCGCTGCAATCCTCTCGGCCCAGGGATACCAGGTCCATATCTCTCCGGCCGGACCGGACGGTGGCGTTGATATCATGGCGGGAAAGGGTGCTCTCGGGTTTGACTCTCCCCGGCTTGCTGTTCAGGTCAAGTCTTCGGATGCACCGGCATCGGTAAACATTCTTCGGGAATTGCAAGGGGTCATTGAGAATTTTAACGCTGAACAGGGGCTTCTGGTCGTCTGGGGGGGCCACACATCGGTACTAGCGAAGGAGGCAGCCCGGCATTTCTTTAAAATTCGCATTTGGGATGCGGACGATGTCGTCAGGATGACCCAGGCGTATTATGAGAATCTCCCCGATGATATCCAGGCAGAACTTCCACTGAAGAGAATTTGGACCTTGGTTCCGAGTGAAGAATAAACGGAAGAATTGCCTTATGAAAAAGCCCCACTCTTCAGAAACATCAAATGCATCTCCTCACTGGCTCGCCACCATCACCCTCGACAGCGTCCGTGAAGGAACCCCCTCCTCAACAAAGGGCCGCCTCGCCGCCATCCCCAAGATCATCGCCACCCTCGCTGCCGAAGGCTATCCCTCCGGCGGCGTCCTCCTCTTCCCCGGCGGCTGGCTCGACGCCGGGGAGACCGTCCCGGTCGTCACGTATTGTACACCGGCGGCCACGGCCCTGCTGCCG
>JAENZA010000097.1 GCA_016841485.1 Methanobacteriota archaeon
ACCGGGTGCTCGCAGGGGAACAGACCACCAAGACCATCGTCACCGAATACGGGCTGCGCTTCGCCGTCGACCTGGAGGAGGCCTACTTCTCCCCGCGCCTCGCAAACGAACGCCACCGGATAACAGCCCTGATGCACCCCGGAGAACGCGTCCTCGACATGTTTGCGGGAGTCGGGCCGTTTGCCATCACCTGCGCAGCACAGGCATCCGTCGTCTATGCCTGCGACCTCAACCCCGGTGCCGTCCGGCTCATGGAAGAGAATATCCGGATGAACCGGCGCACCAATATCCTCCCGCTCCTCGCCGACGCCTGCAATCTCCCCGGCATTCTCCCGCACGCGTCCTTCGACCGCATCATCATGAACCTCCCGATGGACCCCGCACCCTTCCTCGATGCGGCATTCACCCTCGCCCATGAAGGCGCCACCATCCACCTCTATGCCCTCCAGGACGAAGAGGGGGCCCTTCTCCGGGACCTTGCGCCACGGACCTTCGGACCCATCACCGAACACGAGGTCCGGTCATACTCTCCCACCCAGCATCATGCGGTCTACGACATCGACGTCCGGCGGTAAGATGCGCCACCTATCGTTTCTTTCCTTTTTCATTCCCGGCATTCTGCACAGTCTCGTATTCCGGTATCGCCTCCAGTAGTCCCCGGCAGGCTCCGGAAGGCGCTGCTTCTCCTGACATCGGGTATTGGTTATTGGTGAGACCTGCGTTATACAGGACATGAAGACGCCGGGCAGCCCGCTGCCGAGGCCAGAGAATAAAAAACAAAAAATAAGGAGATTTTAGAGAGCTGGTGGAATTATGCCGGGACGAATTTCGTCCCGTAGACGATCACGCCGCTTTCGCCATCGGCTATGATCTTGCGGAATACCTTTTTCACCGGCATCCCGATGTAGACCTCCTCAGGGGCGCAGACGACATGCGCCGTGAGGCAGGTACCTTCTTCGAGTTCGACGATCGCAATCACGAAGGGGGTCTGGAGATCGTAGTCCTCGCTCGCCGTTCGGATAATCGAGAATGTTCGGACCTTGCCGTCTCCCTTGAACTCGTAGTCGACAATCTTTCCGTCGCGCCTGCAGGTCGGGCAGAGGTTGCGGGGCGGGAAGAAGTATTTCCCGCAGGTCTCGCAGTGGGTGCCCTTCAGCCGGTAGCGGTTCTGCTGTTTTCTCCAGTAACGTGGTACAGACATCTTCTTCACACTCCCAGGATATTGGTAACCACTGTCGCACCGGTGCCGCCCACGTTGTGGGTCATGCCGATCTCAGCATCCACCTGGCGTGCTCCGGCCTCACCACGGAGCTGCGCAACGATCTCGGCCACCTGTTTGATGCCGGTGGCGCCGACCGGATGGCCGCAGGACTTCAGGCCGCCGGACGTGTTCACCGGGATGCTGCCGCCGAGCGCCGTCTGGCCGTCCTCGGTCAGTTTTCCTGCCTCGCCCTTTGCACAGAAACCGATGTCCTCAATGGCACAGAGTTCTGCGATGGTGAAACAGTCGTGGACCTCGACCATGCCGATGTCCTTCGGTGTGAGCCGTGCCTGCGCAAAGGCACGCTTTCCTGCGGCCACCGTCGCATCCAGCGTCGAGAAGTCACGGCGGTCATGCAGGGAGATGGTGTCGCATGCCTGCGTACTGGCAAGCACCTTGATGGGGGTGTCGGTGAACTCGCGGGCCATCTCCATCGGGCAGAGGATCACCGCTGCGGCACCATCGGTGACCGGTGAACAGTCAAGGAGGCGCAGGGGGTCTGCAACGAGCGTTGACCTGAGCACATCCTCTACCGTAATCTCTTTTTTGTACTGGGCAATCGGATTTTTTGCACCGTTTGCGTGGTTTTTGACCGAGACCATCGCGAGTTGCTCACGGGTCAGGCCGTACCGGTTCATGTAATCCGTTGCGATCATCGCATACAGGCCGGGGAAGGTGGCCCCGACGAGGCCTTCCCACTCACGGTCTGCCGCACCGGCAAGGGCGTCCGTTGTTTCACTGCCGCCCACATCGGTCATCTTCTCGACACCGCCTGCGATGACGATGTCATTGAGGCCTGATGCAACGGTCGTGTAGGCCTGCCGGAAGGCAAGACCACCGGACGCACAGGCGGCCTCGGTACGGGTCGCCGGGATATGGTTGCCCACAAGGCCCGCATAGTCTGCAATCAGTGCACCGATGTGCTCCTGGAGAACAAACCGGCCTGCACTCATATTCCCGACGAACATCTCGTCGATCTGGTCGCCGCCCATGTTCGCGTCTTCCAGCGCCTTTGCACCTGCTTCCACGAAGAGGTTCCTGAACGATGTCTCCCACTTTTCTCCGAATTCGGTAACCCCGATTCCTACAATTGCTACTTCCCTCATGTAAACCTCCTTACTGCATCAGGATCTTTCCTTTGTGTTTGGCATACAGTGCATAGTCGAGGTAGATTGGGTTTGCCAGGAGCTCCTCGACCGTCGGTGCCGCATTCCGGTTGAATGCGTCGGAATCGATGACATCGGTCACCGTGATGTCAAATGCATCACTGCCTGCACCGGACCCGTACGAGGTGACAAAGATCCGGTCGCCGGGCTTTGCAACATCAAGGGTGGCGGAGATGCCCACGGGGACCGCACCGGAATAGGTGTTGCCCAGGAGGGGGACCGCAAGACCGGGTTTGATCTGCTCACGGGAAAAGCCGAGCATGCCCGCAACCTTCGTGGGGAACTTTGCGTTCGGCTGGTGGAAGACCGCATAGTCGTAGTCCGACGGCTTCGTTCCCATGTGATCGAGCATCAGCCGTGCTGCACCCTGGATATGCTTGAAGTACGCGGGGTCGCCGGAGAACCTGCCGCCGTGGCTGGGGTACTGCTGCCCTTCACGCCTCCAGAAGTCGGGGGTATCGGTCGTAAACGAACAGGTGTGATTGATCTCTGCGATCGGGTCGTCGTTTCCGACGATGATCGCGGCACCGCCGGCGGATGCAGTGTACTCAAGCGCATCGCCCGGTGCACCCTGGGCCGTGTCCGCTCCGATGGCGACGGCGTACTTGACCATGCCCGACTTCACAAGCCCCATGCCGGTCTGAATACCGGCGGTTCCTGCCTTGCAGGCAAACTCAAAGTCTGCCGCCGTCATGACCGGTGTTGCGCCGATCGCTTCTCCGACCGCTGCCGCACTCGGCTTGACCGCATACGGATGGGACTCGGAGCCGACATAAATCGCCCCTATTTCACTGGTGTCGATGGGACGGCGGGCAAGAGCACCCCGTGCCGCCTCAACCGACATCGTAATCGTATCCTCGTCAAAGTCAGGGACGGATTTCTCCCTGACCCCGAGTCCTGCGGCGATCTCTGCGCCGTTTGCACCCCATACCCGTGCAATCTCTTCCGTTTTGATACGGAAGCGCGGTATGTATGCACCATAACTGATAATTCCTACCATTTTTCTTCCCTCAGAATCTCTACAATCCCGTCCACATCCATCTCCGTGCACATGAGCGTGATATTGTCCGTCTCCGCAAGTTTCGGAACAAGGGGATGGACCTCATCCGGGGTAATTCCCTGGAGTATCACGCACCGCGGCTTGAAGGGGGTGACCCTGATTGCAATCATCGGCGATTTGCCGGTTGAGACGTTCGTGAAGATGAGCGCCCGTTCCGTGCTCCAGCCGTAAATCCGGTAGAATTCACTTGCCGAGAGCTGCAGAATGGCCTTCTCACTGTTGACCACCGTGTACCCATAGATACGCTGGTCCGTCGACCCGCTCAGGTGGTGGCAGCCAATGGCACTGCAGAACCGTTCAAGCGGGATGGCGGCGTTGTAATCGTGCATGTCTAAAATGACATCCAGATCAAAGTCGTTGTAGAGGATCTTGGCAAATTTGTTGATGTTTCGTCCACCATTTGCTTCATCGATACTCAGGATGGTGTCAACAATCTTTCCGACAACCGCGGTTCCGGGGCTCTTGCGCCGGCCACCCTCATAATCGGAGATGACCGATGGCGAGACATGCATCTCTTCTGCGAGAAGACCGGGGGGGATGTTGAAGAGCTGACGCCATTTTTTCAGCGCCTCTCCCGGCGACTCGGAGAGCGTAATCTCTCCTGCCATTTTTTCTGCAAGTCGGGACCGCAGTGCGGCGTTCATGTAAGGTATATCAGTTTCGCTATATTATATAATTAACGAACTCGTATTCGTCATTTCACGAAATATGCCCCACTTACGTACTTATGGCAACCCATATATGGCATGCTTACCAATTATGGTCATATGGTGGTAGCCGAAGATCTCCAGTGCCTGAAGTCCATCGCCCTCATGGGCGGAATGGATGGCCCGGTCTCAATATCTACACAAAAGCTGGGCACAGAACTGGGGATCAGCCCCCAGACCGCATCCCGCCGCCTCATATCCCTGGAAGGCCAGGGCCTCATCACCCGGACCATCCGCCCGGACGGGCAGTTCGTTACGATAACAGAGGGCGGCGAGGAAGAGCTGAGAAACGAATACGCCGCCTACCAGAGGATCTTCGAAGAGGGCGAGCGGGTGTACAGGCTCGAGGGCGAGCTGATCAGCGGTCTCGGCGAGGGGCGCTATTACGTCAGCATTACTGGGTACGTGGACCAGTTCAGGGGTCGTCTCGGCATCGACCCGTTCCCCGGCACATTCAATGTCCGGCTAAGCCCGGCAAGCGTGGAGACGCGCCGGAAAATGGCTGGCCTTGACTGGACGGCCATTGAGGGCTTTACCGATCATGACCGGACCTTCGGAGGAGCAAAAGGTCTGCGCTGCACGATCGAGGGATACGACTGCGCCATCATCGTCCCCGGGCGGTCGCACTACCCGGATGATATCATCGAGATCATCTCGGGAACGGGGCTGCGGACGGCACTGGACCTGAAAGACGGCGACACGGTGAAAATCGAGGTGAAGAGGGAATGAGAACAGACGCAATAGAGGCATTCAGAAGAGGGGAGATGGTGCTCCTCTACGATTTTGACACGAGGGAGCGCGAGACGGACTTTGCCATCCGTTCCGATGTGGTGACCCCGCAGGACATCCTGCGCATGCGCCGGGACGGCGGAGGGCTCATCTGCACCGCCATTCACGGACAGGCCGCGGAAAATTTCGGCCTCCCGTTCGCATCCGAGATCCTTCGTCCGACCTCCCTTGCGGAAGAGTACGGTGAGATCCCCTATGACCGGACGAACCACTCATCCTTCTCCCTCTGGGTCAATCACCGCGACACCTTCACCGGCATCACTGATATCGACCGGGCGCTGACGGCGGGCCGTATCGCAGACCAGGTCCATGCAACCCTCGCCGGCACCCCGCACACCTTCCACGAGGAATTTCGCACCCCCGGCCACATGGCACTCCTCCGGGCGGCGGCGAGCCTGCTGGACCAGCGCAGGGGCCAGACCGAACTCTCCGTCGCCCTCGCATTGATGGCGGGCGTCACCCCGGCCGTCACCATCTGCGAGATGCTCGATGACGAGA
>JAENZA010000098.1 GCA_016841485.1 Methanobacteriota archaeon
AGGAGCCATCCGGGACGCTGTCGCCGCGTTTGCCGGCGACGCTCCGCAGTTCGACGATATCACGGTCATTGTGCTGCGGATCACCGATGAGGCGTGAACGGCCCGGGGCGAGGGCACGGCGTATATGCAGCCCCGGCCGGCCGGCATTACCAACCTATTTTTCCGCCGTCCGGTTCAGCACTTCCTGCCATACCGGGTGACTGAAGTTCGGGTACTCGCCCCGGGCGGCTTCATAGGTTCCGGACGCGGTCTGCCAGCCGTGGGAGTCGCCGGAGTGGTACCACTCATAATAATCATCATAAGAATTACCTGCGCCAATCTCACATCTTTCCAGCCACGAATTGGAACCATGTATTGAAGAATAAATATCCACCCTGGTTGCTGGCGAGGCAGAATACTCGGCATAGATCGGAACCTGTTGCAAGACCTCGATCGGGGTCGATTGATAATCGTATGAAGTTGTGGATGTGGAATTGACGGGAATATCTTCGGTCTGCGCCGGGAGTGCGAAGTTCAACTTCGGCAGGAAGACGGTTTCGTTGAAGTAGGGATTGACGGTATCGGCAAAGGAGAGAGGGCTTTCCAGTCGGGTAGCGTTATCAATCTCGATCAGGTATGGTCCGTCCTGTGTTTTATCCAAGTAGACCCGATCAGTGCTGATCTTGAGGTATTTTGGTTCATTGTTGGCCATGGGATATGCTCCCGTCAGGTTCAGACCCGGAGGCGACGCGACGAACTCGACGGAAAGATTGCTCGTTGCAAAGTCGTTTTCGTGCAGAACGACCGGCCCCACCATCGGCACCCCGTGTTTGACCGGCAGCGGGAGGTAGAACGTGACGTCGGTTATTGGGCCGGTTGTATAGATTTTGAGATCGTAACTGTAATGCGACCTGAACATCCTCGGGTCGGGATCGAAGGAGGAACATCCGGCGGCAAGAATGAGCGAGAACAGACAGATCGCCATGCAGAGAACCAGTTTCCTCGATGTGCAGCCCATAGATCTTCGCCGCCGGATGACAGTCGCGTCTATCCTCTCATGGTCACCTGTGCTCTATTACTGTTGCGAAACGTAGCCGCACGATCTATTCTTCCACCGTCCCGTTCAGCACCTCCTGCCATACCGGATGACTGAAGTTCGGGTACACACCCCGGGCGGCTTTATACTTCCCGGACGCGGTCTGCCAGCCGTGAGAAGCGCCGTAGTGGTACCACTCATAATAATCCCGATAAGAATTGCCCGCGCCGCCATCACATCGTTCCCGCCATCCGTTGGAGCCGGATATCGAAGAAGAAATATCTACCCGGGTTGACGGTGAAGCAGAATACTCGGCATAGATCGGGACCTGCTGCCAGACCTCGATCGGGGTTAATTGGTAATCGTATGAAGTTGTGGATGTGGAATTGACGGGAATACCTTTGCTCTGCGCCGGAAGTGCGAAGTTCAACTTCGGCAGGAAGACGGTTTCGTTGAAGTAGGGATTGACGGTGTTGGCAAAGGAAAGGGGGCTCTTCAGGTTTGTAACATTACGAATATAGATACTGTATGGTCCGTCCTGTGTTTTGTTCAGGTAGACCCGGTCGGTGCTGATCTTGAGGTATCTGGGTTCGTTGCCGGTCATGGGATAAACTCCCGTCAGGTTCAGACCCGGAGGCGACGCGACGAACTCGACGGAAAGGTTGCTCGTTGCAAAGTCGCTTTCGTGCAGAACGACCGGCCCCACCATTGGCACCCCGTGCCTGACCGGCAGCGGCAGGTAGAACGTGACGTCGGTTATTGGGCCGGTTGTATAGATTTCGAGATCGTAGGTGTAATGTGAAAGAAACGACCTTGGGTTTATTTCGAATTCGCAGCATCCGGCAATGAGAATGAGCGAGAGCAGGCAGATCGCCATGCCGAGAACCAGTTTCTTCGATGCGCATTCCATAGAACCTCACCACCGGGTAACGGTCGTGTCTATCCTCTCATGGTCGCCGGTGCGCTATTACTGTTGCTAAATGCAGCCGTGCGAGCTATTCTTCCGCCGTCCGGCTCAGCACTTCCTGCCATACCGGGTGACTGAAGTTCGGGTACACTCCCTGAGCGGCTTTATACTTCCCGGACGCGGTCTGCCAGCCGTGAGAAGCGCCGGAGTGGTACCAGTCATAATAATCATCGTAATAATTACCCCCGCCGCAATCATAACCTTCTTTCCATGCGTTGGAGCCGGATATCGAAGATGAAATTTGCACCTCAGTTTCCGGCGAAGCAGAATACTCGGCATAGATCGGGATCTGCTGCGAAACCGCGATCGGGGGATATTGAATCCAGTCCGAAAACGCGGAATCGACGGGAATACCTTCGGTCGGTGCCGGGAGTGCGAAGTTCAACTTCGGCAGGAAGACGGTTTCGTTGAAGTAGGGGTCGACGGTGTCGGCAAAGGAAAGAGGGCTCTCCAGCCAGGTAAAGTTGTCAATCTCGATCAGGTATGATCCGTCCTGTGTTTTATCCAGGTAGACCCGATCGGTGCTGATCTTAAGGTACTTCGGCTCATTACCGCTCGGGGGATGTGTATCTGTCTGGTTCAGGATTTCTGAAAGGTTAATACCCGGAGGCGACGCGACGATCTCGACGGAAAGATTGTTCGTTGCAAAGTCGCTTTCGTGCAGAACGACCGGCCCCACCATCGGCACCCCGTGCTTGACCGGCAATGGGAGGTAAATGGTGACGTCGGTTATTGGGCCGGTTGTATACATTCTCAGATCGTAACTGTAATACAAACTGAACATCCTTGGATTTGCATCGAAGTCGGAACACCCGGCAATGAGAATGAGCGAGAACAGGCAGATCGCCATGCAGAAAGCCACTTTCTTCGATGCACATCCCATAGATCTCCACCCCGGGTGACAGTCGCGTCTATCCTCTCATGGTCACCGGGCTATATTATAATTTCTGATCGTCCCGCCGGATGAAGAAATCGAAATATTCATAAATATGTGAATTCTTCCTTTGGATCGGAATCATTTACCCAGGTCGGGATGTTCAGTTGTACATCTAAAAATGAAGTCAGTAATTACCCTGATTTTTGGAGATTCCAGAAAAAAGGATGCGATACCATGAAAAGTACGTCACTGGTTCGTCTTGCTGGCTTGATGATCGTTGCTTTCATTCTCGTCTCGGCTGCACCGGCCGCTGCTACGGATACCGGTACGTCGAAGGGCACGGACTACGGCGGAGGATGTGTCGATTGTCCGGCAGACAATGGGAACGGCCACGCCTACGGTGCGTGGGAGCATAACTGGAAGTGCCAATGCACTATCCCGACAGCATTTTCAGAAGTCGAGAACCTGACAATCGACACCGCGATAATCGAGAGCACGCCGCACTGGATCTTCCTTGCCGCCGGAGCGGAGGAAAAGGAGGCCCTGCTCGACTATATCGACGGTGCAAACGTGTCCAACAGGCAGAAAAACGAGTGGACACAGTTTGTCAGGAAGATGTGGAAGGAGTATCCCATCGTATTCGACAATGCAACCGGCAACCCGGCGCTCGTGCTGGGAGGGTCTTCGGATGAATTCATGCTGACGCCCGCAGAGAATGCGACGTTCCAGGAGATCGAGCGGTACATCGCCGAGGATATGGAAGCTGTTCAGGCGGGTGAAATAAGTATTCGATGGTATCGACAACCGACACATGAGCTGTTTATGGAAATTGCATTGGAGAACGAAATTAATAAACTCCCCGATGATTTAACAAGGACTGCAATACCTGCAGCACAGGTACCCGATACCTGGTGCAAGGATCATGTTTGCCAGTCATGGAACCATGGATTTATTCCAGTCGGTATTGCTCTGCCCAATATAGCAGGAATACCAGTTCTGGTGCTTCCCCCGCAGATCGTCGGTATCGGCATTGCGCCGGACAATTTCGGCCAGTATGCGGACCTGGCAAAACAGCGGTTCGATTCTCACGATTATTCCGGGGCATTCACGAACATGGGCTATGCAAGCCACTTCATAACGGACCTGGGGAACCCCTACCATACGCCGATGGCGCAGATCATCCCCCTGGAAGCGGTGGATATGCCATATTCGCAGGTCATATTCCCGAATTCGCGGATGATCCTGAACTATGCAGCACTCCACGACGAGTATGAAGGAATGGTCGCGGATCACTGGGACCTCTTCTACACCGGCGATCAGGGCCGGTACGAGATCTCCGATCCGACCTCCGCGGCCAAGGTTCACGGGACCTACTCGTGGGCAATGAGTTATCCGCTCATCTTCAGCTGCTACTGGCACTTTGTCGAAAACCGCAACTTCGACTTCGAGAACAACCCTGAAGTCGTCGCCATGACGCAGAACCGCATCGGCGAGAGCATGAAGTACACCCGCGGCCTCGTCGAGTACGTCACCGGCGGGCAGTACCCAATGGTGACCGTGACCGCAACCGCCGGACCCGGCGGTTCGATCAGCCCGTCCGGAGCCGTGCCGGTGAGGTACGGTGAGAGTCAGTCCTTTACCATAAGACCTAATTCGGGATATGTTATCGATAAAATCCTCGTGGACAACTCAGCGGTCACCCAGAATCCATACACCTTTTCTTCGGTGACCGCCGACCACACCATCGAGGCGACCTTCAAAGAACTCACCGGCTCCGGCAAAGAATGGATCTGGTCGAGGGACGGATGGGACGGGTGGTCCCACGAGGCAACGTGGTCGGGAACAGAGGTCGGACCCTGCTCCGAATACGGGCCGGTGATCGTCGACGGCCACGGCGAGCACGGCGCCAATATCAATCTTCGGAGAGGATCGACGCAATCAAGCATCTGGAAGACATTCACCGATTCGTCAGGAGCCGGATGGAATACCATCACGTTCAAAGGCTTATTGACCAGCTCCGATGTGCCGAGCGGGCGATGGATGACCATCGAAGTGAACGGTCAGCAGGTGTTTGGCGGTACCGCAACACAGACCCCGCCGGGAAATGGTCAGGTATTCGAAATTACCCGTTCGTTCCCCCGGTCATCCACAGTAACGGTGAAGATTTCCAACGGCCAGAACCCGGCTTGGAATCCACGGTTTGCAATGCATTTCTATTCGTTGGAACTGAGCCGGAATGCCGGTCTTACGACATCGGAGGTTAAGACCACGGAGTTCGTCGTCCCTGACGGTTCGATCATCGTTGGAAACGAGACCGTTCCTACACCCGGCACGATGTCGACACCGGAGGTTACGGAGACAGACAGCCCGTAACACACCACTTTTTTGTGTCGATTGCTATCGGCTCTCTTTTGGGCAACTCGCAGGGGATACGTATCTTCCCGCGGCCAGTCGCTCTGCACCAGGCACAGACGTGCCGCTCCGGGTCGGCAAAAGATACCATCCAGCCGACCGCGAGACCTATCACCCCGGGGAGTAACTCCGGGCCATGCCCATGACCAGGATACTGGCGTTCAGCGATCTTGCGTGGGG
>JAENZA010000099.1 GCA_016841485.1 Methanobacteriota archaeon
GAGTCCTTCCTTGAAGTCCATCCCTCATCCGAAGGGGTGCCCTGGCTCATAAGGTATATCAGCGAACTTCGGGAAAAAGAAGGAAAATAATTTTTTTTAGTCCTCTGCCACGAGCCAGTCGTAGAAGAAGACCGCAATGAGGGCGCCCACGATTGGGCCGATGATGTAGATGGGAAACACCGACCAGACATCCGGACCCCCGAAGAGGGTGTCGCCGAGCGCCGGGCCAAAACTGCGGGCAGGGTTCAGGGACGAACCCGTGACGGCACCAAGAACGGTGATGATGCCCGCAACGGTCAGACCGATGATGAGCCCTGCAAACCCGGGCGGGGCCTTCTCGTCTACGGCCACCCCCATGATGACGAGCATCAGGACGAAGGTGCCGATGATCTCTGCGAGGATTGCCATCCCATAGGTAATCCCGGCCCCCGGCCCTGTAGCCCCCAGTCCGCCGATCTCATAGGCGGGAGGGCCGACGATAATCGCGAAGAGGATACTCGCAATTGCCGCACCCACCAGCTGTGCAATGATGTAGGCACCGGTGTCCTTCGTGGGGAATCTCCTTGTTGCCCAGAGGGCGATCGTCACTGCCGGGTTGATGTGGGCACCTGAGATCCGCCCCATCCCGTAGATGACGGCGGCAATGACGATGCCGAACCCGAGACCGATGGCCAGCCAGTCGGCAAGGCCGCCGAGCGTCCCGATCGACCCCCCGCCAAAGAGCCCGGAGTTGGTATCTGCTATGATAAGCGTCATCACGGCAGAACCGCAGCCGAAGAAGACCAGGAGCATGGTACCGACAAGTTCGGCAACCGATCGGCGCATTAGCGAAGCCAAGTCCTACTTCCCCCCTTCCTCATGCATGGCGGCGTAGCAGTCGCCACAGACAATCCTCGGCAGGGTCTTTGCCCCCTTCTTCGCCGGGAAGGGATAGCCGCCCTCCCAGAGGGGCATCTCCTCACGGATGGCATGGTCCATGCAGAGGCCCATGCCGCAGACAATGCAGATCGCAACCGCGTCTGTCTCCTTTCCTTCTCTGGCACACATGTAACATTTCATCTTCTGTCCCTCCGTTTCCCGGAGTGGTCCCGGGACGGCAGTGAGGGCTTAAGCCCTCAGACCGCCTCGCGGTACTGGCAGTACTCGTGCCGGAAGTCAACACATGATGCCGATGCACAGCTCTTGCATGCCCGGACCGGGGCTGCCGCCGTGCCCTTGTCAAGGGCGATGACATTGGTCATCATCGTCGCGGTCACGGGCTCTGAGGTGAGCAGACACGGGTAGTCGGCAAGGCTCATGAGCGCTGCGAACCGGACGGTGATGGCACAGGCCGGGTAGACGTAACGCTGCGGGTTCATGATGACCTCGTTCTTTGTCAGCGGCGAGAGGTCGATGGGCAGGCCACTGATGTTCGGCCTCAGGTCGCCTCCGCTGCCGTTCTTCGTCCTGCGGGCACGGTCCATGATGTTCCATCCGCGGTACACCATGTCCATGAAGTCACAGTTGTGCAGTTCGGCAGCAGCTCCCCGTGTCGGGTACAGCTGCACGTAGTTGTGGAACCGCCGGGTGAGGAGCTCAACCACCGTCAGGCCGTTGAAGCCGTCCATCTCGAGGAGATATTCGGCCGCTGCCGCACCGGACCCGGTCGCAAGCGAGAGCACCTGCCCCGGGTTGTTGAATTTCGGAAGGGCGGCACGCAGCGAGTTCTCCATCACCTCGCTTACCGCTTCGATAATCGCCATCACCATATCGTCCTTGCACATGTTGTATGTGGACTGGGCGATGTGATGGGCGATATCTCCCACACAGTAGGCAGGGACGGTGACGATGTTTGCATAGTGGACATCGTCATCGACGGCTGCTTTCACATAGGGAAGCATCCGGTCACGGTAGGTCGCCATGTACTTACGGGGATCGAAGGAGGCCATGCCAAGGCCGTCCATGAGCTTTGCCTGCGCCTCGACCGGCGTTTCGTAGATGGCCTGCAGCTGGGCAATCTCCTTGTCGACGGCATCGGCAAGGGTGTCGCCTGCTTCGACGGCATGTGCAAAGACCTCGCCCACGCCATAGGAGGTGTTCATACCCCAGGACTTTGCCGCAAGAATCGCCTTCTTGTGGTCACCGGGAATGTCCGTCTTTTTCAGGATCTGGTTGACCACGTTTGAGGTCGACCCGGGGATAAGCGCAAAGTCCACCACACAGGTCGGGCCGTAGAACCCGGCATACCTGCGGGCTGATTCGAGTCCGATAAGGGCCTCGGACTTCTTAATCTGTGCAATGAAGGTGTCGAGACTCTTCTTGAAGGCCGCATCCTCGTTACAGAGGATCTCCAGGACGACCGGAGTCTGGTAGTGCTCGACGAAGGGGTCATCCTCGGGCTTGACGTAATCCGTCAGCCCCTTGAGGGTGTCGAAGTGTGCGTTCACCGACTGGACATGCAGGTCGAAGACCGCCTTGGACTGGTCGCCTTCCGCCTTCATCTTGTTGACGGCATCGACGTATCCCTGTCCGTCGGCAACCTTGAACGGGCCGCCGCGCTTTGCTTTCAGAATATTGACGTCGGCACGCTGGGCGCCCATGGCCTCGTCAATCATCTTCTTGTAGATTTTTTCCATACATACCACCTCTCTAGCGGTGATGCCCCATATCGTGTCGCAATAGATAAGACTATCTGTCATTCAAAATACACTTCAAAAATTGAATGACGAAAATAGGGTTACATGAGTTGTAGGTATTTACCCAGAACATATCGAGGCGTCCTGATTGACGTCTTTCCGGATTTCAGGGGGCGGCAGATGCATACCGATGAACGCTATGGACCGGACGTTTCGGCCATCTTCCGGTCGATCCAGGCCGCAATGATCCCCCTGAGATCCTCCGTGCCGGGCTTCTCAGATGCCTTGTCCCGAAGCTCCGCCTCAAGCTCATCGAGGAGGGGATGAATCACATCCTGCATCATCTCTGCGGCCTTGACCCCCTCCATGTCCTGCGCCCTGTGCCGGAGGAGGGCCGCGAGGTGGTCCATCTCACCCGTCATTATGAGGATCTTCTCGAGGTGCATCGCACCCAATTCCCCGCCTTCCCTGCCATCTGTCTCTGTCTTCATCGTCCGCCCTCCACAGGTCTGCCGGCCAAAACCAGCCCGTATTGGAGCGGACGCCAGACCAGGAGGTAAGGTGTACCTGTCCCCATACTTTAATCCAACCCCTGTGTGCTGCTGCGTATCATGACCATGTGCATATCGCTATTGCATATCGTATTAAGGAAACCATAAATAACCGAAACGTCCTATTAGAATATGGCAGAGTCATGCCGGTACATTAAGTACTGATACCATCCCGGAATGAGTGAAGAAGATCCATCCAAACATAAGGACAACATCGGTAATTCCTGACGCTGTCGCCTGAATCCCCAAACGGGCGGCTAATAGCCTCTATCGAAACACGTTGTTCACCTCTTCAACAAACACCCCCCAAAATGTTACATTGAGGAGATATTCCCATTCTCATTCCAGGATATTGCTGGAAGGGTACCGGAAACAAGATCCGGTACGGGCGTGATCGTCTGCCGCCTAACAGGATCGGACGCATACGGGTACCCCCAATATCCCAATGCTCCGCATATAATCCCCCTTCCGGCGCCACCCCACCTCTTGTTACCATGTTTACAGAACCATTCCACGGCATACCTGGGCCACTATTCACAATGTTTTCCATTGGGCAGATATGACGCCCCTTCTCCTGCGGGATACCTCAGCAGGCCCGAGTGATGCCCGTCCCATGACATAAGAGAAATTAATGCCATAGAAGAACCACATTTCCTCACCACCATCGCTGGAGAGATGTAGGCCTATGGCGATTTTTGACAATATCTTCGGGCAGGGAAGCGGCCCGGACCCCTGGATAGAAAAGGGGAAGGCAAGCTTCGGACAGGGGAAGTACGAGGAAGCACGCAGACACTTTGACAAGGCACTCGAACTCGAAGTAACCAACCCGGGCGTGCACTATCTGCGGGGGCAGGCGCTCTTCAACCTGGGAGACATGCGGGAGGCGGAGGCGTCCTTTCAGAGATGCGTGGCCCTCTCCCCCGACGACATCGTTTCATGGGAGGCGCTCGGTGCGACCCTGATGCGGGAAGGAAAGTACAGGGAGGCGCTCACCTGCCTTGACCGGATCCTCGGAGGGGCGGGAACGGACCTGCACACCAGCCTGCAGAAGGTGCGCTGTCTCGAACACCTCGGCACCTATAGCCAGGCGGCATCCCTGATGGAGGACGTGGCTGCCCGCCACCCCGACGATATGGCGTTTCGCGAAGAGGCGGGGCGCCTGGCAATGCTTGCCGGCAACTATGCCGATGCTTCGTCCCATTTTACCACGGTGCTGAAGTTCAGGCCGGACGATGCGGCACTCCTCAGCCTTGCAGCGGACGCCGCCCGCAGGAAGGGTGACGCCCCGGCGGCCGTCGACCTCTACCACAGGGCGGTCACCGCCGACCCGGATGACCATGGCACCCTGATGCGCCTTGCGCTCCTGTATGACATGCTCGGCCGCCACAGCGATGCGGCGGATACCTACCGCAGGGTGCAGCTCGCCGACCCGGACAATCCGACCGCAGGGCTCTCCCGGGCGGCAAGCCTCTTTTTTAAGGGCGACTACCGCGAGTGCACGCGTGCCCTCGAGATTGTCACGAAGAAGAACCCGGGGGATATCAGCGCATGGTATATCATGGGGGCGGCGTTCGAGGCGATGGGCGAGTTTGACCGTGCCGGCGGGTGCTTCGATGCAATGCTCAAGGTGGACCAGGAAAACAGCCTCGCATGGTACCACCGCGGCATTGCCATGATCAACACCGGGCGCTACGAAGACGCCCTCTACAGCTTTGACAAGGTGATGGCCGGGGGCAGCAGCGACCATGCGATGTCATGGATCAATACCGAAGCCGACCTCAACCTCTTCGGCCAGGAGACCTCGAAACGCCAGGCGGTGACCCGGACCATGGACATCGATGTGAGGGAGAATACCCTCCTCGAACTCCAGGGAGATGCGTATATGCACCTCAGAAAGTACCGGGAGGCCCTGACCGTCTACACCCGCCTCCTCGATGCCGACCGCGAGAATATCAATGCATGGCGCAGGAAGGCGGAGGCGCTGATGAACATGGGCGATTACGAGCGGGCGGCGGAGGCGCTTTCAAAGGTGACGGCGGCCTACCCCACGGACTGGCCTGCCGTCACCATGCTCGGGGACGCGTGGATGAGATCCGGCGACCCGGCAAAGGCCGAGGACTGCTACCGCAGGGTGGCCGCGGCAGGCTCGGGCGATCTCGGCACCCTGCGCAGGCTCGGGGAGATATACCTGAACAGCGGGCGCCATGAGGAGGCCCTCACCCTCTTCGATGAGATCCTCGCCACACGCCCAAACGATGCAGGCACCCTCGTCCTCAAG
>JAENZA010000100.1 GCA_016841485.1 Methanobacteriota archaeon
ACATCGCCCGTGCCCCCGACGGTCATGGCGGCCGTCCCGGTCCGGTTGAACCGGACACGCTCTCCATCAGAGATGATATCCGTCGGACCCTTGGCAAGAATGACCCCGGGACCGGCCCGGCGACGGACCGCCTGTGCCCGTTCATAGGCGTCATCCGGGAGAGGTGTGCCGAACATCCGGGTAAACTCCCCCGCATGGGGCGTATAGATCGATTCTCCTGCTACGGGAAGCGGCGACCTGAGGGCATCGGCATCAACAACTGCTCTCCTGCAGACAGGGGCAATCCCAGTCATCACCCCATGACTCCGCGTCCCCAGGCCGCAGCCGAGGACGACGACGTCCGCCTGCTGTGCAAGACCGGTGAGACGGGAGAGATGGTCCGAACCGATCACATCACCGTCGAGCTGTTCGACGATCACATCCGGGCAGGTAAGCAGATGCGGCGTTGCGATGCGGACGATGTCCGCCCCGGCACGGAGCGCCGCCATACCGGCGAGATAGGGGGCTCCCTGATAGGGTCCGCCGCCGATGACCAGCACCTCGCCCCCGGCGCCCTTGTGCGCACCGACATCCTTACGCAGGACAAGCTCCAGGTCACCCGGACCAGTGCAGCACTCCGCTTCGAGAGGAATGCCGATGTCGATGACCGTTGCCCCCTCTGTCTTTGCCCGGTGAAAGGCACAGATGCGATCGGGCACGATGCCCGGCGTCGGGACGTCCGCGCTGATGACCGGTGCAGGACTCAGGTTCGCCATCGCAACGCCAGTGGCATACGGCTCGCGCAGTAGCCCAACAGACCCAGTGCCGAGCATTGCATCGATGATGAGATCCGTCTCTTCAAAGAGCTCCCTGCACGAGAGCAGATCCTCCGCACAGGGAGTCTCGATGACCCGTACACCACATGATGCAAGGACAGAGCGGTTTCGCTCTGCCTCCACAGTAGCCAGAGGTACTCGCAGCATCAGGACCACAACCTCGCACTCCCGGTGCAGATGCCTCGCGGCGACGCACCCGTCGCCGCCGTTATTTCCCCTCCCGCACAGGACAAGGACCTTTTCCGGTTCAAAGGAACGGACCTCTCGTGCCAGACCGGCACCTGCAGCCTCCATCAGCTGGAGAGCCGAGACGCCCAGCGCCATGGCATTTGCATCGACCGCACGCATACGGCGGGCCGATATAACGCCCGCCTCACAGAATTCATCCAGACCCCTCATCCTCGCCTGCACACTCCTGTATTCTGATTCTTCCCTGCCCCTTCATTAACATTCAGGTACCACGGCACGCGGCTTCATCAGGATGGAGGACCCACCTTTTGTGCAGGAAAGTGCCCATGGGACTGGAAGAAGATATTCGCACGGTTGCCGGCCGCATCCGTGACGCCGAAACGGTGACGGTCATATCCCATATTGATGCCGACGGCATCACCAGTGAAGCAGTCATGATGCAGGCGGTCAGAAGTTCCGGCATTCCCGCAAAGAGTGTCTTTGTCCGTCAGCTGGAGCCCATGACGATGAAATATGTCCCGGAGGATGACAGCCTCAAGGTATTCGTCGACCTCGGTGCCGGCCAGCAGGACCTCCTCGAAGAGCGGGGACTCGATGTGGAAGAGGTCGTCATCATCGACCACCACGTCCCGCAGAACACCGATACCCCCTACCCGCAGGCCAATGCACAACAGCACGGGCTCGGCTACTTCTCCGCTGCCGGCATGGCCTATCTCGTAGCCCGGCAGATGGATGCGGGCAACCCGGCCCTCGGGATGCTCGCAAAGCTTGCCGTGATCGGTAATGTAGGGGACATGATGGCACGGGAACACTGCGGCCTCGTCGGCCCCGCCCGCGGCATCGCCGAGGAAGGGGCGGGGTTTGGCACCGTCGAGATACGCCCAAGGGAGCTCAACTGCTACGGCATCTCGACCCGACCGGTAAAGGTCTGCCTCTCCTACAGCGACGACCCGTTCATTCCCGGGATCTCGAACAACGAGAAGAAGGCGGAGGAATTTCTGGATAAAATCGGCATCCGCCAGAGAAACCCCAACGGGACCTGGCGCGTATGGGAGGAGTATTCGGCAGAGGAGAAAGGCATCGTGATGAACGCACTCGCCGAGCAGATGCTTGCAACCGGCGAGGACCCGTCGCGCCTCTTCGGGGAACAGTATATATTCCCGGAGGAGGCCTTCGGGACGCCGCTTCGAAATGCCTCCGAATATGCGACCATGCTCAACGCCTGCGGGAGGTGGGCCGAGCCTCGCATCGGCAGCGCCATCTGCCTCGGCGACCGCGGCCAGATGCTCCGGGACGGGGAACGCATGCTGCGGCATCACCGTACCATCATCCGTGAGATGATGGAGTATATCCTCGATACCGGGACGACCGAACTTACGCATATCCAGTACATCCACACCGGCGGCCGGTTCCCCGATACCATCGTGGGGATAGGTGCCGGGATGGCCCTTTCCAAACTGGACTGGGAAAAACCCATCATGGTCCTCAGTTACCTTAACGACGATCCCGAACTGGTCAAGGTCTCCATGCGCACCAATGAACGGATGGTACGCCGGGGAGTTGATCTTCAGGCGGCGCTTACCCAGGCATCGGAAGAGACGGGCGGCGGGGGCGGAGGGCATAAGATAGCTGCGGGAGCATATATTCCCACGAGTGCTGAAAAGGAGTTTGCCCATCGTGTCAACAGAATCATTGCAGGCCAGTTCACTTAGACGGGCCCGGACCATCGCCGACTACCAGTTCGGCACCGGTGCCGGGGAGGCGTTGTTTCCGGACAACGCGGAGTTCCAGTACTCCACAACCAAACGAATCCGGTACATCCTCACCGAAGGTACCCGCCTTGCCACTGTCAGGGCATCCGACGGGAGGCTTACGCTCTCCATCGAGGGAGCCGAACGCCTGTGGACGTTTCTTCCCCCGCCGGCATACCGCGTCACCGTTCTGGAGGACGTCAGCCCCTTTGTCGGAAAGGGAAAAAACGCGATGGCAAAACACGTCCTCTCCGCCGACGACGGCATCCTTGCAGGGGATGAAGTTCTCGTTGTTTTACCCGACGATACCCTGATTGCGACCGGCAGCGCCGTCCTCTGCGGAAGTGAGATGATGGCATTTAATTACGGAGTAGCAGTACAGGTACGTTCAGGAAGGTTAGTCTGACATGATGCCAGGAATGAATCCCAAAAAGATGAAACAGATGATGAAACAGCTCGGCATGAAGATGGAGAACATCGAGGGTGTCGAGCGGGTCGTCGTACAGACGAGCGAAGGCAACTATATCTTCGAACCGGCCGAGGTCGTCATGACGACGATGCAGGGGTCCACCACCTACCAGCTCCAGGGCGAACCGCGGTTCGAACCGAAGGAACTGGAGATCTCAGATGAGGACGTCATGCTCGTTGCCGAACAGGCACAGGTCTCGCCGGAAGAGGCGCGTGCGGCCCTCAGGGAATCAAACGGCGAGATTGCCGATGCAATCATCAAACTGACATCTGCATGATAGAAAACCAGGACAGGGTCATCCTCATCCACGAGGGGAAGGAATACTATGTGACGGCGGGCAAGGGCAAACTCAGCACCGACAAGGGTATGATCGACCTCTCGCTCCTGCCGGGAATGCAGGGAGGGGAGACTCTCCCCTCGCACCTGGGGACGCCCTTTCTCATCCGCATCCCGCGGCCCACCGACTTCTTCTGCCACGCCCGGCGCACCGGCGCACCCATGATGCCCAAGGACATCGGCATCGTCTGCGCCATGACCGGCATGAACCGGCATGATCAGGTCCTTGATGCCGGCACCGGGTCGGGTGTAGCCTCGATTTTCTTCGGGGGAATTGCCGAGCACGTGACGACCTATGAAGTGCGCGAGGATTTTGCAGAGCGCTGCAGGAAAAATATCGCCGATGCGGGGCTGGAAAACGTCGAGGTGGTAACCGGCGACGTCCTCACCGCCGAGGGGGCCTACGACATCGTCCATTTCGACCTCCATATCACGGCAGATCATGTCCGGCACGCCCACCGTCTCCTGAATCCCGGCGGATATCTCGCCTGCTACACACCGTTTCTGGAACAGACGTTCACGGTGATGGATACGGCACGCGAGCTCTTCTCAGAGGTGGTATGCCACGAGATCCTTGCCCGTGAACTCACCCGGAGCGAACGCGGGACCCGCCCCTCCACCAGGGTGGGCCATACCGGGTACATCACCATCGCCCGAAAGAACTGACGGCCGGGTCTCCCCCTCAGCCGATTTTTTATTCCGTTCGGCCGTACATTTTTTTCCGGCATTTCAGCGGGCCCGGCCCTGGAAACGTATATATACCTGCAATCCCACTGACTAACAGGTACTTTGGATATGACAGGAAAAGGCATACAATTCATCAGGGACGAGTCCCGCCTTTTCACCGTTTTTGCCTTCTTCTTTAGATAGGGAGCCGACGTTAACGCCGGTTTCCCTTGTACTGTCACACCACCAAAGACCGTGAGGTTTTTTCCATGCTCGGAATTTCTGACCCACAGATCTGGATAGGATACGGTCTCGCCATCGGCTGGACCGTTGCATGTATAGCGTACGGCATTCTCATGTGGAACCGCGAGGGGGCCGACGACAATGGCAGTTGATACGCTCACCCTTGCGGTGCTCACCGTCATCTACCTCGCCGCCGTCATCGGACTCGGCTATATGGGCTACCGGCACACGAAGGAGCAGGAGGATTTCCTTGTTGCCGGAAGAAAGATACATCCTCTTGTCCTCGCCCTCTCCTACGGGGCCACCTTCATCAGCACGTCCGCGATCATCGGCTTCGGAGGCATATCGGCCCAGCTTGGCATGGGACTGGTCTGGCTGACGGTCCTCTGTATCGCCGTCGGGGTCTTCATCGCGTTTGTCATCTATGGCAGGAAGACACGGGAGATCGGCCAGCGGACCGGGGCCGTCACCTTCCCGGACCTGATGGGGCGCATCTATGACTCACGGTTCATGCGCTATGCCTGCGCCATGATCATCATCGTCGGGATGCCCCTCTATACCGCGGCAATCCTCATCGGCGGCGCCCGGTTCATCGAGTCGACCCTCGTCGTCCCGTACGATGTGGCGCTCCTCGGGTTTGCCGCCGTCGTCGCCTGTTACGTGATTCTGGGCGGGCTGATTGCCGTCATGTATACCGATGCCCTCCAGGGTGCCATCATGTTCATCGGGATGACCATTCTCCTCATACTCACCTACGTCTATCTCGGCGGCGTCGTCAAGGCCCACACCGCACTCGAGGGACTCGCCGCACGTGTCCCCGAAGGGCTTGCGGCCGCCGGGCATAACGGTTGGACGGCAATGCCGGACCTCTTCTCGCCGCTTTGGCTGGTGATGATCACCGCGCTGGTCCTCGG
>JAENZA010000101.1 GCA_016841485.1 Methanobacteriota archaeon
ACTCCTTCGGCCGGCCGTCTGCCGGGAGCGTATCGATCGCAAACCCTGTGCTGCCGGCCTCCCGGACAAGGGAGACTCTGGCGGCGTGGACCCGGAGAGGTCGGCCCTCGAGGATCCCTCGGGCGATATCGGGCGGGAAGGTGTCGAAGAACTGCTGCGAGGCGGCGGAGGTCATCGGGGATCGCCTCCCTGGCGGGCGGCCTGCCGCTTCGCTGCCTGGAAATGTCCCTCGCACAGGGGGAACCCGCCGGCACCTGCAGCGTACTCCGCGTGGCGCCGGCACCCTGGCACGATGCACAGGATCGAAGAGTCGTACTTCCGAGGGGCATAGGCCTCGATCGGGTGCTTGAGGCAGCCTGATGGAATCGGTGGAAGTGGTGAGGGTGGTGAGGGTGGTGAGGTGATCTCCCCCCCTATACTATTATTATACCACTTGGGATCTTCACATGGGGTAGAGGTTTTAGCCTCTACATCCTCACCACCCTCACCAGATCCGGAGGGTTTGATAGTCATCTGGAGCTGATCGGGTTCCTGCTTCGTCCGGACTATCCAGGCAGTCCCACCACCATGAGCAACGCCGCCCTTCTTCAGCATGGCGCCTGATGGGAATACTACGTCGCGTTTGCGAGTGAAGGCTCTCCCTATGCGGGTCCGGAATGCATGCCCTCCTTTCTGCCGGCCGTCATCCAGCTCTTCGGGTAATGTCGGCGAGAGGATCCGTTCGACCCCCGGTTTGTCCTCGACCTCGAGACGGTCCGCGACCTCGGCGACGGTGAATGGTCCCCGGAACACTCTGTGAACTGCCAGGAGGAATGTGTCCCATTGGACTGCACTCTGATCTGCGGCGTCGTATAGGGCAGTTTGGTTGGCCATGAACCCTTCGATGCCTGTGTGGTGCAGTACTCCGCCGACGACAGATACCCAGTTTTCGAAACTCCCGAGTTTCGGCAGCTTCTCCGGGGCCGGTCGGCCGGTGACAATCCAAGCCCTGATCAAGACGTATACCGCCCTGAGGAGTCGGGCCCGATTTTCCTTCACCCACCGTCTGATATCGGAGTGCAGAAACTCCTCCCGTTCGCCCGGCCGGGCCATCCGTGCATCAAGACGGGAGTAGAAACACCGCGGCGCCAGATCCGGCGACAACTGGACGTTATTTCCATTCAGCAGCCAGAATAGGCGATTTTCATAATCTACGATCGCGTTGCTACCCATCTTCCGATCACGCCACGCCGGCGCCGTGATGATAGTTGCCAGAGCAGGCGCCTTCAACCGCTGCTCGATGTTGTCAAGGAGCACGATCGAGGTGCCTGCAGCAAGCTCCCCGGTGATGTACTTCCTAAATTCTTCATTACTCTCCGGTGTCGGCTTCATCGTCGGAGCTTGACCAGTGAGCACGGTGTACATGAGCTCCTGCAGGAGACTCGCCCCGGTCCTTGGGGCGGGTTTGTCCACCAGGTAGGCAGGCACCGGTCCGGCGATCAGCGGCCGGGCAACCTGGGTGATCATTGCCGCGACCGCATTCGCCCTGTCGGCGTACTTTGCAGCGCCCGCGACTTCGGCATCTTGTTCACCATACCACGGGAAGTCGTGTACCATCTCGTTGAGGAGGTCCACGGCAGCAGATACGTCGTCGGGTGTCGGCTGATCCGGGACGTGGAACCCTGCTAGGTCCTCGGTCGGGTGGTAGATGAGCTTGGACCTTTCGTCGTAACCCGGCACCACCCATATCGAGCCGTCCAGCCTCACGATCGGGACTTCCACCACTCCCTTCACGATGGGGAGTTGCCAGTGGTGCGGACTCATCGACAGGATATCCTCAAGGACGAACCCGGGCGGCGTCGTCTGCATCTCATCCACGGTCCCATCTTTGTTGACCTTCGTCCGTAGCCAGGTGGCGCACCGCATCAGGATACCGCGCAGCGTCTCCTTGTCGACCGACTTCAGGATCACTCGCTGCCGCTGCTCGTCGTAATGGAGCGCGACCATCTCGCCGGATCGGGCGAACACTTCAGGTCGATCCGCGTTCGCCTGCCGGATCGCGTCGAGGGCCTGCTCTGACATCCCGGGCACATCGCTCATGATGTAGATCGTCGGGATCGGTGGCCGCCGTGCAGCCTCGATCGCTTTCTTCCTCTGGTAGGTCTCCCTGACCTTCTCCGACCGTGCCGCCTTTTTCAGCCCGGCCCGGACGGCTTCGACCGGCTGATCGCAGAACCACGGCGGGAATTTCGCGCCGTAGTGCTCCAGGCTCTGCACGATCTTGGTGAACTCGTCGGTGCCCGGCTCGAGGGCGTCGATCGCCTCGTCGGAGATGATCGGCTCCACGTCGCCGGGAGACGCCGCCGCCGGCTCGATCGCCGGGGTCGATGCGTCGATCACGCGATCACCTCCGGAGGGAGCTGATCGTCGGCCATCATATCCGCTCACCGTCCTTCATGCGCTCAGATACTGATCTCGGATCGTCGAGGTAGTAGAGCCCCCTCACCGCCAGGACCTGCTCGGGTGTTAGTTGGCCGATCTCGAAGTCGACGTGATTCAAAAGAGACAATGCCTGCGCCCGGGTATGCGGCACCGGGTATTCCCCTCGCCGGAGGCGCTCGCGGATCCCGCTACGGTGCGTCTGTCGTGCGTCTTCACCGTCTACGACGATCTCAGGCTGTGGCGCCGTTCCTGCTGCCATGTCTGCCTCCGATGCATGTGTCTTCGCTGCTGCAGGCAGGGGTGCCTGTGGCGTTCTGGTTGCCCTTTTGTAGTGCTTTCAGAGCTATGATGGTTGCTCGCTCGAGAGGACCGAATAAGGGTAAGAGGTCGTCCGGCGTCTCCACCAGGACGGCCATCTTCTCTTCGAGCGTGGACGCTACGATCATGTTCAAGCTCCCTGTGGTTCGTAAATAATCCGGCCTTGATCGTCGGTTTTCACGACGAACTGATCACCGCCTTTGAGCCCCCGATCCGCTCTGATCCTATGGGGGATGGTGACAGCAAGCGATCCATTGGGGCGAGTCATCCAGCCTTGAACGACGCCAATCGTCATTTCTGGCATATACGTTCTTATAGGTGAGAGAACAATATAATACAAAAATAAGAGTATCATACAGACGAGAGAGTATGATACACCATTGGATGTAATTCAGGTGGTCAAAGTGCCTTGGGAAGGATCAATCCAGAAAGATGCCTATCATCCGGCAGACGCCTGCCCGGAGCTCTCCGAAGCTCAACGTGCTTTGCTGTTGAATATCGCCCTCGAGGGGCCCGTCGATGTCTATGGCGCTCACAAGCGACTAGGTAAGCGTCACTCAACAACTGATGCCGCAATGAAGCGATTGGTTGAAATGGAGCTGGTGCAGGAAGTTGGTAGGGAGAAAAGCAAAAGGGGGGCATCGGACGCAGAGAAAATTATCTACTCTTTAACTATGCTGGGCTTCTGCGTTGCCATCCTCCTTATTGACGACGAAAACCGCTGGATCCCGGCGTGGACTGTGAGAACTATCGAGGAGGAGAAAGCTATGTATAAAAACGATTTGCAACTCCTCTCCAAGGTCGTCAGGCATCATGCCTCGCTCCATCCCAAATTATTGGGTGGCATTTGCGAGGTAGTCGGTCAAGAGGTCGAATATTCTCGCAAAGAGCGTACAAAGGCCTGGGTATTACTCACCGCATTAATCAATCCCGCAGAGTACACGTACCGTAGCAAATTTTGGCCAGAGCACGAGAATCTGTTTGAAGAGCGCTTCTTTGAAAAACTCCTCGGAAGTTGTGAATGGCCGCACTTCCGCGACGATATCGCGGTGATAAAAGAATCGGATGTTTTATGGGATCTCTTCCAGGATTATGCAAAAAGAGAGAGAAGTCGCCTTGAAGGAAAATTGGAAGGATTGAATTGTATTTTGAAAGGAGCTGAATAGGCCCCCCCTCACTCCTCCTCGAATACCTTTATCACGAACTGCGATCGTCCCTACTCTTGTTTGGACAGATCCGCCATTGCTTTGTTAAACATCTTCTGAAATTCCGGATTCTTCACCATCGCCGAGAACACTTCGGGGACTAATTTGCTCCTCTCCTCGATCTCTTTCAGTTGCCCGACCTCCGACTTGATGGAAGACAGTTCGACCCGGAGTGCACGGTTCTCCTCCTGGAGCGCGTCGAGGTGGCCACCCACGACGGCCGCCGCCACGTCGTCCGCGACCCCGACACAGACGGCCCCCTCCGCCTGCCGGTAATACTGCCGGAGCTCCTCCTCCGTATACCGGACATAGGCGTCCGTCAGGTAACCGTCGTGCCCCATCATCAGCTCCACCGCATCCACGGGGATCCGCTGAGCCATGACGGTCCGGAAGAACTTCCGGCACTGGTGCAGCCGGAGTTGCCGGCGTTGGGTCTGAGGATCGATATCGTCCACCCCGGCCTTCTCCAGGGCGGTTACAAAACTCTTGTGGACGGTCGTGACGTGGACCGGGAAGAGCCGGTCGTCGTTCTCGATGGCCTTCGCCAGGTGCTCCTTCCCGAGGTGTCGGAGCAGCCCGGCGTTGCGGTTCGTCGATGACCGCAGCCACTCGCCCCGCACCTCGAGCCAGGCACGGATCGCGGCCGCGGCCTCCCGGGAGATGAAGGTCGTGCGGGGATCCCCGTTCTTGGTGACGTCGCCCGGGATCGTGATCCGGACCGGCTCCTCGTCGAGGTGCACGTCCCCGATCCGCAGCTTCAGGGTCTCCCCGATCCGCATCCCCGAGCTGATCATCGTCAGGAAGACCACCTTCAGCAGCAGGGGCATGTACGGTAGGATCCTCTGAATCAGATCCTTGTTGAACGTGGCCTCCCGGGTCCTTGCCCGGCGCCCCTTCGGCCCGCGTCGCTTCGCCATTCTCCAGGCATCTTCCCCGATATCGGCGCTGTTGGACTTGAAGAACTCCCGCACAACGGACAGCCAGAAGTGAGCCGACTTCGGCGGGGTCTTCGCAGCGTTCAGGGACGCCGCGAACCGCTGAACGTCGATCGCGTGGTTATGGGGTCCGGTAAAATAGTCCTCCGCCAGCTCTTCATACCGCCCGGCCTCCTCCCGGGTGGCCACCCGGCCTTTCCGCACCGGATCGTAGATAAAATCGAGGTATCGACGTACGGCGCTCTGGTAGCTGCTCCTCGAGCGAGGGTTCCCCTGGAGGCTGACGAACTCCTCAATCCGGCCACTCCTACGCATGAAGGGGTATCTGTCGCCTACTTATAATAACCTTTTGTAGCAGTTGACTCTATCTTAACGATGGTTTTATCGTAGATCGACGGGGCCCGGGATCTGCGGGATAAACGGC
>JAENZA010000007.1 GCA_016841485.1 Methanobacteriota archaeon
CTCGTCGGTGACGGAGACTTTCCCCTGGTCGGCCGCGATAAGCGTGCACTCCACCGCCACCTTGAGACCGATGGCAACGGTCCTTCGCAGGGCTTCTGCAATGGCATCGGATCGTGAGCCGCCGCCTATCTTAGGGTTTGCAGAGATTGCACGCTCAAGGCCCGAGAGGACATGCGTGCCGGTGACGATCTCGGCACCCTTCCCACGAAGGTCTGCTGCATTCCCTGCATCGAATTCCCATACGCCAGGTTCGCGGAACCCGACAACGTGCGTTACCACGACCAGGTGCAGCCCGGTCCCTTCCATCTCCTCCATGAAGATACGAGCCGTCGCACCGGTCGTGCTGGCGACAACGATGGTTCCTATCCCAAGTTCCCGCGCCCGTTGCACCGCGATCCTTGCCGCGTCACGGGAGTTCTCCTTTCCGGGAGTTTCAAAATAATAGGTCGTCTTTTCCGTGAAGCTCATGATAACGTTTTTGTGCATCCTCTCATTTATACTGTCTTACGCAACTGCAGGAGACCCTGCGGATAAGGGAGCCGGCCCGATCCGGTACCTGGCATACCTGAAGCCATTCTGAAATATTCGGAGCATACACATATGATGACCATTGCAATTGCAGGAAAACCAAACTGCGGAAAATCCACCTTTTTCTCCGCTGCAACCCTCGCCCATGCGGAGATTGCCAATTACCCGTTCACGACGATAGACGCAAACCACGGGGTTGCCTACCTCCGGACCGCCTGTCCGTGCCAGGAACTCGGCGTTCCGTGCACCATGTGCAGTGACGGCGTGCGATTCATCGCCGTCGAACTGATCGATGTGGCGGGCCTCGTACCCGAGGCGCATGAAGGAAAGGGACTGGGGAACCAGTTCCTCGACCACCTGAGGGAAGCCGACGCCATCATCCACATCATCGACGGTTCCGGATCAACCGATGAAGAAGGCAACCCCGTCGATCCGGGATCCCATGACCCGCAAAAGGACATCGGCTTTATCGAGCGTGAGATGGCGATGTGGATCTATGGCATCCTCGCAAAAAACTGGGCAAAGATGCAGCGGTCGACACAGCAGAAGACCTTCAACATCCTCGATGCGGTCGCCGAGAACCTCGCGGGGCTCAAGATCACCCACGAACATGTCCGGGACGCCGAGCGCGAGGCGGGCATCGACCTGAAGATCTGCAGCACCGACGAGCTCATCGCCTTCTGTGCCATCCTCGTCCGTATGAGCAAGCCGATGGTGGTGGTGGCAAACAAGGTGGACCAGGCCAGCCCCGACCTTCTCAGGGGCCTGAAAGAGACGGACATCTCCTTTGCCACCGCTGCCGGGGAACTTGCCCTGAGAAAAGCGGCGGAAGGAGGATTCATTACCTACCTCCCCGGCGATCCGATCTTCGCCGTTGCTGACGGAATCACCCTCTCCGGGGCCCAGAAAAACGGTCTGGATGCAATTGCACGGGTCATGGAGACGATCGGCGGGACCGGCGTGCAGCAGGCAATCAACGGTGCCGTCTTCGACCTGCTGGACATGATCGTGGTCTACCCCGTCGAGGATGAGAACAAGTTTTGTGACGGCCAGGGGAGGGTGCTTCCCGACGCCTTCCTCATGAAGCGCGGGTCAACGCCACACGATATGGCATATCAGGTGCACAGTGACATCGGCGACGGCTTTTTGTATGCGGTGGACGCAAAGACAAAAATGCGCATAAAAGAGACGCATGAGCTGAAAAACGGCGATGTCATCAAGATTGTGTCGACAAAAAAATGATCCTGTCCTCCTGATGGACAGACACAAAATATTTAACTATTGAATCAATACACATTTTGTACCATGGGTGGAGAGATCTACCAGGCCCAGGTTCTCAGGAATTTCTTCGAGACGATCACCGGGCCTGACCGTAACCTGACGCGTATCTACATGTGTGTTGTCACGACCGCAAAGTTACGGATGGAGCCGCCCGAGACCCTGTCACACCTTGTCGACCAGATGCGCAAATCAAAGCAGAAAAAAGAGCTCTCGGTCGATATCATCGATTATATGTGCCAGGCGGCAGTCGATATCGATATGAACTCGGTCATGACGGCATTCGGCGTGCAGGATGTCGCACAGATGTCTGAAGATATCATCGGGGTCAGCCTCGATTCCCTCTGATTTTTTGTTTTCTTCTCCTAAATTGCCGTCTCTTTCCAGTGACCACGCCGGAACATCACATACAGGGCGACGGTCTGCACCAGGAGGCCGATGACCATCGCATACCATACCCCGGCAATTCCTGTACCGGTCAAATCGGGCAGGACGACGGCCAGAGGTATCTGGACGAGAAAATACGAGATGATTCCAGCATACATCGGCTTTTTTGTATCCCCCGCCCCGTTGAGGGCAAAGGAGAGGACGATTGCGGCTGCAAGGAAGAGATAAAACGGGCTGACAACCTGGAAATAGGAAAGGGCAATGGATTCCGACATGCCGCTCGGGTCAAAGAATCCGACCAGGCGGGCACCGAACAGAAGAAATATCCCCGTGATGCAGACCATAAATCCGCCATAAATGGCCGTTGCCGTCCATACCGCCTTTTCGGAGCGGCCAGGATTTCCAGCCCCGAGGTTCTGGCCGACCATAACCGCCCCTGCGGTTGCTATCCCGAATCCGGGCATCAGCGCAAGCATCTCAAGGCGGTTGACAATGCCATAGGCCGAGAGGGCGTAGGTGCCGTACGCGGTGACGATGGCAAACATGATGAGAAAGGTGACACTGCGGATGCCTGACTGGACCATGTTGGGGATCGCCACCTTCAGGATGCGGCGTACCAGGGGACGGTCGATGTGCAGGTGCCGGGTAAAGCCCATCTGCCCGTTCAGGGGCCGAAGAAGGGCAATCCCTGTGCCAAGCCCGATGGTGCGGGTCAGAACCGTTGCCAGCGCTGCACCAGCGACGCCCATGGCCGGGAGCCCGAACCACCCGAAGATGAAGACGGGATTGAGGATGATATTGAGAATGTTGATGACCGCGATGATGATCAGCGGGGTCGTGGAATCCCCGATACTCTGGAAGAAGGTGGCGATGATCCAGAACTCCACGAGCGCCGCGATCCCCAGCGAGAGGATGGTCAGATACGCCGACCCCTCAGCCGCGACCACCGCATCCGCACCAAGAAAGAGGAGCATATCCTCCGCCCACAGGACGCCGACAACCGAGATCAGAACAGAAAAGAACAGCCCTATGGCAAGCGACTGCACGAGAACGCTTCCCGCTCCATCATAGTCGCCTTTCCCGTAATACCGGGATACAAAGGCCGTCGTCCCGCCGTTCAGGCCTATGACCACCGTCATCAGCACAAAGATGACGGTGATGGAAAGCGCAACCCCTGCTATGGCCTCGGGACTGAGGCGGCCGACGAAGAAGAGGTCCGCCACCTCGACAAGACCCTGCAGAATATTGCCTACGATGATCGGCGCTGCAACCGTCATCAGACCACGGGGGATGCTCCCTTCGGTGAGGTTTGCCTGCTTCATGGAAGTGACTGTAGGGGTTGCCCCCGGAAGATATAGAACTATAGTTTACGGATGGGCCGGGGATGCCGGTTTACTATCCCCCGGACCGGAACCGTCCCCTCACACAGCCTTCGGCTGTGTGGTTGTATGTGCCTCTTTGCTTTCGGAGAAGGGGGCTGGCGCATGAACGATGACGGGGGCATCTTCGTTGCGGATTGCCGTAAGCATTGCCTGGAGATCGTCAAGGCGGACGGGGGTCTCCGCCTTCAGGGTCTCCATTGTCTCCCGCGCCTCGGAGAGGAGTTTTTCATCAAGTGCTTTTCGCACCTCAATCACATGAACCGCCTTCTCTGCTTCAGCAATCTGCCTGTTTACCGGCGACGCCGCACGCCTCTCCCTGAGATCCTGCAGCCGGGCAGAATTCTCCTCCCACCTCCCGCATAGCGCAGTAAGCAGGGCGATGAAATGGTCGGGGTCTGAGAAGAGCTCCTCTTCATCACGGTTCTTGACGATCCCTTCATGCTTTTTCGTGAGCGCAATCAGTGGGAGATAGAGGGCATGGTACTGCGCAACCGTTTTCCCCAGGTCGATAGCCGCGGGCGTTGTCAGGGACGCGTGGAACTCCTCGATCGCCGCCGCAGACGCTGCGTCCCCGTCGCTTTCAGCGGCATGCACGGCCTTCCTGAACACGTTTGCGGACCGTGAACGGAGCTGTTCGAACTCCCCCG
The DNA here is from genome assembly GCA_016841485.1 of Methanobacteriota archaeon. Classification (GTDB taxonomy): domain Archaea; phylum Halobacteriota; class Methanomicrobia; order Methanomicrobiales; family Methanomicrobiaceae; genus Methanovulcanius. The sequence goes on from JAENZA010000007.1 coordinate 4,223, forward strand.
TAACCCCCCGTTCCTTCTCCTCCAGACCTGAGATCTCTGCGGAGAGCGCATCGAAGGCTTTATTCTCGTCCCCGTCCGTCAACCCGGCAAGGGTCTCCTGCGCCATCTTCAGATCGGCGTTCTCGCGTCCGATGACTCCCACAAGTTCTGTTTCATTCTGCTCCAGCAGGCCAAGTTCTGCTATCGCCGCTTCGATTACCGATGCCGCAGCACGGGCGGAAGCGATTGCCTCCTCCTCCGTTCTGGCAGGTCCCAGGCGTTTTCCCAGGGCATTGACATCTCTGCCGATGATGTCCAGCGATGCCCGGATCTCCTTCATCTCCCTCGGATAGACCGAGGCAATGTAGCGCCCCGGACCCTTCATGTTCTTGGCAGTCCCGGCGATGATGCCGACGCAGTCGTCGTAGTACTCCCCGGGGACCGTTGAGAGCCGGGTGTCCAGGGTCTTTTCCATCGCCGCAACGAACCGGGGGATGCCCTGTTCGACGACACGCCGCAGCTTCGGGCTCATCACCTGATCGGTCGGTGGCTGCAGGCTGGCAAGAACGCCCACCTGCGCCTTCAGGATTGCGATGGCAGCGAGCGCCCGCTCCCGGGATGCAAGGACCATATTATCAAGCCCCTCGTGAATTTCCTGTTCACGGGCATCCAGCCAGGCGGGAACCTCCATCAGACCGAGCTCAAGGGGGTCGAGGCTCTCCTCTTTTTTGCCGAATATCGATTTCAAAAACCCTGCCATACTCGCATCACTCCCTGCACTCAGTCGGTCTTCGTCACCTGCCGCAGGCGTGCGACGCCGTCGATTTCATCGATGATCTCTGCAACGACCGGGGGGAGCAGCTCTTCCCACCGCTCTCCGGCAAGCATTCTTCGGCGAACCTCCGTACCGCTGAGGTTGTGGCGTTCGAACATCTCCGGAGAGATGACGTCGATTCCCTGTTCTTCAAAGAGCCGGACGACCAGGGGGTTGGAGGTGAAGACGTGTTCGAAGGGAGGTGATATGGACCGCACATGGGCGACCCAGAGGGCATTTCTCTGGATGTCCTCTATGGGGATGACATAATAGGGGCAGCCGAGGTCTTCGAGGGCACGGGTGATCATCATCACCCGTTCCCCGGCGGTGAAGGGGTTGTTTCCCGTATGGCTGAACTGGGCACTTCCAACGCCTATGACGATCTCATCGACTTCCTGTGCAATCCGTTCCAGTACCGACTGGTGGCCGTTGTGGTAAGGCTGGAACCGCCCGATATAAAACCCCCTATTTTTCACGCTGTCCTGCCCCCCGTGCCACCTGTGCGGCAAAGGCACCCGCGGTAAACCCCGCATCGATATTCACGACGGCGATGACGGCACATGACTGGAGCATGCTCGCCAGTGCCGCCTCACCCCCTCCCATGAATCCGTACCCCGTGCTGACGGGAACACCAATGACTGGTTTGTCCACCAGGCCCGCCACCACAGTCGGGAGCGTCCCTTCCCGGCCGGCAACAACGATATAGACATCGGCATCCTGCACCTTTCCCAGTGCAGGGAAGAGGCGGTGGATACCCGCGGCCCCTACATCATGGATAATGTGGACGGTACATCCCATCTCCTCTGCTATGACGCGGGCTTCTTCGGCAACGGCGATATCGGAGGTTCCTGCGGTGAGTATTCCCACAACCCCGTAGTTCTTTTCGGGTGCAGGGACCCTTGACGCAATGGCAATACGTGCATTCCTGTTTTCTTCCACCCTGTACCCGTTGTCGGCTCCGGCCTTCCGGAGGGCGTCGTACCTCTCCTCGGTAAGACGGGTTATTATGCAGCGCCCGCTCTTTTCAACAACCCTGTTCACAATGTCTATCAGGTGCCCGACAGCCTTTCCCTCGGAGAGGACTGCTTCAGGCATCCCACACCGAATGTGCCTGCCGGCATCATAATGAGCAATACCCCCGATCTCCTCGATCTCCAGCCCATGGATTGCCATCTCGGCATCCCTGAGCGAAATTTCCCCTGATTGAAATGATTTGAGAATGTCGGAGAGCGTGGAGTGGGGGTTCATGGCTGATAATAATCATATTGGTCTACGATAAATAATTACGTATTGCCATGGCGTCCACCTATTTACTCTATGTCGCAGTCTTCGGAACACTGGTGATAGCCTACCTATGGCTCAGGGATGCCAGAATATTTTACCGGACCGGACTGCCCGGGTACCGCAAGGCGGCCTATATGGGGGTTCTCTATACCGCTCTCGGGCTGCTGGGAATATATTTTGCCCTCGCGCAGGCGGAGTTTCTCGGACTTGGCATCATTCTCCTTGCCCTCTATATCCAGGGGCGGGTGAAACGCGAGAAGGTGTTCGGAAAGGATACCACCACGGCCGACAGACTGCTGGGAACAGCACGAGCACACCAGAAGAAGGACTAAAGAGCATACACAGGGAGCATACGACAGATGTTACAAAAACCCAGAGGGACACGCGATTTTTTACCGGATGAGATGGAATTTCGGCGGCAGAAAGAGGCCATCATGCGACGGGCCGCCCGACACTGGGGATACCGGGAGATCTGCACCCCCACATTCGAACACCAGGAACTCTACACCCTCCGGTCGGGGCCGGGAATCGTAAAGGAGATGTATACCTTCCAGGACAAGGGAGGACGCGAGCTTGCGCTGCGGCCCGAGGGGACGGCGGCGGTGCTACGGATGTTCGTCAATGAAGCAAAGGTCCTCTCCCGGCCGATCCGCTGGTGCTACCTCAGTGACTGCTACCGCTACGAACGCCCGCAGAAGGGAAGATACCGCCAGTTCTGGCAGTTCGGCGCGGAGCTCATCGGCGCGGACACGCCCGAGGGTGACGCCGAGGTCATCCTCCTTGCCGATGACATCCTGCGCTCTGCAGGCGTCACCTACGACCTGCATATAGGTCACCTCGCACCGATGCGGCATATCCTGAGGGACCTTGAGGAGGAGCTGCGCCGCGAGGTGATGGCCCTTCTGGACAAGAAGAACTACGAAGGCCTGGCGGCGGCCTTGGAGGAATGCGGCAGGGCTGATCTCGAAGAGCCGCTTACGGCGCTTCTTGAGGCACGGACACCGGCGGAGGCCTTTGCCATCTGCGGGGATGTCCCGGAAAAAGAGCGCATCGAGCGGATGGTTGCCATCCTTGACTCGCAAGACCTTTCTTATACCCTTAACTTCGGCATTGTCCGCGGCCTCGATTACTATACGGGGATGGTCTTTGAGGGATTTGCCGAGAACCTCGGGGCGGAGAACCAGATCATCGGCGGCGGCGCCTACCGCCTGGCAAAGCTCTTCGGCGGCGAGGACGTCGGGTCCTGCGGATTCGGCATCGGGTTTGACCGGGTGCTGGTCGCCCTCGGGGACGTCCCCCCCGCAGACGATACCGTTGTGGCCATCATCCATACGCCCGAATCCCGCGGCTATGCCTTCTCGGTGGCTCGCGCCTTTCGCAAAGGGGGTATCCGGACCGAACTCAACCTCCTGGACCGCGGCTTCGGCGGCCAGATGAAACACGCCGGCAAGACGGCCGGGTATGCCGTGGTGGCAGGGGTCCGTGAGGCCGAGTCGGGGACCGTGACCCTCAAGTCACTTGCGACCGGCGCCCAGAAGGAATGCACCCAAGAAGATGCCGTGGACGGGGTGAAGACAGGTTGGCACTAGCCGATAAGCTTGCCGCCCAGCAGCGCAGCATCAGCGTCGCCGAATTATTTGAGAAGAACAAGCATCTCCTCGGCTTCGACTCCCCAACCCGCGGCATCATCACGACCATCAAAGAGGCGGTTGACAACTCCCTGGATGCCTGTGAAGAAGCCGAAGTCCTCCCCGACATCTTTGTCTCGATCGTCAAGACGGAAAAGGACGTCCTGAGAATTGCCGTCGAGGACAACGGTCCCGGCATCCTCCCCGAGAAAGTGCCGTTTGTCTTTGGAAAACTCCTCTACGGGTCACGCTTCCACCAGATCCGTCAGAGCAGGGGGCAGCAGGGTATCGGCATCTCTGCGGCCGTCCTCTATGCACAGCTGACCACCGGGATTCCAGCCAAAGTCATCTCGCGGACGGATGCACGGACACCCGCCCATCTCTTCGAGCTGATGATAAAAACCGAGAAGAACGAACCGGAGATCCTCCGGCACGAGGAGATCGAATGGGACCGCACCCACGGGACGAGGATCGAGATCGAATTTACCGGAACGCTGGCGGCCAAAAAACGTCTCATCGACTACCTCAAATATACCGCGGTCGTCAATCCCCACGCCCGCATCCAGGCGGATATCGACGGGGAATTTTATTCCTTCGACCGCGTCTCGGAGGAGGTGATCACGCCGCCCGAGGCTATTGCCCCGCACCCCCACGGGATCGAGTTCGGGACCCTGAAGCGCATGGCGTCTCTCTCCGACGAGAACGTGGAGACGTTTCTCATCTCCGGGTTCTCCCGCGTGGGAAAAAAGAGTGCGGAACAGATGCTCTCCCTTGCACACATCAAGCCTTCACGGAAGGCGAAGGGCCTCTCGTCCGAACAGCTCAAGGTGCTCCTTGATGCGATGCAGACGGTCAATGTCCCGCCCCCGCCCGCATCCCTCTGCCTCTCCCCCATCGGGGAGGAGATGATCATCCAGGGGCTGGAAAAGGAGTTTGTGATGGACTTTGTCCAGGCAAGGACCCGCAAGGCCCAGGTCTTCTCCGGCCATCCCTTCATCGTCGAGACGGCGCTCGGGTATGGGGGGAAGCTGGACGCCGAAGGCCAGGGGCAGCTCCTCCGGTTTGCCAACCGTGTTCCGCTCCTCTACCAGCAGGGGGCGTGCGCCATCACGAGCGCCGCCTCCGAGGTGAACTGGAAGGCCTACAACCTCTCCCAGCAGGGGCTTCCCATAGGGCCTGTCCTCATCCTCGTGCATGTCGCCTCGACGAATGTCCCGTTCACCTCGGAATCGAAGGACGCGGTGGCGGCCATCCCCGAGATCGAACGCGAGATCGTCCTTGCCCTGCAGGACCTTGGACGGGAGCTCAAGACCTTCATCAACAAGCGCGAGCGCAGCAAAATCGCCGAGAACCGGGCCCGCGCCATCTGCTCCATCATCCCGGATATCGCAGACAAAGTCGCGGAGATTGTGGAAAAGCCCGTCCCCGATATCGCACCGATAGAAGGGCAAATTATGAGAAAGATCATCGCCCGCAAGACGACCCGCGGAGGAAACGTCGAACTCTCGGTGCACAACTATACCAGATCGCCTGCTGATCTCATGCTCTACCTCATCTCGGCCGATGATGCGGCGGGTGCGGATCAGCCCCCGGACTTCGTGGATGCGTTCGGCGATGAGTTCAACAAGGTCTGGAAGATTACCATCGACCCCGAGAGCCATTGGCGGGTGCACTATCCCGGCCGGGGCGGCGGGTCGCTTGACCTGCGCGGAGTGGATGAAAAGATGAAAGTGGTGGTGGACCTCGATGTCCAGTAAGGATTTGGATGCCATTGCGCGCCGGCAGCTCGTCGGCATCGCGGAGAAATGGTACGACCAGTTTACCGAGGCGCGGATTCCGTCGCTGACGCTTCCGACCCGGACGAAGCAGAACATCGAGTACGATGAAATAAGCGAGGTCTGGAAGTACGGAGACCGTGGAACGACCCGGACGGCAAACTCGGAGAAGAGTGCGCTCCATATCCTGAAGATGGCGTATGTGATCGGGTTTTTGAAGCAGCAGCTCCAGGAGTCCCGGTCGTCGACGTTGAGGGAGATGTACTACATCTCCGAGGGGTGGAAACGGGCAAAGTTTTCCGCCCAGGACGAATCCAACATGCTCGTCGAGGATCTCGAAATCATCACCGAGCTCTCCCGCGAGGCGTTTCACCTCCGGCCCGAGGAGGACGGCGCCTCCGTCTACGGCCCGGTGCGCCTGAAGGAGACGACCAAGCGCGGGGTAAGAGACATCCACTGCCAGCAGGACGTTGGTGAGGCGGGATATCCAATCCCGAACAACGTGGAGAACATCGAATTCGTCGAGTCCGACGCGAAGTTCATTATCGCAATGGAGACCGGTGGTATGTACGCCCGTCTGATGGAGAACGGCTTCGACGAGGAGCACGATGCCATCCTCGTCCACCTGAAGGGCCAGCCGGCCCGTTCGACGCGGCGGATGCTTCGGCGCATGAACAATGAGCTCGGCCTTCCCGTCGTCATCTTCACGGACGGGGACCCGTGGTCCTACCGCATCTACGCGTCCATTGCGTACGGCTCCATCAAGGCGGCCCACATGTCCGAGATTCTCGCGACCCCGGCGGCACAGTTCATCGGGGTGCAGCCCTCGGACATCAGCGACTACAACCTCCCGTCCGACAAGCTGACGGAGGGGGATGTCGCCGCCCTGAAGTCGGAACTCACCGACCCGCGGTTCGATACGGAGTACTGGCGAAGACAGATCAAGCTCCAGCTCGAGATGGGCCTCAAATCAGAACAGCAGGCCTTTGCGAGCAGGGGCCTGGACTTTGTGACGAAAGAGTATCTCCCGGCACGGCTGGGGGAGATGGGGATATTGTAGGGTTACCCTACACTTTTATTTCATCAAAGAATCGGCACCACTCTTCTGCCACATTGTCCCATGAGAGTTCGGTGGGGACGGGATAATTGGTTTTTCGTGTCTGATACGCCTCGACGATTGCGCGTGCAATGTCCTCTTCCGAAGATGGGGCGACAAAACTCGTGCCGTCGTATTTTCCAAGGCTCTCTTCGAGGCCTCCCACTCTCGATGCGATGATCGGCATCCCATATGTGATGCCGATATGGGCGACACCGCTCTGTGACGCCCGGGTATAGGGGAGCACGAGCGCATCCGCCGCGGAGAAATACTGCGGAATCTCTTGATCGCTGACATACCGGTTGACAACGGTGATCTGGCCTGCATAGGGAGAGGATTCTGCACGTTCGATGGACTCACGGTCTTCCCAGGCCTCCCCGACGATATGGAGATGACAGTTCTTTCGGACTTCTTCCGGGAGCTTTTCGAAGGCTCCGATGAGAAAGGATACTCCCTTATACGGTCTGAGAAGCCCGAAGAAAAGGATCGAATACTCCTCCTTCACTCCTATTTGTACTTTCATCTCTTTCGGGTCGAGTTGAGGATACTGGTCAAAGAGGCCGTGGGGAATGACGCGGACCGATTCAATAGGAATCCCGTAATAGTCCGCAATCAGTTTCCGGTCCGCCTCCGAGTGGACCACATAGGCTGAGGCGCGGTTCCTCACCCATCTCCCCGCATGTTTTGCATAAATGCTGATGGGGAGAACGGCCTGTTCCAGCGTATCGACCACCTCATGAAATTCTATGACGATAGGGACCTTTCTTCTCAGCCGTGCTTCCAGCGCGAGATACATATGGGCTACGCTTGACGTCCACCACTGGAAGATGATCACATCACAGGGCCGTAGTTCCCGTGCGGCCCGGTTCCAGGAGAGAGGGTTGTACCAGTCGAGGATCTCCTCGCAGGCAATTGCATCGTCGTAGGAAAATGCGGCAATATCTGAGCCCACCCTCTTCCAACCGGGAAAAAGCCTTTTGGGAAGCATGTGCCGGAAGAGAACGACCGAAACGGTGCACCGCTTTGCGAGTGCGTTGGAGAGCCGCATGGTAAAGTAGCTTATCCCCGAGAGAAAGCGCGGTGACGGCCCGATGATTCCTATTTTTCGCTTCTTCTCTGTCAACTCTTTATCCCTCCTTCATGTTTTTCTGAAGAGTTTCTTCTTTGCGAGCAGGACGTAATTTTTTGGCCGGGCGACGTTTCTCGGGTCGGTCCGGAGCGACTTGTTCAGGTAATGCAGGCAGTCACGATAGTGGCCGATACAGAGGTTGTCATAGGACCCGTGGAGGTAGATGTTGCTGTAGAATGTGTCCTTTTTTGCCCGGACATCCTCCGGGACGTCCGGGGAGGTGAAGAATTTATCGAGGATTTTTCTGCGCTCTTCCACGTACAGGTGGCGCATCGCACTGCTCTTTGCCTCGGGATAGATCCGGGCATTTGCGAGGATATGCGGGATGTAGTCGATGCGAAACTTCAGGACAACCCGGAGCCAGTAGTCGAGGTCCATCCCGAGGTTGAGCGTGTCGTCAAAGAAGCCTATCTCCTCAAAGACTCTGCGGCGGAAGAAGACCGTCGGCTGGGGGAGGTAGAAGTTGGCACAGAGATATTCTTCCAGGTCAAGCGGGCCCGGTGCAAGGGTCTCGATGATGTTTGATTCCGGGTCGATATGATTGACATTTCCGAAGACCATATCGGCCTCGGGGTGGGCAGCGAAATAATCCGCCACCAGCCGGAATACTCCCGGTTCATAGGTATCGTCGGAATTCAGGTACGCGATGATGTCCCCCGTGCAGAGCCGGAGGCCCTTGTTTATGGCATTGGTCTGACCGTTGTCGGGTTCGGAGCGCCAGATGAGCCGGGAATCATACTTTTTCAGTATATCCACGGTTTTATCGGTTGAAGCTCCGTCCATAACGATGCACTCTATTGAAGACCAATCCTGACAGAGAATCGAACGAATGGTTTCTTCAATGTATGGACCCTGACAGTAACTCGGGACGATGATACTGAATGTGACCTCATTAGACTGCCCGAGATCAGCCTGAATAATCTCTTCCGAATCACACTGCCACGGCCATCCTTTCCGCATTGGCAATGGTTCAGGAATTCTGCAGTCTTCAAATGTGGTCATCGTGAGTTTATCTCCTGAGGTTCAACGATTGTCTGGGTTGAAATCTTACGTTCAGGCATCTGCATTCTTTGAAAACAAAGAATTGTAATCTATTTTGTCAAACACCTGTAATTTCCCGTCAATGGTGGCATCAATTATTCTGCGTCCGTCTTTTTCAAATGTTGCTTTCGCAAGTGAGTAGGCCCTTTCTGACGTTTCAAGGTCGGGGAGTTGCCATCGGACACCCTTTCCAAAATATTCCGGATGGAAATGATTCGGGTCCTCGGATTCGGATACGATCTCCTTGTGAGGCGTTCCTTTGGTTGCAAAACTATGATCTACCCCAATAAGAATTACCTCATCAAAACCGAGATAATATGCAAGCTGCATTGCCACATACGTCACCGTCGCTCCTTCCCATACTTTTAACCACGGCCATTTCGAGAAACCCAGTGGCTTTAGTGGATGAAACCCACTGTCCCGGACGAAAAGATCTCCGTCCTGCAGATCCACCCATTTTCGGGCCTGCCAGCTCATGAACTTCGGCATCGGGAGAGCCGCTATCTCTTTTCCGAATTGCTCCAAAAGAACACGGTTGACTGAGACCAGAAAAGAAGGTCTGAATCCTGTTTCCTCCGACAGGAGATAGATTCTGTTTAAGCCAAAAGTGTACTCCTTATCCAGAATAGTCAGATCCGTTTTTTTAAGACTGGGGCCGTTTCCAATGATAAAACACCTGCATCCACGATATCTGCCCTTTAATTTACGGAAACCAACAACCATTTTCCATCGCGAGGGACTCAACTGAAAGACAATTCCGTCCAAGCATATATCCAAAAAACCACGGATTGCTCCGATTGGATCGCGTTTCAACCGTTCGAGGTAGCTGTTTTCATTCATATTTACTCTGTTGACAGTCTGGTCAATGCCCCTCCATCAACGACAAGACCCTGTCCCGTAATAAACGAAGATGTTCTGTTCTCAGCAAGGAAAAAGACAGCTTCGGCAATCTCTTCCGGCTTTCCGATTCTTCCGAGCAAGTGTTTTTCCGCCAGACTCCTCTTTCGTTCCTCAAGGCTTGCCCCTGAAACATGATCTCTTGAAAGACCGTTCTCAAGCATCTGAGTATCAACGGCGCCGGGAAGAACAGCGTTGACCCGAACTCCATCTTCTGCAAATTCAATTGCCATTGCACGTGTCAGGGCCATCAGCCCCCCTTTACTCGCAGCATAGGCAGCGATATTTCCCGAGGTGGCATGCGCGTGCACCGAACTTATATTGACTACTGCTCCCCTGGCGTTCGAAAGAAGGGATAGCAGTTCCTTACTCAGGAAGAAGGGTGCCATGAGGTTTGTATTCATTACCCGGGTATAATCCTCATAACTGGTTTCGGATATCGGCGCACATACCTGATATGCCGCATTATTGACGAGGACATTCAGGGAAGTTAATGTTGATCGGATCTCTTCCCCTATCCTCAAAATCTCTGACGGTGAGGAAATGTCTGCGGGTATATGTACAAAATTACCAGGAAGTTGTACATCACGGCGGGAAATACCGATGACCTCCCAGTCATCATCGAGAAACCGCCTCGCAACTGCTTCACCGATACCCCCCGAAACTCCGGTTACCACCGCCGTCCCGCTCACTTCTTCCCCTCCAGACCCAGTATGAGATTTTCCATCGCCCGTTCATTTGTCCGAAGAATTGCTTCTATTGTATTCGAACTATTGTGCGCCCCAAGAATGACGTCCTGAAATGTCCTCAATGGACTTGTCATGGGAAGCGGTTCTTCCTCGAAAACATCGAGTGCGGCACCTCCCACCTTCCCCGATTTCAGCGAGGATATCAGGGCAGACTCATCAATCAATGGTCCTCTCGCCGTATTGATAATACATACTCCCGTCTTCATCTTCTCAAACTGCTCACGCCCCAGCATATGCCGATTTTCCGGAGTGAGGTTACAGTTGAGGGAGATATAATCAGATTTAGAAAGAAGTTCATCCAGTTCCACCTGCCGCAACCCATATTCAGCCATGAACCCTTCATCGATAGGATATACATCATACCCTACAAGTTCCATGCCTGCAGTATGGGCCCGGGCACCAACCGCCCTTCCAATACTTCCAACGCCGATAATGCCGAGTGTCTTCCCGCGTAGGGACTTCCCTGTTATCTGTGCTTCAGACCACAAACCGTCCCGGACCTTCCGGTCGATGAGGTGAAGATGGCGCGACATGAGGATCATATACCCCATCACCTGGTCCGCGACTTCATCACCGAAAACATTCGGGGTGTTTGTCACCGGTATGCCATATTCCTCTGCTGCTTTGAGATCAATCCCGTCAATCCCAATTCCCCATTTGGAAATGATCTTCAGGTTTTTTGCCTCACGAAGAACATTTCGCGTAAACTGGTCGTCACCGGCTATCACACCATCATACTTTCCGATGATTGGAATGAGTTCCTCTTCAGTGAGGTGCTGTTCGACGAAGGGGAGGTCGAATTGGATCTCGTGGTTCTCAAGGAATTCAGTATACTGTGCAATCGTACGTTGCATATGGGGGCATGAAATAAGAACGGTATATGTCATTGTAGACCTTTCCTGATAAGATACAGTTGTTCCGCCAGCTGGAAGTCAATTTCTTCATCGATATCGACGGCTTCGTACCGGTCTGTTTCAAACATGAGGGGACGTTTTCCAATTCTGTTGTGGTTCTCTTCCAGCACGTCACGAGAAAAGATATACATGCAGGAGTTCTCTTCGTATATGGGGGGGAGATCCTGTGTGCGGAGGAGGATATTCGGATTATGGTTCACAGGCAGGGTTAATTCATCCCATAAGCGCGTCTGCAGGCGGGTTACTGAAAAAAGGGAATCATACAAGCCTCTCCTTGCAGTAAACTCATCGACCGCAGCTTCAATGGTAGCCGCCCGGAGCAGAGGATTGGTGGAATGTGTCTGTAAATAATAGTCCGCATCCACCTGACTGATGCTGTTGAGAAGCACATCATTCATTGGTATGCTTCCATCCCTGAGGTGCTTTGGCCTTTCAATGAGACGTACTTCCGGGAATTCTTCTTTTGTTTGGGATAGTATCATTTCACTGTCCGTGTCTATGACTACCTCATCGACGGATGAAACATCCAGAAGCGTCCGGATAATATAATGATACAACGGTTTTCCCGCAAAGTTGCGGTAGTTTTTCCCCGGCACTCTTTCACTGGAATGTCGCATCGGGACTATGGCTGCAATTTTCAAGTATTCACATCCTTATGCGGGTGCATCGTTTCTAAATAATATGACAGATACCTATCAAATTCTTTCTTCAGAATTTTCAACTGCTGAATAGTCTATAGTACCGTCACGCCTTGTGTTCTTTTCTTTTGAATTCTCTGAGGGGTAGTAAAACGTGCGTTTCACCTGTTTTGACACCTCGGTCCGTTGCCGGCACCCGAGATATGCCCCCCAGAACTGCATCGTCCTGAAGACGATGATGTTCGAGATGTTCCCAGAGAGCGCTTGCTCTCGCCCTGCGGCGACCATATCTGCAATGATATTTTTCGGTGCCAGTCGAAGAAAATCAAGAAATGTCACCCGTTCCTCGGGCACGATCTTTTTCATAGCGATCGCTTCACGACGATACCGGTTGAGAACCCGGGACGCGGGTTCGTCATGGACATGAAGGATCTCGGCCTCAGCAGAATAGACGATCTTGTATCCCTTCTCCATTGCCCGTCTTGCCCAGTCAAGATCTTCGAGCCCGGTCAGTTCCTCATTGTAGGGCATTTTTTCCCACATGCTGCGCCGCACGGCACAATTTGCATTATTGCAGAAGGGGGTCTCCTGGTGATAATCAGACTGATCAGGGAACCATGCCCGGAATATCTGGTGTTCGGAGTACTGGGTCGTATGCCATCCCCGCTGTTTTCCGTACACGACAGCGACATCCGGGTCTTCAAACGGCGCAGTCATCTGCTCGAGCCAGTCCTTGTACACCGGCCAGCAGTGGGCAGAGATCATGACCAGAAATTCGCCCTGTGCCTCTCTTGCCCCATAATTCAGCGCTCTTCCGAATGAGAACTCCTCCGGTGCGATATAAACGACTTTCACCGGGTACCGCGAGGCTATGGAAAGGGTTGCATCAGTCGAACCGGAATCGACAAGGATGATTTCAACATCCTTCTCTGTCTGGTGCATGATCCCTTCCAGGCACTTCCCGATGTGGGTATCCTCATTGTAGCAGCGGATGATGATGGAGCATTTTGGATTCATTCAGGCCTCTATTCAGGATTTCTTAATCGTTCGAGAAAACCCCGATAGTAACAGATATTCTTACTGAAAGTAAAATGACGTTTTCCATCCTTACGTGTGCATTTTCGGATCATGTGATTGAGATGCAATTTTGAAATCGCCCCAACTTTCCTTCCTAAAAATCGGAAACCGGAATTATTCTTTTGAGCCAGAATTGCATCGGACTGGCCACTTCCATACGCTCTACGGAAAAAATACTCTTTTTCCATCCTCTCCGGGGGGACCAAATGGTGGACAACGGCATCAGGACAGTAATACACCAGGTATCCCTTATCCATTACAATTTTCTGCAGTTCTACTTCTTCTGATCCAATGAGGTTGTTCCCAAACCTTCCCAGGCGTTCATCAAACATACCGAACTGCTCAAACACCTCTTTCCTGAAGGCGATATTTGTCCCGATCAGCCGTTCGGGCCATTTGAGACTTCTTGGCTTATCCCCCCAATCAATCACGCTCAGCATTCTGTAGAGAGATTCGCCCAACCATTCAGGAGGCGACTGGGACCATAGGGGAACCACTTTGCCGCCTGCGACGAGCACATTATCAGATGTCGAAAAAGACCGGGATATACTATCGAGCCATAGGGGATCGGCGGTTGCATCATCGTCAATAAACACAATAATATCTGACTTTGATTCTCTAATTCCAGTGTTTCTCGCATTTGACACTCCTTTTTTTGATTCAGGAATGTAGCGAATGTTTATCGACTGATTTTGTATCCATTTTTTTATTAAAAAGGGGATTTCTAAAGTTTCATTATAGTCAACAATTAAAATTTCAAAGAAAATATTAGCAATTTCCTGTTCGGATAGACTCTTTATTGTATTATCGATGAAAGCAGGGCACTTATAGGAACAAATTACAACAGAAATATCGAATCTCATATCAAATGATTTTAATCATAATGAAATATTATGTCTTGCATTATTCTTCATTGAACCACTAAACGTACAAAATCTATGCATACGATAAGTCCAATTAATATCATCGTTCTGTGATTAGCTGAGACTAGCTATTAACAAATCGGCACCATTCCAGATACTCCTTGGTTAATTTTATCCCTCTTTCAAAATCAAATCTTGGCGCAAAATTCAATGCATTCTTTGCCTTATCAATTTTTACGACAGCCTGCGAAGAATACAATTTCATCTTATCAGGATCAGGATAATATTGCATATCACTTTTTGGTGGGGATTGTTGAGATGAATTTGACTGTAATGCAGATTTGAGATTTCCTTTTGAGAAAGAATTCGCAAAAGAAAATAGCTGCATCATGAGGGGAATCCTTGATATTTTATTCTGGACATAGGGATCAAAAACAACGGCTTTTATTGCCTCTATATTTGAAACGGAATTATTTCCGGTCATCCCATCAATACTTCCCGGCGGGCATAATCGTAACGAATCACGTCCGAGAAAACGCGAATATTCGCCAAAAAATTCGGCCCAAGTAACAGGATTCCCATCAGAAAGGACAAAACTCTCCCCTGAACAATTTTCAACCGTCACGCCATTTATCATTGCCTCAATGACATCATCGATATATATGCAATTGCAAATTCCTTTCCCATTATTTGGAAGATATACTTTCCCGGTCATCAACTGATGAACAGGCGTATGAGTCCATGGTCGGGAATAAGGGCCATATACGATTGCAGGTTGTAGAATACATACCGGCAATCCCTCTTTCTGTGAATAAGTTCTGAATGTGTTTTCTGCATGCAATTTTGATGTCGCGTAAATATTTGAAGAATCAGGATTTCTAGGGGACGATTCTGTAATTATGCCCGCTTCTGGACGACCATAGACATCAATTGTACTCATATGGACAATTTTTTGGGCATTTGAGAGCGCAACCTCAGCAAGATTTTCTGCTCCCTTCATTGCGAGTTTCTTCCTTTTTGAAGGATCGGCAGCAAAGTCATATGCGCAGTGAAAAATGTAATCGCAATCAGATGCCGCAATCGATACATCTGTCTTATTGACTATGTCCCCGGAGAATATTTCAACATTAAATCGTGCTATACGAGAAGCATGGGATAGATTGCGTACAAGGGCATGAACAGTACAGTCATGCTCAAGCACCAATTTTTCAATGAGCCTTGAACCGATGAATCCCGTTGCCCCAGTTATCATGACTGAAGAATTATCAATATCCATTCATACAACCTCCATCCACGGAAGATCCAATTTCCCCTTTCTCAGATAGCATTGTTCGATGAAACTCACAGACTTCATGGCCTCGTATCCTGAGATCAAGGACGGCCTATTGCTGATAGTAGATGAAATCCAGTCCTCTGCCTGAAGCACAAAAAGGTAATTAAATGGAATATCTATGGGTTGAGTGATTTGCTCATTAAAGACAGACCCCTGTATCCCGCTTATTCCCGAGTCGTGGGATAACCTGATCTCATTTTTTCTGAGGTTGACAATGACCTGTGCATCTTCAAAAATAAATTCAGCACAATTACTAAGGTCTCGTGTCCGGCTCAACTCAACAAAGCCACTCACTCCTGAATCCAATTCAATTTCAATTCTGCAGTCTGCTTCGACACCACCAAATGCATCATCATAATAATGGAAGGATTTCGGATATCCTAACCACCATATCAATGAATCGATGGTATGGGCTCCGGTATCAAAAAGCACCCCACCGCCTGCCGTTTCCTTCTTAAAGAAAAAATCAGAAGTTACTGGCCAGTTGTATACATTTCCCTCCAGAAAACGAAATTCGAGCAAATCCCCATATGTCTTCTTCTGGAGAATTTTTTTCATTAACTGATGCGCAGGAAGATATCTTCGCATCAGACCAACACTGATTCCCACCTCATTTTTTTCAGAGGCTGCGATCATAGTCTGGCATTCGGATGAAGAGAGTGCCATCGGCTTTTCGATCAGCACATATTTTTTCTGCTTCAGAAAGTCAATTGCCGCTGTACAGTGAAGGAAATGGGGTAGTGCGAGTACAACTGCATCAATATCATCATAAATTTCAGAATAGGTATCAGTTACTAGCGGTACATTGTACCTAACACCCAATTCTCTCGCCCGATTCAGATTTTTATCAACCAATGCTGTGATTTCAACATCGCTGATACTATTGAATGCAGGAAGATGTCCTTTTTCGGCAACCGCCCCACATCCTACTATTCCAACTCTAACCATTGTCCCCTTTAATCAAATAATGAATAATAATCTACTCTGGGAAACAATTCCAATTTTCCCCCGACACTCGCATTGTAGACTGAAATTCCTCTTGATTTTAAGAATTTTCCAGCTTCAACATATGCTGTTTCCATGCGATCAACATTGGGATCATGCCACCTAAAACCGGGACCAAAGTATTTGGGATCAAAATGATTCGCATCATTCGTCGCAGATGTGATCACATTTCCTGATTTCTGATCACCGTCACTTGGTGGGAGGTAATTATGATCCATTCCTATGAGGAATATTTCCTTACATCCCAGATAAAAAGCCAGCTGGAGATTCAGGTAGGTCACTGTTCCACCCCAATACACCTTTTTCGCAAAATTCGATGCAAATTTGGGGAATCCGCGATAATTCCTGATGAAGTTGACGTATACCAGGTCATCATCGCTTTCAATAAACTTGGCCAAATCCCAAGGGATGATTTTCGTTGATCCAGTTAGCTGGTTTATCTGCTCTTTCCTGTCTTCAGCTACAAGTCTGTCCTCAACGGTATAAAAGGTCGGCCTGAAAATTGTCGAATCATACAGTAAGAAAATACCGTTAGATGCTATCGTCACTTCGTCTGCAATTAGTGTAAGATCGCATTGTGCAAGACTGGGGCCGTTTCCAAGAATGAATGCTCTCTTATCCTTATGAATCCCTTTTAGCGACTGAAGCCTATCGCGTTGCACCAATGGAATATCCATTGCACCATTCTTGTCCCGACGGGGAATCCATTTAATCATTTCTTCGAGCATATATCATGCCAATTGCTTGCTTTCCATCCCATTCCAGCATTGTCTCAAATTCATGTGATTCTAATAAATGAATTATCTTCTCATGATTAAGACTGGAACTGTTGTCGTGAAATTCCAATGCAATCTTTCTGGTATTTTTAAAATAGGCATCAGGTAATGAAGATAAAATCGAACCTTCTGAACCTTCACAATCCATTTTTAGATAGTCAATATGCCTCAATTCATTCTTTTCCATGAATTGAGGCAGCGTGATGCTGGGAACATGAATGTACTCAGGAGTCTCCATTCCAAAGACATCGTTGGAATACAAGGAATTTCTGGTTGAACTTTTTGAGATAAAAAAACTCAGATAACCATCGACATCACTAACACAAGAATTGAATAATGTTACATTTCCTAATTTCATCTTCTGCAATGAACGGGTCAAATTTGCATACGCTTCTTTCCCTGGTTCAAAGCAATATACATGTGAAGCACCTTTGGTAGCTGCCAGAAATGAAAATGCACCGATATTTGCTCCAATATCTACTACAAGATCGCCTTCATCAATATCCACAAAATCGTTTGTATAGACTCCTTTTTTTAATATTGAAACGACATTAAAAACAGTTTTTAATTCATTGTTTGGAAAGTATAAAACAACATTATCTTTAATTAATGTGACTGGTTTGCTCCTTAGAATAAACCCCATAAATATTTCTAAACTGTTATCAAAGAACAAGGACGCTTTTAAAAGATTTATGTAATAGATGAAAAATCCCCGAATATCCGAAATAATATACATAATACACCTTTATTTTATAATTTAAGAAATTTCGAATTCAAGAGAATCCCTGTTTTTACAACAACTTCCAATATTTGTACAACCATTCCCAAATGTGCCATGCGTTGATAATTTGATTGAATGAATCAATCATTCATGGACGATAGCCTATATTATAATTATCAACCATTTTTATAACCCATTTGATTGGGGCTGAAATCTATCTCTGTACCATGTTATTGTTTCGTTAAGACCTTCCGCAAAACCATACTTTGATTGAAAGCCAAACCAATCTTGAGCTTTCCTAACTTCAAGACATCTTCTTGGCTGACCGTCAGGTTTGTTGGTGTCCCAGACAATTTCGCCTTCATAGCCTGATAATTCTGCAATTGTCTGAGCGAGATCTCTGATGGTTATCTCCATCCCGGAGCCCAGATTCACGGGTTCAGGAGCGTTGTAATGCTCAGCTGCCATTACAATACCCCTCGCTGCATCATCAACATACAAAAATTCCCTTGATGCAGAACCGGTTCCCCAGACTTCCACCGTATTTTCTCCCGCATTTATCGCATCAGTGAATTTCTTTATCAATGCAGGAATCACATGCGAACTCTCGGGGTCAAAGTTGTCCCCCGGCCCATAGAGGTTTACGGGAAGTAGATAAATCGCATTGAACCCGTACTGCTGGCGGTACGCCTGCGCCTGGACGAGCATCATCTTCTTTGCGAGGCCGTAAGGAGCGTTCGTCTCTTCGGGATAGCCGTTCCACAGTTCCTCTTCTTTAAACGGGACCGGGGTGAACTTCGGGTATGCACAGATGGTGCCGACGGCGACGAACTTCTCAACGCCTTCCAGCCTCGCCGCCTCCATCAGTTGGATGCCCATCATCGCATTGTCATAGAAGAGCTCCCCAGGGTGTTCCATATTATATCCGATGCCGCCGACCTTTGCTGCGAGGTGGATAACGATGTCGATGTTTTTGACGACATCGACACAGTTCTCCCATACTCTCAGATCGCAATCCCTGCTCCGGGGAATGCGGAGCTGGTCTTCGGTCACGCCACGGGATGCCAGTTCAGCAACAACTTTCTGCCCAAGGAACCCCGCACCACCGGTAATAAGAATCTTTTTACCTTCCCAGAATGCCATATCGCTTCAGTCTCCCTTCCACCATTTGTCGCCCAACTTCCGACGGATAATCTCGTCACCCTCACCCGGAGATTCAATTCCTGCTGCCCTCAGGTCCGCATCCACCATGATCCGAACAAGATCATGGAAGGAGATCTTCGGTTTCCACCCAAGGGCCTTCTCGGCCTTTGCTGCATCCCCGATAAGAACTTCCACCTCCGTCGGACGGAAGTACTTCGGGTCTATCCGTACATGGTCCTCCACATCCTTTCCCACATAGACAAAGGCCTCATCAAGGAATTCCTGAACCGAATGCGTTTCACCGGTGGCAACGACAAAATCATCAGGCGTATCATGCTGGAGAATCTTCCACATCGCCTCCACGTACTCAGGCGCAAACCCCCAGTCACGGCGGGCTTCAAGGTTACCCATATAGAGATACTTCTGCTTCCCGCCAAGAATCGAGGCAATCCCCCTTGTGACCTTCCTTGTCACAAAGGTTTCACCACGACGAGGCGATTCGTGGTTGAAGAGAATCCCGTTTGATGCGAACATCCCATACCCTTCCCGGTAATTTTTCACCATCCAGTAGGCATACAGTTTTGCGCAGGAATACGGACTTCGTGGAACAAAGGGAGTATCTTCATTCTGTGGAGGTGCTGCTCCCCCAAACATTTCACTGGAGGATGCCTGGTAGAGTTTCGCCTCGGAATGGCTCCGCCGCATTGCCTCAAGAATCCGGGTCGTCCCCAGCCCCGTCACATTTGAGGTGTATTCCGGCGCATCGAAACTGACGCGGACATGACTCTGGGCGCCGAGATGATAGATCTCTTCCGGTTTTATGTTATAAATGATATTGGAGAGCTGTTCCCCGTCGGAGAGATCACCATAATGAAGAAAAAGCCGAACGTCCTCACCATGGGGATCCTGGTAGATATGATCAATTCTGTCGGTATTGAATGTTGAGGATCTCCGGATTATTCCATGCACCTCATATCCTTTATGCAGCAGCAATTCTGCAAGATACGACCCATCCTGTCCGGTAATTCCTGTGATCAGGGCTTTCTTCATCCTCTCACATTCTCCTGAATTAAATTAGAGGTAATCCTAAATAATCGTTGGTTGGAAAAGAATTAGAAAAATATCTTTTATATCCGGGAATAGTCATCATCATA
Source organism: Methanobacteriota archaeon (assembly GCA_016841485.1). Lineage (GTDB taxonomy): Archaea > Halobacteriota > Methanomicrobia > Methanomicrobiales > Methanomicrobiaceae > Methanovulcanius. Next base: position 24,239 of record JAENZA010000007.1, read on the forward strand.
CCGGACAATATCATCCTCACCGATATACTCACCAATCTGTACCTCTATCATCTCGAGAGGGACTTTGCCCGGATTTGCCAGACGGTGGTGTACTCCTGAAGGGACAAAGGTGCTCTCACCCTGACGGACATAGAAGGTCTTATCCCCTATCGTCACTTCAGCCGTCCCTTTGACAACCACCCAATGTTCACTCCGATGATGGTGCATCTGGAGGGACAGTCTGTTCAGAGGCGGGACGGAGATACGCTTTATTTTGTACCCGTCATCCTTTTCGAGTTCCGTATATGACCCCCACGGGCGGTAGACCGTGGTATGAAGACGAGCCCGCTCGTCCCCCTCCTTTTTCAGGTCCTGGACGACCTTTCCGACTTCCTGGGAACGGCTGAGGGGACAGACAAGCAGTGCATCGCGCGTGTCGATGACCGCCATTTCATTGAGCCCAATCGCCATGACCAGCCGGTCGCTTATTACCAGATTTTCGGATGAATCGATGCAGATGCATTCCCCATCAACTGCATTCCCATTTGCATCATGGAGCATCTCCCGGTAGATTGCTTGAAAACTCCCAAGATCATTCCATGATGATGTGAACGGAACCACCCCGGCACAGGCGGTCTTTTCCATCAACCCGTAATCGATGGAGACAGCCGGAGAGGCAGCAAAAGCCTCCTGTACATCAGGATTCTCAAACGCGGCGACGACCTCCGGAGCATGGTGTTCACATTCACTGAAGAAGAGATCCGAATCAAGCATGAACATCCCGGAATTCCAGAGATATCCATCTCTGATATACTTCTCTGCCGTCTCTAAATCCGGCTTCTCAACGAATGCATCGACAAGGAACCCGGCAAATGCATGCTTCCCCGTCCGGATGTATCCGTACCCTGTTTCCGGGCGGTCAGGGGTGACGCCAAAGACCATCAGGTGCTTTGATGCTGCCATCTCTGCAGCAGAATGCACCGATTGATGATAGGCATCATCGACATCAACCAGATGATCCGACGGAAGAACAAGAACAGATGCGCTCCCGGCTTCCTTCACAATCTCCTGTATTCCAAAATATATTGCCGGAAGTGTGCTCCGGGGCTGAGGCTCGACCAGAACCCTGCATCCATCACAGATCCCCCCTGCCTGATCGGATGCAAGGAACCTGAGATTTTCATTGGTGATGATGAAGATCTCCTCAGGCCTTGAATGAAGAAGAGCCCGTTCAATCGTCATCTGAAATAGTGACTTTCCATTAAAGAGAGGAAGAAATTGTTTTGGATAGTATTCGCGGGATAAGGGAAAGAGGCGTGTTCCACTCCCCCCGGCAAGTATTAAGGTATGCATGCTCTGGACTCCGGATCTAACTAATATCTGCTGATACTCGGTTAAAAACTTCCCTCTAGAATCCTATCTGCCGCAATATTTACCCACTGACAGGAAAATACTATGATGTGAAACCACCCCGAGAGGCAATCACCCGCATTCTCTCCATCGACCCCATACGCCGGCAGAGCCTGATATCCTTCAATTCACAGATCATAATCACATTCCTCGGGTTCGTGTCAACAATTTATATTGCCCGGGTGATCGGGTCCGACGGGTATGGAGCGTACGCTCTCTTCCTCTCCTACTTCTATATCATGAATCTCTTCACAGATACCGGAATCACCGGGGCTGTCGTGAAACGTGTGTCTGAAGGAAAGGAAGAAAATGCGTACTTTTCTGCATATATTTCGATCAAAATAATACTTCTTGCATTAGCGGTCTTCGCACTCTATCTTTTCAGAGATCTATTTGTCGACCTCAATGACAACGGACTCTTCCCCTGGCTAATTGCAGCCATTGTTATTGCATCGTTTTGGGGAATTCTGGCAGCAGGTATGCAGGCAACCGGAAGCTGGGGTCTGCGTGAAATTTCAAACCTTCTGAACAACATCCTGCGAATCATAGTTCAGGTCATTGCGGTATTCCTGGGATTCTCTGTTGCCGGTATGGTGGGTGGATTCGTATTCGGATATCTGGCAGGCATCCTTATGCTCATCCGATATATTCCCCTCAGATTTTCATCATTTTCCAGGGACCACGTAAAAAGCCTCATCATTTTTGCTCTTTTTGCCGCAGGTGGAACTGTGGGTGCGGTTCTTCTAAATAATACGGACAGAATAATGATCGGGTATTTCTATAGCAATACAGAGGTCGGCGTCTACGCTATAGCCTATCAGCTTACGATCTTTGCAAGTTTTGCTGCAGCGGCTATCGGATCTACATTATATCCCCGCTTTTCACGATGGGCAACCGATAAGGAATTTTCATCCATAGAAAAAAGCCTTAAAAAAGCAATTCCATTTAGTCTGACATTAGCTATCCCGATGTTAATCGGAGGTTTTGTTCTTCAAACCCACATTCTTCCAATACTCTATGGTGAAGCATTTGCTGCCGGATCGACGGTTCTTCTCTTCCTGCTGGCCTTTCAAGCACTGAATTGTATCAATGTAGTCCTTGGAACTGCATTAACATCTTTAGATCGTGTGAAAATTAGTGCCATATCAACTTTCCTTGGAGCTGCCCTCAATATTGCAATCAACATGCTTCTCATTCCAGTTATCGGCATCCTCGGCGCCGGTATCGCAACCGTCATGGCAGGCGCCGTGATCCTCGGCACCCGCTATCTCTTCCTGCGCCAGCACATCCACGTCAACGTCAACGTCCCGATGCTCACCCACATCGTCGCCGCCTCGCTTGTCATGGGCATCGTCATCGCGGCCTTGAACTACCTCATCGATATCAACACGATCATCACCCTCTTCGCAGTCGTCGCCGTCGGGGCCGCCATCTACCTGGGAAGCCTCTACAAGCTGAACGCGGAATTTGCAGAGGAGGTTCTCGGGATCTTCGGCATCCTCAGTGGGAAGAAGAGCGGCTGAACGAATCGAATAATCAGACCGTGAGTATCTGGAATTGGGCCCTACCCCCTCCATAGTGAGGAGGCCCCCCCTTATTTCAGTCCAAAATGAGCCCAATTGGAGCGTATTTTCCGGGGATAATGAGGTCTTGGAAAATCTAGCCATTTTGATAATTATTTGCGAAATAAAGAATATTCCAAGGACTATATTCGTCATTTAACGGCGTGGATTTTCCGAAGGTGCAGATAGTCAGGGAAGGGTGAAATCTGCCCGTAGTCTGCGCCTGTGTCGATCGTTTATATGGGCCTATTTCCCCGAAATAAGCCCTATTTAAGCCTTGCTTGTGCCGAGCCAGTGCTCAGCCGGTGCCCATTCCTATCCCCGCGGCCAATGCCCCGGTACGCAAATCCTGCATCAATCCACTCATCCGGCTCGACTACATTTCGCCCGTCAACAACCACCGGGTGCACGTACCCAGAGAGCGCCTTCACCTCAGCCGGGACAAGACTCCCGTACTCCCTGTGACCAGCGAAGATGACCACGGCATCGGCCCCCGTGAAAACGGCGTCGAGGTCACGGGTGATATCCGCCCCTTCGGGGATGTCCGGTGCCGTTGCCGGGTCCACCCACGGGTCGTGGACGCGGACCCCCGCACCCGCGGCGCGGGCAGCCTCATAGAACGGTTCCGCAGGCGTGTTCCGCGCGTCATCCGAGTCGTTGAGAAAAGCCCAGCCCAGAAGTGCAATCTTTGCCTCCTTCAGGTTCTTCCCAACCTGCCCGAGGGCCGACTCAGTCAGGTGGAGCATGTGCGTCGGCATGAAGTCATTGATCCGCCGGGAGGATATATAGAGGGAGGAAATGTCTGCGGGCCAGTCAAGAGCATCGGCCCCGAGCTGCTCCACGCCGCGCTCCAGGTGATACGTGTCCTTCGTGAGACAGTGCCCGCCGACGCCGGCGCCGGGCCAGAGGATGGCGCGGGTGATCCCCTCCCCCTTTAGCGAATCAATGCCGGTCCGGACATCGTAGAAGTTGATCCCCATCGCCTCGCAGTAGAGGGCGAGCTGATTGGCCGCGGCAATCTGCAGGTCCCGGAAGGTGTTCTCCGCGGTCTTGGTGACCTCCGCGGCGGTCGCACTCATCGGGATGAGCCGCCCCCTGGAGAGCACCGGCGCGTACAGTTCACACGCACGCCCCGTGGAGACCGCATCAATACCGCCGACGATCCGGTCATGCATCCGGATGTTCTGCAGGAGTCTCCCCACCATCACCCGCTCCGGGGCGTGGGCCAGGGCAAAGTCCTCGCCTGCGACAAGCCCGGACTCCTCTTCGAGGATCTCCCGGGCCATGCCTGTGGTCGTGCCGGGCGTGATCGTCGACTCCAGGACAACAAGTGTGCCGGGGGTCAGGTACCGTCCGACATTGCGTATTCCCTCAATCAGCGGGGTAAAGTTCGGGATGAGATCCTTCGGGTTGGTAAACGGCGTCTGGATGGCAAGCGTGACCGCATCGCACTCCGCAATCTTTGTAAAGTCAGCCGTGCACCGGAATTTTCCGGCTTCCGTCACCTTCGCAAGAAGCTCTTCAAGGCCCGGCTCCTCCCCTTTGAGCGGACTTACGCCCGCATTCAGCATCGCAATCTTGTAGCCGGAACTCGTCGAGTCCCGCTGAAAGCCATAGACCATCCCGAACTCCGGCACGTCCGCAAAGAGTGCCGCCGCAGGAATGCCCACATAGCCCATGCCGATGACCCCCACCGTACAGATAGGCCCGCGACGTTCCAGAATCTGTTGAAGTTTCTCGCTCATGTATGCAGCCGCCGGGTAATTGATTCGCATATCCTGACGTTCTCAAGCGCCTGTTCCGGGGTGATGGGAAACGCCCGTCCACTCTTCACGCATTCAATAAAGGTGGAAAGCTCGGCCCTGAGGGGCTCAATTTTTCCCACCATCACCTTTTCGATGATATTCTCCTGCACATACCGCTGCGCCTCCACATGGTAATGCTCAGGCTTTCTGAAGACATAGACCTCCTGGGTCATGAAGTTCCCCTCCACCGTCATCTCCTCCATCTCGATACAGATACTACGTATCTTCTTCGAAGCTTTCCGGCTTGCCGAGAGATACACCGGCGTTTCCCCGAACTCGAAGAGTGCGCCGCACACGTCAAAGGTGCAGGCCGCATCCATCGTATACGTACCAGAAAACAGGGAGTGGAAGATGATGTCGATATCATGGATCATCAGGTCCTCCACCACAGAACTGCCGCTCACCCTTGCCGAGGCGGGGTTGTGCCGCTTCAGTTCGACGTAGAGCGGGTCGTTTAAAATTCTCTTCAGTTCCGGGATGATGGGGTTGAAACGCTCGATGTGCCCGACTCCTACCACCAGGTCATCGGGGATAAGACCGATGAGCTTCTCCCCCTCCTGAGAGGTGCGGCAGATCGGCTTTTCGATGAGTACATGCACGCCGGCGTTGAACACCTTTTTCGCACTCTCAAAGTGATCCGGGGTCGGCTCGCAGAGACTTACTGCATCGACACTCCCAAGAAGCTCTTCCATGGTACCTGCCTGCACAGCACCGGTACCTTGGGCCACCTCCTTTGCCTCCTGACCATCGGGGTCAAATACCGTGACCGTATCAACCCCTTTCAGTTCCGAATACACGCGGACGTGGTTTCTGCCCATTGCTCCTGCGCCGATCACCCCGACATCCATCTTACCGGACTCCGTTGATTATCCCGGCAATATAGGCACATTCTTCCCTGCCGATGCCGGGGTGAACCGGGAGACTCAAGACATGCTGCGATGCACGGTCGGACACCGGACATGAGTCCCTGTTCCCATCCCCGGCATAGAGCGGCTGGCGGTGCACCGGCATCGGGTAGTGCACCGCAGAGCCGATGCCCTTCTCGCGCAGATATGCCATCAGTCCGTCACGTGAGAGAGGGCACTCCTCGCCGACATCAATGACATACTGATGATAGACATGAGTCCCCCCGGCACGGGTTATGGGTGGGGTTATCCCCGGGGTTTTGAGATTGGTAGTGTAATAATCAGCGTTCGCCTGCCGTTCGGCATTCATCCGGTCAAGCTTGTTCAGCTGTACCCGTCCGATGGCCGCACTGAGGTTGGTCATCCTGAAATTATATCCCAGTTCGGTATGCAGGTACTTGTCACTCTGACCATGATTGATGATACGCCGGATATGGGATGCAAGCTCTTCATCGTCCGTCGTCACCATCCCCCCTTCGCCTGAAGTCATGTTCTTGGTCGGATAGAACGAGAAACACCCCACACTTCCGAACCCTCCGACTTTCTTCCCGTGATAGGTTGCCCCGTGCGCCTGGGCACAGTCCTCTATCAGCATCAGATCTTTTTCCTCACAGATCTCATGCACCGGGTCGATGTCAAATGGCTGACCATAGAGGTGCACACCGATGATCGCCTTCGTCTCGGGACACAGTTGGGAACGGACCGCCTCCGGGTCGATGGTATAGGTGGACTTTTCCACGTCCACCATCACCGGCCGCGCCCCGCACATGCTGACGCTTGTCGCCGTTGCAATGAAGGTAAAGGAGGGAACGATGACCTCGTCGCCCGGACCGATACCCAGCGCAAGGAGCGAAGCATGAAGGGCGGCGGTCCCGGAATTGACCGCCACCCCATGGCCGACCCCGCAGTACGCAGCAAACTCCTCTTCAAACTTCGTTACCACCTCACCCTGTGCAAGCATCCCCGACTGCATCACCTCTGCGACCGCAGCGATCTCTTCCTCCCCGACAAAGGGTCGTGCAATCGGAATCATCTGTTGGCCCCCGCAGGAAGGTCGCGGAACCTGGCCGGAGCACCAACCGCAAGCGTGTGCGGGGGAACATCGTGAGTAACGACCGCCCCCGCTGCAACGAGGGAACCCTCGCCTATCACCACACCCGGCAGAATGGTGACATTCGCTCCGATGGACGCTCCTTTCCTGATAACCGGCCCCTTGAGATCCTTTCCCCCATGCGGAGGATACGGGTCATTGGTGAGGACGGCATTCGGACCGATGAATACATCATCCTCGATGGTTACTCCCGTTGGGATATACACCAGACTCTGCATATTCACGCCATTTCCTATTCTCGTGTTCCCTTCGATGATGGAATTCGTGCCGATGGAGACACCATTTCCAATGACCGTATGTTCCCTGATGACGACATTGTGGCCGGTGGAAAAGTCATCCCCCGCCGTGACATCACAGTACACAATGGTCCCGGATCGAACGACTGCATTCCTCCCAATCACCGCCCCCGGAAAGTCAGTTTCCCCCAGACGTTGCCGTGATGGATACCCGAGAACAACGTTTTCGGAAATTACAGCATTTTCACCTATCGAATTTTTTCCACAGTGCATGATAGCACCATCCCTGACACTACGATAGCCAGAGAAATAATAAAACTACCCTCGGAAAAAACAGGTTCCCTTCCGCAATCAGATAGTATTTTTCGCCAATGTCTCTTTTCGATTTTTATAGGTGTATGATTGCGCTGGCCAATCAAAGAGAATCACAGGTCCTTTTTCACTCCACCGTCACACTCTTTGCGAGGTTTCGGGGCTTGTCGATATCCCTTCCCAGCCGTTTTGCCACTTCATACGAGAGCATCTGGGCCGCAACCGTGTAGGCAGCGACATCGGCAAAGACATTCCGGTGCCGTATGGGAATCACCACCTCGGCGATCTCTGCCACATCGACATCATCGGGGTCCGCGAACGCGACGATCGGGGCCCGCCGGGATGCAATCTCCTTCAGGTTTGCAAGCATGAGATTTCTTGTTTCACCAGGAGGAACAAAGGCGATGACCGGGGTCTCCTCGCTGAGAAGCGCAATCGGCCCATGCTTGAGCTCGCCTCCCGCATAGCCTTCGGCATGGATATACGATATCTCCTTCATCTTCAGTGCAGCCTCGAGGGCCACCGGATAAAAGACCCCCCGCCCGATTGAGATGAGCGTCGAGGCCCTGGCACAGATCGCTGTCGCCTCCGCCACATCCAGCTGAAGGACGGCTTCGATTGACTGCTTGACGTCCGTTAATAAAAGTGAACACCCCCTACCCCCACAAAAGGAGACTATCTTCATCAGGGCGGCGAGCTGGGCAATAAACGACTTGGTCGCTGCGACACTGATTTCAGGCCCCGCCATCGTATAGAAGACATGGTCCGCCTCCCGGGTGATCGAACTTCCCAGGGTATTGGTGAGCGCAATGGTGCGGCACCGGTAGAATTTTGCTCTTCGAAGTGCGGTGAGCGCGTCCGCCGTCTCGCCGGACTGGGATATCACCAGCACCACTTCATCCGGCGACGGCCGGACATACCGGTATTCGGATGCAATCTCAGTTCGTACGGGAATCCCGCTGAATTCTTCCATCAGGTACCGGAAGATCATTCCCGCATGATAGGAGGTCCCGGATGCTACCACCATCACACTCTCTGCCCTTTTAATGAATTTTTGTATTTCATCAATATCCTGCACGGACGCAAGAGTACGGGAAAATGCCTCGGGTTCTTCAAAGATCTCCTTTATCATATAATGGTCAAACCCTGTTTTTCTGGCGGATTCCGGATCAAAGGCGATGAATTCGGGAGGGCGCGCTATATCGCTGCCTCCGTTCACAATCCTGAGTGTATTTTCGGAGAATACGGCACAATCGCCATCTTCGAGAAAAATAACCTCCCGTGTATAGTTTATTATCGGGACCAGATCAGAGGCACAGATGATTTCACCGTCCCCCACCCCTATCACAAGAGGGCTCCGGTTCCGGGCAGCGGCGATGGCATTATCCTCTGAGGATATCACCAGCACCGCATATGACCCCTCCAGCCGTCCGACGACCTCCTGGAGGGAGTGCATCATATCCCCGTCATAACACTCTTCAAATAGGTGCGCAATCACCTCACTGTCGGTATCGGACGCAAACACATGACCGGAGGAGGTAAGCTCGGCCCGAAGGCGAGCATAATTTTCAATAATACCGTTATGGACAATGGCAAAATTGCCGGTACAGTCAGTGTGAGGGTGGGCATTTTTTGCAGATGGGACACCATGGGTTGCCCACCGGGTATGCCCGATTCCAACATTCCCCGCAGGTATATTTCCATTATTCCGGTAATCGGATATCCGCCCTGCGTCCTTGACCACCGAAATGGCACCGTCCGATATCGCAAGTCCGTACGAGTCATATCCCCGGTACTCCAGGGCTTTGAGTCCCTCCACTAGCACGGACTCGGCATCACGCCACCCGGTATATCCGACAATACCGCACATACCTATCGCACCAGCGTCCCGTCGGGGAGCATCCCCACTATCTTCTGTCCGGTCTCTATACGGACATCGCTTCCGACGATGGCCCCTGAATAGTGGGTGAACGGTGCAGACGAGGATCGGTCACCAATCACTGCTCCGAACTTCGCCCGGACAAGATCCTCTCCCGTATCGACAACATTCTTTGCCGGAAGGATGGCGATATGAGACTGGAGCTCCACCCCTTCACCGATAACCGCACTGCGAAGCGATGAATACGGGCCGACGTGAACATCATCCATCATCAGTGCATTGCCGATATACGAAAAGGGGGCAATCCGTACGCCAGACCCGATAGAGGTATTTGCGTCGATGACGACATTGGGGCCGACATCACAGTTTTCTCCAATGATCACCGGACCCGTGATAACCACACCAGGATATATTCTGGTGTTCTTCCCGATCTTTACCGGCCCGGTAATCACCGCATCCCGGGAGACGGTTCCCTCAATGGAGCCTTCAAGATGGGAAAGGATCTTCTCATTCAGCTTGAGCAGATGCCAGGGGTACACCGCATCATCCCAATTCTCAGCCCATACCGGACTGAATAAAATTCCATTGGCAATGGCCGCATTCACGGCGTCAGGAAGCTCTCCATCCCCGAGATACGGATAGATTGCCGGGTCCAGATGGAACACCCCGGTACTTACCAGGCAACTCTCCGGATGACCAGGTTTTTCCTCAATTCGCTGGATCTGTTCATTTTCGACAGTCACTACACCAAAATTCGATGGTTCAGGGTGGTGGGTGACAAGAAGGGAACGCGGTTCCCGGGCTATCTTCCGGATGGAGGCTGCATCGATGTAATTGTCCCCCGGAAGGACAATAAAATCGTCCCTGACTACATCCAGGGCACAGGAGAGCGCGTCGAGTACCCCCAGCTGGCGTTTCTGAACGACAACGGTGATCTCCAGGTCAAAGGTATCGAGATACCGGATCACCTGTTCTTTTTTATATCCCACAACAACAACAACGTCACGAATCCCGGCCGCGATCACCGATTCAAGGACATACCCCAGAATGGGTTTTCCCCCAACGGGGATCATTGCTTTCGGCCGGTTCTTTGTCAGGGGTCGCATCCGTGACCCCTCTCCTCCGGCAAGAATTACTGCCTGCATCTTGTATCACCTGATTACTGTGTCTTCCCCCACGATACCGCGGACATACGAGTGGGGGCCGATTCTAGTCCCTCTCCCGATTGCAGCGCCGACATTGACGGAGCAATTGATGCCGAACAGCACATCATCGCCGACAACTGCTCCAAACTTCCTCCTCTTCGTGTCCTGCGTTCCCACCATTACGGACTGGTTGTCATGCCGGAGATTGGCCACCTTCGTCCCAGCTCCAAGGTTACATCCCGAACCTATCACACTGTCGCCGACGTAATTGAAATGAGGGATGTTGGTGTTCGGGAAGATGACGGAATTTTTCACTTCAACACTGTGCCCGATGTGACATCCGGCGCCGATGGCCGTCGACCCGCGGATATAGGCATGTGGTCCGACCCTGCAGTTCTCACCGATGATGCACGGACCTTCGATGTAGGTGCCGGATTTTATAACCGCCCCTTCCTTCACCACAACCGCCCCGTGGAACGTAACGTTCTCCTCCACCGTCCCTGCTATCTCCGGTTCCAGATGCTCCAGGCACAGGGCATTGGCATCGAGAATATTCCATGGAAGACCGATATCCATCCACGAGGAGAAAACAATTCCCTGCAATTCTCCATTGGAGATATATTCCTGGAGGCCGTCGGTGAGCTCGACCTCCCCCCGTTCAGAGACGGGGCAGCTGCGCAGGTAATCAAAAATACGGGAATCCAGGTGATATGCCCCTGCATTAATAAGATTTGTCGGTGGATTCTGAGTCTTCTCATAGAGTCCGGTGATATAACCTCCCTCAACCTCGACTACGCCGTACTCCTCGGGATGTACCGCCTCTGCAATTCCCATGCAGGCCCCCTCTGACCGGCTGACCGTCTGCAGATCATCGGACGAGAGAAGCATATCACCATTGAGCAGTACAAAATCATCCTCCAGCAGATGCCGGGCAGACAACAGAGCATCCCCGGTCCCTCTCTGGCTTCTCTGGACAACATAGGAAATTGGTGCACCACAGCGTTCCCCTTTCCCGAAATAGTTCCGAACGGCTTCTTCCCGGTATCCGACGACGCACACAATGTCATCGAATCCTGCACTTACGGCAGCACCAATAAGATGGGCAAGCATCGGCCTGTTTGCGACGGGGATCATCACCTTGGGACGGGTAGCGGTCAGCGGCCACATCCGCTTCCCCATACCTGCAGCAAGAAGCACGCATTGCATGTGTTCTCCTTATAGCTCTTACCTAATCTTCTTTATCCCTTCATCAAGGAGGACTTTACCCATCGCAAGGTATTTTTTCGCATTCGCAGGGCTACGTGCCTCGGCAGTGATTCTGATCTTCGGCTCAGTGCCACTCGCACGGATGAGTGTCCACCCATCGTCCTGCTCAATTCTCATCCCGATGGTAGGGCTCTCTGCGCCAAGTGCATCCATCACAGCAGATGCTTCTGTGCAATAGACCGAATCCCGCAGAAGGGGATACCGCGGCGCCTTGCCATACCACTCAGCGATATCCCATTCGTCTGCAATCATGGCGAAGAGCCCCGCCGCATAGATACCGTCCGGGCAGAGGGAATGCCCGGGGAATATCCAGCTCCCGGAGGGCTCTCCCCCAAAGTTCCCCCAGGAAGCAAGTTTTTCTGAAACAAAGGAATCCCCGACGGGTGTACGCTGTACATCGGCAACCTCCTCGATTGCCATCGATGCATCGATGGTGGTCACCACCTTCTTAGCCCCCAGCCATTCGGCAAAGAGCATCAGCATCAAATCCCCTGAGATGTACCTCCCCTTCGCATCTAACCCCATCATCCGGTCCGCATCGCCGTCATGGGCAATACCGCACGTCGCACCATTCTTCCGGATCAGGGCAGGAAGGTGCAGAAGATGCTGTTCCAGCGGTTCGGACGGACGGGCAAAATGCCCGGAGACATTGGCATTCACCGCAATGCATCGCCCACCCGCTTCACGGATAAGCCGGGGCGTTATGACACTCCCCGCCCCGTTCCCGCAATCGAGAACGATCGGGCTTTTCAAGGAGAGGGACAGCTGCTCAAGGATTGCGTTCATATGAGGCGTCACAATATCCCACGGGTGTACCAGCCCGTCCCCGGTCACCGGAGGATAGACGGCGTCGGCAATCCTCTCCTCAATCACCGTCTGCTGGGAAATAAAGAAGGATGACCCGTCGGGATTGAAGAGTTTGATCCCATTATATTCTTCGGGGTTGTGGGAGGCAGTCATCATCGCCCCGGCAGATGCATTACGTGCGTTATAGGCAACCGTCGGCGTAGGGGCAACGCCGCCATCCCATACCAATCCCCCGGAACCGAGGACGCCGGCGCAAAAGGCATGTGCAAGCAACTGACCGGTCGTCCGTGCATCACGACCAAGGACGAGTGTCTGTCTTCCGTCCCCCAGAATCTGCCCTACCTGGAAGCATATGTCAATAAGCGTTGAGGAATATTCCATCCTGATGCCTGATGACCCAAACAATCCCATGTTCTCTCCCTCTCCGTTCTGTCTTCATGCACTAGTATATGAAAAAGATTTGTTCGATAACGATCTACGATTTCTTCTCATGTCCTTCTTCAGGCAAAAAGGTATACATTAGATATTAATGTGCAAACCTGCCCCGCTCAATTTTTTAATCATCGATGAAGAGAGCCATCCGGCGCCTCCTGTCCATCGACCACGTCGCCGCCAGAGCCTGACCCCCTTCAACTCACAGTCCTGACAACAGCGCCCGGGTTTCTCTCAACACTCCATATCGCCCGCATCATCGGCTCTGACGCAGCTACGGAGAGTATGCCGCATTCATCTCGTCTTTTGGCATCATCACCCTCGTCGTTGTCGTCGACGTCGGGGCCGTCATCTAGAGAGAAAACCCCTATAAACCGATTGCAGAATTTACCGGAGAGATCCTCGGAATAGTCGGTATACACAGCAGCAGACAAACCGGGGAAAAACCAAAAATTGGTAATTCAACCAATTAAATGGAAAAATTACAGGTATTCTTTTCTAATGAAAGAAGTGATGCAAAGAGGAGTGTTTTAGAATCTTACCCGAATCCCTAAGGATTTTTCTCATTTCAACGCTCAGAGAGCAAATGGGCAAAGCCCAACCCCTTTACCCCTCCAGCCCCCGCAGCGCATCCTTCGTCCTTTCCACCATCTCCTTTCCCCCCTCGATCTCCGCCACATCCCTCACGGCCTCAAGCACATGCACGCTCTCCTCGAGAAAGCTCATGATGTCCATCGGGTAGAGCTCGATGCCGTACTCGTCCAGCAGGACGTGGGCGATGCCCCGGTGGTCGAGCCCCTCCATGCGGAGCTCGAGGATGGCGCGGGTGAACTTTCGCTCCGGACAGCCGCACATCGGCGAGTCACGGCACCGGCAGTCGAGGAAATCCTTGAAGATGTGCATCATCTGCTCGCGCAGGCCGTAGTCGAGGTTGTCGTAATCGACGGCCGAGACCATCACCTCGAGAAACGGGCCGGAGAAGACCTTCTCGGGGATGCGGTAGCCGACAATGCTCTGGAGCTTTTTTGCGGCCCGGAACCGGGCCTTTGAGGCGATCACGATGATTCACCGGAATTACGAGTGGTAATCACTGAAATTCGAAAAAAAGGGAATGACAGATGCATATTCAACTGCGCGTTCAGATGCCTTCCCCGAACTGCTCCTCGAAGTTCTTCAGGGTCTTCATGGCATTCCCCATCTCATCCACCTCGATGAGCCACTCGTCGAAGAGACTTGGTTCGTCAAAGTCACCGCGGAGGTACTTCCCGCAGCAGGAACCGCCGTCAAGGACGAGCGCACCGATGGTAGCCGCAATCCCAAGCTCCTCTTCCGCCTTGTCCTCACCGAGGCTTCTGCCCTCCTTGACGAGGTCCTTTATCTCGCCTGCGGCGCTGCCATCAAAGAGCTTCTTGCATGCGGCAAAGAGCACCAGAAACCGCATCTGCACGCCTGCGATGATATCGGCGATATCGGAGTCGGGGATAGGTCCCATGATGATCGCCTCGACCTCATTGAGCTTGACAAGTGCGGTCGGCGGCGAGTAACTCCCGTTCAGGAAGAGTTTGACGATCTTGAGGACCGAGACATTGATATCTTCGGTAAAATTATTGAGCGACTGCAGGCCCTCCGGCATCTCCTCCGAGTCCGGGTCCTCATCAAAACTCATCTCTTCGAGTGTCTTTAGCCAGTTGTCCCATCGTTCCTGGGTGTAAAAATAATACAGAACCGACTGGGGCTCAACTTTATCTTTGCTCTTCTTACGCGCCATAGTAGTACACACTTACGCAGGGACGATATTAGTATTTTCGAGTAAGGCACCCGAAAAGCCCTCCCGGCTCTCCCGATCATCCCGGACATAACCCCCTTCGCATCCGGAAAGGGAGTGTGCAGGACAACGGAGAACCCTGCCACGCGAGTACGCCAGACCCCTCTCCAAACCTTGATGAATTTCCCCGCCAATATCAAAGCCATCATGGACGCAGAGGAATGCCTCCGGGATATCTTCACAGCGCACGAACCCTTCCTGATAGCCCTCTCGGGAGGGACAGACAGCCTGACGCTTGCGGCCCTTGCTAAGGCCTCCTGCGTCCGCTTCGGTGCGGTGATGATCGATACCGGCCTCTGCCCCGGGGGGGAGCTTGATCGGGCCGAGGAGTATACCGACCGGGAAGGCATCCCCTTCTGGATCCTAAGAAGGGATATGCTCGAGGTCCCGGAGGTCCGTAACAACGCACCGCTACGATGCCTTGCCTGCAAACGCGAGATGATGAACGTCATCATAGGCTTTGCCACCTCCCATTCGTTCCGGGCGGTGATGGACGGAACCAATGCGGATGACCGGCCGGAGGAACGCCCCGGGATGCAGGCGCTCGGGGAATACGGCATAATAAGCCCCTTCGCCGCCTGCGGCATCGGCAAGGACGAGATCCGTCACCTCGCAAAGACCTATCACGTCCCCCTTATCCCTTCCTCCTCCTGCCTCGCCACCCGGTTCCCCTACGGCACCCGCCTCGACAGCACGGCCATCGAGCGTGTCCGCCGGGCAGAAGTGCTCCTGCAAAGATACGTCCACGGCCGGCTGCGGGTCAGGGACGAAGGGGGGCATGCCGTCATCGAGGCCCCGGCATCCGAACACCCGAAAATCCGGGAGCACGCAGACGCCCTCTGCGAGATCGGCTTTGAGGATGTCACCATCATCCCGAGGGAACGGTGAAAAGCACCCCAACGCAGGGGAATTCCCGAAAATACCTCCGGAAAAATCAGACCAGGACAAAAATATGGAAGAAACGCACGTTGTCATGATCAAATACGGTGAACTCTTTCTCAAGAGTGAATCCGTGATGCGCCACTATATCAGTACCCTCACCGGCAACCTCACCAAAGCGCTGGATGCGGCCGGCATTGACCATGCCATCGAGGTCCACCGGGGCCGCATTCTCGTGACAGGAGAGGCCATTGATGACATCCTGCACACCGCCGCCCGGATATTCGGGGTGGTGGGCGTATGCCGATGCATCCGGACCGAACCCGACCGGGACCAGATAGAGGCCGCGGCTGCGGCACTTGCCATCCGGACACTGAAGGAAGGCATGTCCTTTGCGGTCAGGGCCCGCCGCTCGGGAATGAAGGGATTTACGAGCCAGGAGCTGGGGGCCTCGACAGGCGCACATATCATCGATGCTATTCCCGGCATCACCGTCGACCTTTCGCACCCCGACTATGAAGTCCACGTCGAGGCACGCGACTTCGGCGGCCTCGTCTACGATGAAATCATCCCCGGCCCCGGCGGACTCCCCCTCGGAACGCAGGGCCATGTCCTCTCCCTCATCTCCGCGGGCATCGACTCCCCGGTCGCCACCTGGCTGATGATGCGCAGGGGATGCATTCCCACCCTGATTCATATGGACGGGGGGCGCTATGCCGGAGAAAACGTCAAACCCGGCGCACTCCGCCACCTCGAGACCCTCTCCACCTGGTGCCCGGGCAGAAAACTCCGGCTCATCTCAGTCCCGATGGAGGAGTTTTTCAGCGCAATGGTCGCCGCTGGCGTGATGCGGACCCGCTGTCTCCTCTGCAAGCGGTTCATGGTTCGGACTGCCGTCGAAGTAGCACGCCGGCAGCAGCACCTGGCTCTGGTGATGGGGGACAATATCGGCCAGGTCGCAAGCCAGACGCTTGCCAACATGAGTGTGATTGAGGCGGTCGCTCCGCAGGAGCTCCCCATTCTCCGGCCGCTCATCACCTACGACAAGGACGAGATCGTCACCATCGCCCGGTCCATCGGCACCTTCCGGGAGAGTGCCGGGGACCTGGAGTGCCGCATCGTCCCGAAACACCCCGCAATAGCAGCGCAGCTCGCAACCATCCTCGAGGACGAGTCACCCCTAAATATTGAAACGCTGGTGGAGACGGCCGTCAAGACCATCTCCACATACACCGCCCTCAACGGCAGCATCATAGAAAGCAGCGAATAAATTATAAAAAAAGTTCAGGAGACGGAAAGACCGTTCTCCTCTGCAACCTCGACAAAGGTGCGGGCGACATGGTCAATCTGCATGTCATTTAGCCCGTAGGTGTTAAACTTCCAGACCCGCGTCGACCCTGGAATCACCCCGATGACGCCCTTCTTTTTCAGTGCGCTTGAGAGGAAGAACCCTTTCTTCTTGTGTGTTGCCGCCACCTTGTCGAAGGAGCCCAGCGTATTGATGCGGGTGAGGGTATGGCGGCGGGGGTATTCGCTCTCGACCGTCGTCCCTTCGATGGACAGGAGTGCATCTACCACCTTGTTGCTGTTCTCCACCTCGTGGTCCCAGTGTTCGACCCGTGCCTTCACTGCAGGAAACGAGGCCATCAGCCCCACTACCGGTGCACCCATCAGGGTGCACCCCATCATCTCCACTTCCTTGATACCGAAGGTCCGGCCGGTCACGTCCCCCTTCACCTGCGTCGTCCGGAAGACCCGTTCGGCATATTCCCCGTTTGCGGCAAGAACCCCCGACGGGGCCGGGGCAGCCATGCTCTTGTGGCCCGAACCTACAACGAAGTCCACCCCGAATGCCTTCCCGTCCACCGGCATGATGCCGACCGAATACGCGCCGTTCATGAGGACCGGCACATCGTACTGATGCGCCACCTTTGCAATCTCCTTCACCTCATGGATATTGCCGTACTGGTAATCGACGTGCTCGACAAAGAGGAGCGACGGCGCCCGCCCAAACTTCTTCGTCACCTCGTCGAGCTTTGCCGCGGCGTTCTCCGCCGTGATGCGGTTGCCCGCATCCATCGGGATCTCGTGAATGATGCCCCCTGACTGTTCGAGGGAGACAAACTCGGTGTAATGCGAAAGCGCCGTCAGGACGACGGGGTCCCCCTTCTCCACCATCGTGCTCGCCACCGCCTGGAACCCGCGACGCGCACCGGGCACCACCCGGACCTGGTCCATGTTGAGCCATTCGGCCACGTCCCGGTGGAACTGGGCAATCGGCGGTTTATTGATATAATCCAGCCGGAACGGTTTTAGGCAGTTGTCACAGACGGAATATCCGTCGGCAAAGGCAATGACCGCCTTGTGGGCCTCCGGGGTCAGGCGCCCCCCGGCCTGGATGGGATCGATATTGATGTAGAGCTCCTCTACCTCACGGGTATCAATATCACCGGCACATTTCATGGTAATAGCTCCTTTTCAAGAATATCCGCCTGTTTACGTAGCTTTTCCAGTGCTTTTGCCACTGCCGCCCTCTGCTCCTCATCCAGCCTGTGCGCCGGGGCCGTCTCCCGGAGAATCGCCCGGAGATCGGTGAAGAGGTAGAGTCCCTGAAATACCGCATCAACTGCCCTCTGTGACATCATATCACCTCACCCGCCCCCCTTGTGGGGGGCCGGGTTGTCTGATAACCAACATTCATCGTCGGCATCATCATTAATCCTGACGTTTCCGGTGTACGGCCGCTGGACCGGGGTATGAAAGGGTCGATAGAACTATACGTCCTCATTGAAAGATGAAGTTCAGACAGATATCATGCGCAAGGTCCGTATTCCCTCGATGCTCAGTGACATCGTCACCTCGGCCATCACCGCCGTCGATGACGCAACCTTTACCGAGTGTGCGGCATGCCCGGTCTGCGGCGGCGAGGTGAAGGCCCACGATATGCGCCGGAAAAAATTTGCAACGGTGCTCGAGGAGGGAAGGCGGCGGCAGATCCACGTCTTTGTCAAGAGGTTCTACTGCACGGAGTGCGGCCGCCTCTGCTATGCGGATTCCCCGTTCTACCCAGACTCCAGGATGGGCATACCCGTAGTTGACCTCTGCACCACCCTCATAGAAAAACACCCGTTCCATCATGCCGCCCGTATTCTGCGCTCACTCAACATTATCGTGGACCGGGGGACCCTGAGAAATTATGCGATGAGGGACGACTTCCCCCACCCCGAGGTCGTCGAGATCTACGGCATTGAAATTCCCCTGTCCATCTTTGAACTCTCGGTCTGTTCATTCAGGGGGTCCGAGAGGACTTCCGTCCCAGGGACAGAAATCTTCGGGGCCGACCGTCTCCCACCCGCACAGCGGGCATTTCTTCTTGCGATGGGGGCGGGCGGCAAACGGGATCAGGGATATGAACAGGAAAAGAATAAAGAACGGAAGGCTGGCCATCCACAGTATGACCGATACCGCCACTGAGCCTGCGAAGAGGAGAATGCTCAGGGTCCGGCGGTCCGTAGCGCCACCTCCCGTACCGCATATGCCGGCAGGGCATCCGCCATCCCACCGATACGTCCCGCAAGCAGACAGCCTTCAAGGGACCCTGCCAGCACCCTGGCACCGACACCGGCAAGGATCACCTCCTTTTCATGCCGGGGGTCCAGCCGTTCAATCTGTGCTGAAATGAATGAGCACTGTTCCTGCCAGAACTGTTCTGCAACAGCATAAGCCCCTTCCAGCCCGATCTCCTCCATGTCCGAACAGACGACCCGTGAGAGGCGCTGCAGCGAGGCGGGGATGCTCACCTCCGCACCGTCGGGTGTCGGGACGGCATACTCATCAGGACGGATGTGCCCCAATACCAGGTGCACATCGGCACTGACGGCGAAGAGCTCGTTGCTAACCAGCGTGGGCGTTCCGGCAAGACTGACCGAACGCAGGAGCGATGCAACCGGAGCGCGAAGGAGACCGGTATAGACCAGCATCCCCCGCTGGAGGCGTTCGAGATCGGAGAGTCCCTTCAGCGCATCAAACGGCTCGAGCGGGATGATATCGGTCGTGGTGCTGCCGATATCCACCAGGATAGCATCCGGGAAGAGTTCCCTGAGCCAGTCTGCGGATGCAAGCCAGTTTGCCGCCGCAAGGCTCCGGTCCGCACCCGGGTGAAAGCGACCGTCCGTCCCGTAAAAGACGGCATCGGGAAGTGCCGCTCTGACGGCATCGACGATGAAGCTGATTCCCTCAGCCTTGTTCGAAAACCCGTCGGCAAGTTCACCGCTCATCACCACGGCGGCGGACGTTCCACTGTACGCCGAGAGGACGTCGGTGATGGGGGATTCCTGCCAGAGGGGACAGTAGTGGATGTCTGCACCACCGTCGCTCACCACCTTGAGATTTGCCCCTCCCACGTCGATTCCTATCATACTATCATCACCTGTCCCGACTTGTCGTACCTGGCCGCTCCGGTCAGGTGCACCTCGCCGGGAAGGATGCCCTTCGACGCGTTGATGAGAAGTTCGCCGATCTCCTCGTCCATGATTGCATCGATACCCACCAGGCTCGAGGTGGGACGGGGATTGACGTCAACAACATACACGCGGTCTGCCACCACCACATCGACGCCGGCATACCCCTGGCACCCGAGGACGGTTGCGGCCTTCACCGCCGTTGCGATGATCTCGTCCCTCGCCGGATGATCGACATTCACCGTTCCGCCGGAAAAGGAGAAGACTCCGTCCTCAATACTGATCTGCTGCGCGTTCAGCGAGAGCGGAAGCGGCCCCGCGCCGCTGTAGTAGAGGCATGCCTCGCCGACATATCTGCTCCCGATAAGGCTGACACTGAGGTGTTCGCCGTCGATGAACTCCTGCCCGAATTCACCGGCGCCGGGCTCCTCGTCTCCCAGGCGCATATTGACCGTACCTGCCCCCGAGACTTCCTTGATGACCCGCATGCCGGACGCCGACTCGGGCGGTACCGCAATGTCATGAGCCGCAAGAATACGGCCTGCCTGAATCTTATTCGCACACAGGGCGCAGTTCAGGCTTGCGCATCCGATATTGTGCGTCAGGGACTCGATGATGTGTGTATATCGCCCGAGGAGGGCGTCCGGTGCGATCACCAGACCATACTTACACTCAGGAGCAAGCCGCCGGAGTTCTTCCGCAAAATCGCCCTCCTCGGGGGATACCACCTCATACCCGCACCGGGTGAAACTGTCCTCCAGAACCCTGAGCATCGCCTCCCCCTCAGGGGCGAGCACCGGGTCGTGGAACACGGAATATTCGGCCAGTACTACCTTCATTCACCAATTATTGCACTGACAGGGACATGAGTATGACGATCGGACCCTTTTTCATCTTCACGTACCAACGATGGTTGAGATTGGATGAAACCGGTTATTCTCCTGACAAACGACGATGGTGTGACATCGGAAGGGCTCTGGGCGGCATATGACGCACTCGCGGATATCGCTGAGATCCATGTCTTTGCACCGTCCACCCAGCAAAGCGCCGTCGGACGTTCCATATCCATATTTGACCCCATACGGGCGCACAAGGTGGTTCTCCACGGACAGGATGCCCATGCCGTCGACGGGAAACCGACCGACTGTGTCATCCTTGCCATGTACGCCTTCGGCATCAAACCGGACATGGTGGTAAGCGGCATCAACATCGGCGAGAACCTCTCCTTTGAATCCATCATGACCTCGGGAACCATCGGCGCGGCGCTGGAAGCGGCAAACCACGGCCCCCCGGCCGTTGCATTCTCCATCCAGGTATCGGACCAGGGAGAAAAGTTCGATAACCCGCAGTACTCCACGACCAACTTCGAGCATGCAAAGACGGCGGTACGGGACATTGTCCTTCGGTTGCTGGAGACGGGATTTCCTGCAGGAACCGATGTCGTCAATGTCAATATGCCCCCCGGCCCCTATGCGGGCTACGCGGTCACCACCCTTGCGCACAAGCTCTTTCACACGGGTGTCGAGACACGGTTCGACCCCAGGGGGCGTCCCTACTACTGGATCAACGGTCCGCTGGTCGATGAGGCACCGCCGGGAACCGATGTGCATGCCGTCCACCACGGCATGGTCTCCCTCACACCGATAACGCTGGACTCCACCGCCCATGCGGACCTGGGTGCAATGGAAGAGCTCTTTTCCAAAAAAGGATGACCGGGGTACACCCGGCCTTATTCTTCTCCGGGGACGTCCCCGGACGCTTCGTCCACCTGGACAGCCTCTTCATCGGCGTCCCACTGTGCAATGCCGGGAAATCCGGATGCAACGAACCACCCGGCCACGAACAAGAAGACCGCACCGATGGGAACGGCAAACCCGGCTGATCCTGCAAACGAAAAGCCATACTGCGCGATGATGCCCCCGGTGTATGCCACCGCCGCCACCATCAGGCACACACCGGCATATGTCCGGCTCGTTTCCGCCTGATGGCGGAAATACCAATAGGCAAACCCACAGGCCACACAGCACAGCACCACCCCGCCGAGCCAGAAGAACGGAACCAGCGCACTTCTCCCGGTGATGGCACCGGAGGTGACAAGGCCGATGTCCCTCCACAGCGTGATCAGGCTTGCCCCGAGATAGGTCTGCTGGTACCGGAAGAACGGAAAGGCAACCCCCGCACCCATACCGCCGCCGATATAATAGACAGACACCGGGAATACGAGGGAAACCGCAGCAAGCAGACAGGAGAGAACACCGGGGCCCCGCCTGCGGTCCGGCCCATCCGCCGGGTTATGCTTCATCATACCCCGCTTCGCCGAGGGCCTCATAGATTGCCGCTCTCACCGTCTCATCCGTTTCGTCCATTCGGACACGTCTGAACAGATCCGAACAATCCGCCGCATCCATCAGCACAAGGGTGCGCACCGCCATCCTCCGGACATAGGGATTTTCATCCTCACAGAGCCGCTCTGCAATCTCCTCAGCCGCGATCTCTGCGTGCAGAAGGCCGAGCGATTTGACCGCCATGTACCGGACATGGTCCTTGCTGTCCGTCAGATGAGCCTGGAGCACCCCCACCGCACTCCCCTCTCCGGCAAGGCCCAGTGCTTCAGCGGCACGGTACCGGACGACCCAGTCGCCATCCTCCATCAGGGGGGTGAGAACTGGAAGACTTGCCGGAGCCGCAGCAGCGAGCGCCTGCATCGCATATCCGCGGATCGCCTTGTCGCTGGTTCTCAGGTGCCCTGTCATCTCCCGGCCCAGCTCATCCGAATACCCTTCCACAAATTTCCGGATTCCGGCACTTCGGGCATCCTCGTCTGGTTCCAGACAGGCGGCGATTATGGTATTGCTATCCTCAAAATGGTTCATATGTGCAGACCTTCCCTTATCTGCAAAAGATTTCGGGAAAACGATAGTAAACTTTCTCTTTTGTCACAGTAAAAAATATTATGGACTATGACCCTCTCTCCACATTGTAGAGAGGAAGGAAAAAGGCGATTTGATGACCAACACCCCAACAAAAACCAGGAAGTACACCGTTCTTGCTGTCGCAATAGTAATCCTCATCATGGCAGGAGGAATCGCCATTGACAGCGGCACCATGCCCTTTCTCCTGAACAATACCACCTCTGCCGCTGAAAATAATACTCCCGTACAGGCGTCACTGGTCGTTACCATCAGCAACCTGACCAACCCGGCAGGTTCGGAGACACTCAGGGAAGTGCCCGAACGCCCGTCCATCGAGGGGACTATCAGCGCAAGCGAGACCGAGAGCAGTTTCAATTACCAGAAAGACGTCCTGTCGTCATTCATCGATACATCCCAGTCCTTCACCGGTGCAGGAACGGCAATGACCTCCTACGAGATGACGACCTACAACCTCTTTACCGACCCGGACATTGCCGACCCGGCCCATCTCGGACGCCCCTATGGCGCCCTGACAACCATTGTCATCAACGGAACCCCGGGCATTCTCGAGAACACCCTCTATGGCTACGAAACCGATGCGACCGCCGTCACCCGGGCGATCATGACCGGACCGGCAGGAAGCGAAACCGGTTTTGTGATGGTATCATTTGTCACCCAGGAGGATAGCACTCCGGTATTCCACGCCCTTATCACCGCAGAAGACGCGGCAGCATTTGAAGGGGTGTGGGACAGCGGTACCCATATCTGTCGGGATGACTGGACGATCATTCGCCTCGATGATTCCTTCGTCGGCTGCAATTACGAAGATCCCGGGGAACGAATCCTTCCGGCTGTCGAAAAGATCGTATCCTATGAAGAATTTGACAAATACGGCCTCTATGTATCATCCTCAGATATCAGGGACAGTATCGAGGACTATACCATCACCCTGAACGCGATCGTATACAAAATTTCGGATGGCGCCCTGAACAACGATTTTGCGGCCATGGGGGAGGCATCCGTAAGACTGATGGAGGAGTCGCATAGCATCAAGGCGGAGATCTCCGATCTCCCCGCGGCGCCCGAATATCGTGACGAGGTTGCCGAATTCATCGACGGTGTCGACAACTACCAGAGGGCAGGAGCCATGCTCTGGTACGGGTCGTCCTTCACCGAACCCGAGGCCATCCGGCAAGGCAACGACTACCTTATCGCGGGCATCGAACACAACAACAATGCCCTAAAGGCACTGAACCTGCGGGAGATCAATACCGCACTTATCGATCTGCCCGATGACGACTTCTTCCCCCACGCAATGTACTTCCATGACTTCTACCGGTACCAGGATGCAAAGAAGGTAAACGACATCTCCATGAAGATTACCGGGATAAAGGGATCGACCCTCTATATCACCACCAACGAAGACGGAGAAGAGGAAAAGATCCTCTCCGGCTACGGGTACAAATTCGTTCTGCCCATCATCGAGATCAGCCATTACGGCTACCGGGGCGGCGGCAGTTCACGCATCACGACGCCCGACCCCTCAAAGTTTTCGATCGTCTGGAATGGCGAGGAATATACCGCAGAGACACCGTCCGGTTACCTGAAGCCGCTCGGCCACGCCTATACACGCCAGTACCTGGACAGAAAGGAGATGATCGAGGCACTCCTCTTATTCAAGGTGCCCGCGGACCTCAGATACGAGGAAGCATATCTCAAAGTGGATCTCGGTTCAGAAGGAACGCCGGTCTGGCACCTCATGCAGCGGGCATAATTATCATCCCCGTTTTTGACTATTTTTCCACTCACTCCCTGCGCTCACAGAAAAAAATGAAAAGAGCTCACCGCTCAGACAAATGAAAATAAAAAAATGCTACGCCCAGGACGGAATTCGAATCCGTGTCGCAGCCGTGACAGGGCTGCATGATAGGCCCCTACACTACCTGGGCATCGTTGCACACTTTAGGCAGATCCCGCCTCCCGGAGTCGAACCGGGGACATCGCGGTAGCCGCGCAGTTACCTCTTGCGGCAAACCATACTACAGCCGCGCACTCTACCAGTCTGAGTTAAGGCGGGTCTGATACCGTGGTGCTCTACAATATAGAACCGTCCCGGTATTAAAGATTATGATTTGAGCTGGAATGCCGGAATCGTCCTGATACCATCCCTTTTTATCCCAGGAGGAATATACAGAAGGGCATGTCTCAGCAACTGAGATCACACGGAACCGTCGCAGAATCTGCGGCAGGTCGCCTTCTTCGGCGAACAGCGTACTGAAACGAGAGCCGTTACTATTTTTGACACCACCCTGCGGGATGGTGAGCAGACCCCGGGAGTCTCCTTCACACTGGATCAGAAGATAGCCATTGCGCATCAACTCGCCGATATCGGCGTCCATGTGATAGAGGCAGGGTTTCCCGCATCGTCCATCGACGAGAAGGAGACCGTCCACACCATTGCATCGGAGAGCCCAGGTGCAAAGATATGCGGCCTGGCACGTTCCATCCGGACCGATGTCGACACCTGCATCGACTGCGGAGTGGACATGGTGCACGTCTTTATCCCGACCTCGGAGGTGCAGCGCACGCATACGATCAAAAAGAGCCACACGCAGGTCGTGGACATCACGTCGGATATCGTAGGGTATACCCGAGACCATATCGGCGAGGTGATGTTCTCGGCCATGGATGCGACGAGGACCGCCCCCAATGACCTGATAGAGGTCTACCGGGCGGCCGTGGACGCAGGAGCGACCATCATCAATGTGCCGGACACGGTGGGCATCGCAACACCCACGTCCATGCACAACCTGGTGCGGTTCATCGATGAGAACGTCACCTGCCCCATCGACATCCATTGCCACAACGACTTCGGGATGGCGGTCGCAAACACCGTCACCTCGGCAGAGGCAGGAGCATCACAGGTCCAGGTCACCGTCAACGGCATCGGTGAGCGTGCAGGCAATGCTGACCTTGCCCAGACGGTGATGTCGCTTACGTCCATCTTCGGGATGGATACGGGAATCGTCACCGAACGGTTGGTCGAGACCTCCAGGATGGTATCACGGTTCTCGGGAATTGGTATTGCCCCGATACAGCCGGTGGTGGGAGACAACGCATTCTCCCACGAAAGCGGCATCCACTCGCAGGGCGTGCTCTCGGAATCAAGCACCTTCGAACCGGGCATCATGACGCCGGAGATGGTAGGGCACCGGCGGCGCCTGAAGCTGGGCAAACACGTCGGGCGCCACGCGGTAAGCCAGATGCTCTCCGAGGCCCATATCGAGACAAGTTCCGGCCAGCTGGATGAGATCGTCCTGCGCATCAAGGAGATCTCCAACAAAGGCCACAAGGTCACGGAAAACGACCTCTATGAGATCGCCGAGACGATCATCGGCCAGCCATCCATTGAAAAGTCCATCATCCTAGACGATATCGCCATCCTGACCGGCAACCATGTCCTTGCAACCGCCACGGTCAAGGCGACGGTGGACGGTGCAGAACGCATCTGCTGCAACACCGGCAACGGGCCCGTCGATGCCGCGATGAACGCCCTCCTGGGGATCGTCCCCCGCAACATGCAGCTGAAGGAGTACTCCGTCTCCGCCATCTCGGGGGGCAGCGATGCAATCGGCCATGTGACCATCGCCGTCGAGGACGAAAAGGGACGAATTTACGACGCGTCAGCATCGTCGGACAATATTGTGCTCGCCTCCGTAGATGCCATGATCAATGCACTGAACCTGGTCTACCGGACCAGATAATCCAATTTTTAAAAAAGAGATTACTGGGCCTCGGGCGGGTGAATGCCTCCCTCAAGGGCTGCCTTCACCTGTGCCTGAAGCTGCTCGAGCTTTGACTGGAGGGCTTTTTCCTGCCGGTCGAGTGACTTTATCCTGAGCTCGAAGGTATCGATCTTTTCCGTGATGTCTGCTACAACCTTGTCGCGGTCCTGCTGCATCATCACGCTGCCGATGCTCACATAGACGTTTGCATCTTCAGTTATGTCCTTCAGTTCTTCCTGGGCTTTCTTTGCCTCTTTTTCCATCATTTCATACTGCATTTTCTGCTGCATAATCGTGGAAAGCTGCTGCTGCACCTGCTGCAGCATTGCAATCTGGTTCTGGACTTTGGGTGGTAGAGAATTCATGTAATTATTACCTCCTGCATCTCTTCTGCAATCATTACCAGCCGAAGATACGTATTCAGGGCCGCCCGCAGGGCAGGCACATCTTCTCCGGAAATGTTCAGGGTAAGACCGCCGTCGTCATCAAGCCTGAGTGTGGCACATGAGCGCCCGATATCCTCCAGTTCCGGAAGAACCGCTTCATAGATCAGGCCAGGACGTTCCGGTTTGAACCGGAAGACTGCTTCATGCACATCTGACGTCTCTGAGGACATACTGCCTCCCCTGGGTCCCCTGGAACGAACATTCGTCCCCGGCAGTCTCCGTAAGAGTAACATCAAGATATTTTTTCAGTGTATTATAAACCGTTTGGTTACCCGTCTGAATCCCGCGATTCAGCGGCCCTTCCCGCCGGGTCACGTCAAAGGATCGAAACCTCAGCGCAGCCACCTGCTCGCCTGATGCATAGATATCGATCAGGTTTTCACCGGCATCCCGGGACACCACAAGAACAGCCGTGTCTTCTTCGAGCACAACACTGAGCCCCGCTTTCCCCCGTGTCGTATATGAAGCCTCCAGGGTAAATGCAAGGTCTTTAGAAAAGGTTCGCAATTCGGGAACAGGTTTCCGCGACGTGGTAACCAGTGTCATCTGGCCTTCAGGTGCTTGATACCCGCTCCGCGTTCCTTAAAAAGTATACGGTGCCCGCAATAGGGACAGCGGACATTAACGTCAATCTCGACTTTCTGCTTGCACCGTGCACATTTATATCCTGACAAGGATCGTCACGACTCCTTTACAAGAGAACGCTCAATGGTGCGCAGGGCGACCTTGAGGTTCGGGGTCTGCGGCACATAGGCACCGCCTGCAAATTTAAATCCGCATTTGCGGCATTCCCAGATTCCGGTACCCTGGCGCGAGACTGCCTGCGTATCACAGCGCGGACAGACGTGTTTTGCGCGCGATACTTTCTCTACTTCGTTGACACGCTTTCTGATGAAACGACCGTACCGGGGACCGAACCTTCCGGCGCTTCCGGTGATCCGGCCTTTCGCTCTCTGTCTTCCTTTCTTTGCCATATGGAATACCCCTGATGTGTCTGTATATATTTACTCTTAACCTTTATTAATCCTGATCCAGGATCTTCACTTCTGCGTCGCCTTTCGAAACACGATTGATGAGACTGTAAAACTCGTCCTGTATCCCCGCAGGAATACGGACGACACAGATCCACGACCCGTCATTCTGCCACTGATCACGTTCAATGGTCGTGGCAGACGCAATCTCACCATATGCCTTTGCCGCGTAATCGCCGGGAATTTTTACCGCAAACCGCATCTCTGCAAATTTGATCGGCAGGAGCGGGCGAAGCGCCTTGATGACGTCTTTTACCTGCTCTTCAAAATTCCTGAACGGGTCGACATTGACCCGCGCCTCCTCCATCGCCATCTCGATACGCTGCGGCGGATGGGGGAGCTTGGTCTGCGGGTTGATGGCGTTGCGCGCAATGAAGGTGATGACCTGACGGCGCCGGGCCTCGATCATCGCCTTGCGCTGTTCTGCCGTCAGATGAATTTCGCCTTTTTTAATGATACGCAGTGCAACCGGTTCAAACTCCGTCGTGTCAAAGACTTTATTCAGGGACTCTTCGGATGCCTTGGCGGCCTTTGAGGAATTTTCAAAGATGAACAGCGCCGCGACGGCATCCTCGATCTGGATATCTTCGCCCTGCCGTATCAGTGCTGCCATATCGGGGTCGACAAGGATCTCAAATCGTTCTCCGTGGCTGTCTAGCCGGGCAACCACTGCCTGGTCAAGAGGGATCACCGTGCCCACCTACTCGGTCTGTTCCGGTGATGCAGCCTCGAACTTGGTCGTATATTCGTCGACTTCGTCCTTGGTCATCTTCCTGAAGATGCCGGTTTCATTCGGAATCGCACCGATCTCAACCGTATCCACATCGAACTTGCCCTCGGTCGCGGCATGAAGTGCCCGAAGACCCAGAAGAATACCATCGGACATGATCATCGCCTCGTCATAATCCTCGTCAAATACCTTCATGACAGCCGGACGGCCGGTCCCGATACCGGTGGCCTTGTACTCGAGAAGGGTTCCCGACGGGTCCGTCTCAAAGAGCCGGGGCACGCCTTCGCTCACCCCTGCTATCAGCAGGGCAGTCCCATAGGGCCTGGCGCCGCCGAACTGGGTATAGGTCTGCATATGATCGCAGAGTTTCTTTGAGAGCGTCTCGATATCAATAGATTCGCTGTAGGTGACACGGTTGATCTGTGATTCCACCCGTGCCCGGTCAACGAGCGAGCGGGCATCCCCGACAAGCCCCGACGACGCAACGGCGATGTGTTCGTCGATCATGAAGATTTTCTCGATCGACGACTGCTCGAGAAGACGTGAACTGACACGTTTGTCGACAATGAGGACAACTCCGTCACTACACTTGATTCCCACTGCGGTGGTTCCCCGCTTGACTGCCTCACGGGCATACTCTACCTGGTAGAGTCTGCCATCAGGGCTGAATACCGTAATCGCCCTGTCATATCCCATCTGTGCCTGCATTGGTTGCATATTATTCCTCCAAGTCTTCCTGAGTAACGTATAGTGATACCTGTTTTTTAATACCGTCCTTTACTAAATCAACCTTTTGACCTGATTTGCCCAGTATCCGGTATGATTCGCCCTTCAGCTCCACTATCTCCTCTTCCTCTTCCGGGGCGGGTACAGGAACCCTCCTTCGAAGTGCACGCAGGGTCCCCGAGGTGCGCTGCGGGTGGATGGCCACACTGCATCCGTTCACCGCGGTTACGGCGGCAAGGGCCATCTCTAGGGCATCCTCATGCCCCCGTGCACACCGTATGACGACCAGTCCCGGCATGGCTTCGATGACCACAGGCTGCATTGCTGCAGTACCGGTGTCACCCCACATCCAGGTGGCTGCATCGATGACGGCATAGTAGACCTCCCGGGGGTCGGGCCGGTACCACGCAGGGACAACCCGCGCGGAGATATATCGCCAGTTCGTCCGCATCGTCGGCGGCCGGGGCTTTACCATTCGAGCACCTCGACCGGCAGCGGCTTGTCCACCACAGCCCTCACACCCCCCAGGACAGCGGCAGCCTCAGAGGCATCCAGCCCGATAAGCGTGAGAAGATGGCCGACGGCCCGCGTGGACCGGAGGCCAAGGACCGAATAGGCACTTGAAGAGACCGTGAGGGCAAAGCCGTACTTGCGGGAGAGGCGGACGACATCCGTGAGCCGTTCCACCGCACGCTGGCGCCGTACCCCCTTCAGGCAGGTCATCACCGAGAGGTCGATATCGACCGCAACGCCCCGGTCCGCCGCCGACCGGGCCGCCACATGATCAAAGGCACTCCGGTGAACGGCATGCACCCCCTTGAGGATATGCACCCCTGGGTACGTAAGTACGGCCCGGTTGAACCCGAGATCTCCGGCACAGACCATGATCACATCCGACGACCCGCGATCCTCCCGGATGGCCCTCATGACCTCCTTCATCGCAGCGCCGGGGATGATGGTCCCTTTTAGAAAGGCGATGCCTTCGTATTCGCACCTCTCCCCGATGCCGGTGGCAACGGCACTATCGTAGCCCAGGCTCCTCAGTTCAACTGCAAAGCGCCTCAGAGACGTGTCACCGGCCGGATACGGGTGGATTGTTGCGTCGGTAGAGAACATAGGTCACCAGACTCCTGCGGCAGGTGCTTTCGTGGCTGTATGAAGCCGGGAATCGCCGCCGCTTCCCGGCGGTTGCTGGAAAAATGTAAAAGGGGTTATTTCCCCTTGTTGGCATTGGAACGGATGCTCGGGCGGGTGTGCTCGGTACCCTTCCCACGCTTGCGCATCCCACGTCCCTTCCGGCCTGCGCTGGTACGACCGCGCTCCGCACGACCGCGCTGTTTCGGGTCAGCCATCCAGCCGAGGTGGCGGTCATTCTTGATCGCCGGGTGGTGGCCGTCCACGAGGATGACCTCATAGTACTTCGAGCGGCCATCTTCGCCGACCCAGTACGAGTTGAGGACTTCCATATTCACGAACTTACGTGATGCGCGCTCCTCTGCAATCCGCTGGATGCTCTTTCCGGCAGTGATGCGGCTCATGCCCATCCGGTTGGTCCTGCGACCGCGAATGTAACGGGATTTCCGGCGACCGCCACGGCGGACCTTCACCCGTGCAACGATGATGCCCTGCTTTGCACGGTATCCAAGCGTGCGTGCCCGGTCAATACGGGTCGGGCGCTCAACGCGCACGACACTGCCTTCCCGGCGCCATACCTGCATTCTGTTCCAGAGAAGTGCTTTCACTTCAGTCTCGTCAGGCTTCTTCCATGCCTCACGAACATAGCTGTACATTGATCTTGACATTGGTTGATTCACCATGAAGGTTCAGCCTACGTAATCGCAGACCACATCCCTTTGTTCCAGCGGACATCTGTCCAGTGGTTCGTATATTTTTGCGGTGAAGGTATAAAAAAGCAGGGTAGCCAAGAGTGCCCCCTTCAGAACCCCTTCCTTTTTTCCGTTACTTCGATGCCGTCGATACGGGTCGAGGGATACTGGCCGTGCTCGTCTTTCTCCGCCGATTTGACCATGTCCCAGATCGTAAGAAGGGCGACACTCACGCCGGTCAGGGCCTCCATCTCGATGCCGGTCTTCCCGTAGGTCCTGACCGTGACGGTCGCCTCGATGTACCCATCCTCATGGACAAAGTCCACCTCCACACCGCCGACCGGCAGGGGATGGCACATCGGGATCAGGGAGGGGGTGTTCTTGACCGCCATAACACCCGCCACCCGTGCCGTTGCAAGGACATTGCCTTTCACGGCCTCCCCGTCGCGGATCGCACGGAGCGTCTCTTCCTTCAGATATATTCTCCCCCGCGCCGTTGCCGTCCGGGAAACGTCTTCCTTGGCCGTCACATCGACCATATATACCTTGTCGTCTTTGATGTGTGAAAATTCAGGGCCCATAGTGGTTCCTCCTTCCCAAGTGATGCGGACGGCCTCCGCCTGCATCATGACTGCATATCTATTCGCGCCGGTGCACTAAAGCAATACCCTCATCTGCCGTAGAGAACGGACGGTATGGCACAGAGCAGGTCGGTTGCCGTCATCCCGTCGCCTTCGGCGGCGCAAGCCGCCCCCGCACAGCCATTGACATACGCCCCGAGACAGGCGGCATCAAAGGCATCCAGCCGGCAGAAGAGGCCCCCCACGAGG
>JAENZA010000102.1 GCA_016841485.1 Methanobacteriota archaeon
AACGCCGGGGCCTGCGGTTGCTCCCGGGCCTGTCGCAGCTCCCGGTTTTCTCTCCCGCAGGGAGGGGAGTGGTGCTGAGGCTGGTGCAGAGGGTGTCGCTGAGGGTGGTGCTGCGTCTGTTCCGGCCCCGCCGCCATCGCCCGAATCCGGCCCTCTTCCCCCTGCTGCTCCGCCTGTAGCACCGGCCGGAGCGGGGGAAGGCCCGACGCCGCCTGTAGCGGGGGACCACGGCCGCTGTGAGGCGTGCGGGGCGGCGCTTACTCGTCAGGAGGCAAAAATGAGCCGCATCTTCGTCGAACGTCCGCTCTGCAAGAAGTGCCTGGACGCCCTCCAGGGCTGAAGGGCCGTGCGGGGGGTGAAAGTGAATATCATCTACCCTTATATATGGCGGAGTGTGATGCTTGAGTATGAAGAAGAACCTGCTGATGTGGGAGGAAACCCTGTTCCAGGACATGGAGGTCTTCGAAATAGACCATGTCCCCGAACAGTTCAGCTTCCGCGACACGCAGATGCAGGAGCTTGCCTTCCAGCTGCGTCCGGGCATGCGGGGGGGACGCCCTCTCAATACCATATGCCGCGGTCTGCCGGGCACCGGCAAGACGACGGCGGTCAGAAAACTCTTCGGCGACATCGAGGAGGCAACAAAAAAAATGGTGCCGATTTATATCAATTGCCAGATTGACAATACGAAATTTGCTATTTTTTCGCAGATCTACCGGAAACTCTCCGGCCATCTTCCCCCTGCGTCGGGAACCTCCTTCAAGCAGGTCTTCGACGCGGTCTGCCGCCTGCTGGAGAAGGAGGAGCGGGTGCTCGTCGTCTGCCTCGACGACGCGAATTACCTGCTCTATGAAAACGAAATAAACAAGGTCCTCTACACCCTGCTGCGGGCCCATGAGTCCTATCCCGGCACGCGTATCGGGGTGATTACCATCATCTCGGACATGACGGTGGACCTGATGAGTGAGGTGGACCCCCGCGTGGCGTCGGTGTTCCGGCCGGCGGATATCTACTTCCCGCCCTATGATGAGGAGGAGATCCACGAGATCCTCTCGCAGCGGGTCCGGCAGGGTCTCTATCCGGGCGTGCTTTCCGATGCGATGCTGGACCTGGTCACCGAACAGACGATGAAGAGTGCGGACCTCCGGGTGGGAATTGACCTCCTCAAGCGGGCGGCGCTCAATGCAGAAAACGATGCCCGTAAAAGCGTGGAGATGGATGATGTCTGCCGTGCCTACGAGGTCTCCAAATATCTCCACCTCGCCGCAAGCGTCCGGACCCTGAAGGACGAGGAGAAGGCGCTTCTTTTCATCATTGCAGAGCGTTCGCAGGCCGGGGGCGAGATGACGGCAGGAGAGGTGCACGAGGCGGCAAAGGAGACGATGAAGCTCGGGTACACCCGCTACTACGAGATGGTCAAAAAGTTCGACGCGATGCGCCTCGTCAACCTCCATTATCGCGAGGGCCGCGGCAGGACACGGGTGATTACCCTGCGGTACGACCCGGCCCGCGTCATCGCCGAACTGGGCCGGTAACGGTCCGTCCTATACCGCATTTGACAACTCTTATCTATTTTGCTTCAACAATGTATGCGTTAGGAGGATTCCCTCATGATCAGTGTAAATGAATATGCATTGGACCTTTTTGAGGAGCTTGCGGAATATCCGGAGGATTTCAACGCGATATTCCACCAGCTCGACAATGGCGCACGTATCGTCGACTGTGGTGTGAAGGCCAGAGGTGGCTATGCGGCAGGAAAGCGCTTTACCGAGATCTGTATGGGCGGGCTTGCAGACATCTCGTTTCGGATGGGACAGATCCAGCACGTCCCGATGCCCTTCATCGATGTGAGCACCGACTTCCCCGCCATCGCCTGTCTCGGCGCACAGGAGGCGGGATGGAGGATCACCCACGAGAAGTACTTCGCGATGGGCAGCGGCCCGGCCCGTGCCCTCTCCCTCAACCCGAAAGAGTGCTATGACATCATCGAGTACCAGGACGACTGCGACTACGCGGTCATCTGTCTCGAGTCCGACCAGCTGCCGTCCGAGGCAGTGATGCAGAAGGTCGCAGACGGCTGCAACGTTGACGTGGCAAATGTCTGTGCCGTCGTCGCCCCGACCGCATCCGTCGTCGGTTCCATACAGGTCGCCGGCCGCTGTGTCGAGACCGCGGTCTACCGCCTCGAACAGCTCCACTACGACCCGAAGAAGATCATCTGTGCATCCGGCTGTGCACCGGTGCCCCCGGTAAAGTCCGACTCCACGAAGGCAATGGGCTGCACCAACGACGCAACCATCTACTACGGACAGATCAACCTGACCATCGACGACCCCGGCATAGCCGACTATATCGACAGGATCCCGTCCAACACCTCGTCCTCGTACGGCAAGCCGTTCTACGACACCTTCAAGGAAGCAAACTTCGACTTCTTCAAGATCGACCAGGGCCTCTTTGCACCCGCAGAGGTTACGATCAACGAAGTCTCCGAAGGCAAGGTCTACCGCTGCGGTGCCGTCAACACCGAAGTGGCCCTCAAGTCCTTCGGTTACCTCTGAATTTTTTCTTTTTTTCACCTGCCTGCTGACGGGCGGATGCTGCTTTCATGGACACCTGATGGCAAAAACAGCCGCACTCAGGCATCAGAAGATATTTTGCTTCCCGGGCAGATCTGAGCATATATGAGCCATACCCACTGCCGCAACCATCCTGAAAAATCGGCCGCCTGCGTCTGCCGGGCATGTAAGGAAGGGCACTGCGAGGAGTGTATGGGCCCGTTTGGCCTGTGCACCTCGTGTTTCTACAAGTACGCCGCCGTAGTCCTGATTCTCCTGGTCATCGCCGCATCCGTGCTCTGGTCGCTGACGGGTTTTATCTTCTGGTAGGGATCCGTCCCGACGGGGAGCATGCGGGCGGCGGCATGGTCTGAAAAAAAGATACGCGGTACGGCAACGGCGCTCGCGGCCGTCTCCCGCTTCTACGGACACCACCCGTGGTTCATCCGGCGGGTGGAGGCCTTCCCTCTAGAATAGTGCCGGCGGTATCAGGAGGTATGCCAGATATCCAAGGCCGGCGATGTGGAGCAGGAGAAAGCAGGGTACGAGGGCAAATTTCGTCTTCTGCGTCTTGTGCCGGAACCGGCGCATGCCTGCATATGCCCCGAACGGTCCGAGGGCTGCTGCGGCGAGAAGCGCCCGCTCGCTGGTGCGCCACCGGCCACGCTCCGCCTTTCTCTTGTCCCGCCCGTAGAGGAGAAAGGCGGCGATGTTGAGGATGGCGTAGGCTGCGAGGAGCAGCTCCGGTCCATCAGGTGCACCGAGGGTCACCGGAGCGTCCTCCCGGTGCCAGTACTTTTTGCTGCACCATTCATCTCCCCACGATGCATCGTCTGCCCGTTTGCCTTCATCTTTTCATGTACCAACGGGGCGAGAGGATAAATATCCGGCAGAATCGTCACAGGATGCTCCGGAATGCCCCGGAATTTCGGGCACCATTGCATAAGGCTTAATAGCTCAGAAAAAAATGAATTTAAAGCACATACCGCACAACGGGCTTGTGGTCTAGTTGGTTATGACATCGCCTTTACACGGCGAAGATCCCCGGTTCGAATCCGGGCAGGCCCACTGGGTTTTATTCTATTCTTACGGTGTTTATTGTCTCGAATTGACGAAATCTCCTTTATTTGTACGATTTGTTTCACCTCACCGGAATACAGATCTGCGTCAGTATCTCCTCGGGCGGGACCTCCTCCGGGTCGTTGAGATAGATCTCCCGAATCGGGCCGGTGATCTCCTTTTCATGTTTTTCTATCCAGGCAAAGAGCGCCTCGTAGGCAGGGGTGACGCTGTCGTAGGGTCCCCGGTGGACGACGCACGCCACGGTCTCGGTCGGGATTTCGAAGCAGGTGATCTCTTCATTCTCTTCCGTCGGCCCAGAAATGGGAAGGACTACCTCCACGTCGGCACATTCATTCTCATCCGCCTTCATCGCCTCCTCGGGCGTCATCTCATGGCAGATGAACATCGGCGGTCCGGTGATGTCGAGCCCCTTCTCCTCCGCATAGCAGCAGAGCTCGGGAATCATCTCGGCGATCAGGCGGTAGGGTCCCCGCCGGCGGGTGCAGAGAACGGTGTGCCGGGGGCTCTGCTTTTCCGTGACTGTATACATGGTTCTCATCCGGCCTTTCTCGGGGGAATAGCATTTATAGGTTTCTCAGGGGTGTGATGAACAAAAAAAAGAAGAGGATGGGATTGTGGGGTTATGCGGCCGCGAAGGTAACCGTGAAGGTCTCGTCGTCCTCTGACGGTTCTTCCCACGAACGGGCATAGACCGCATCGAAGGTGCCGTCAACACCCTCCGGGAAGGTGATGAACCACTCGTGCGTGCCACCTGCACCTACCATGCCCTGGGCTGCCCCGGCGGACATGATGTAGGTGTCTGCGGCGATGATCGCACTACCGCCGGCGGTTGCATTCCACTGGTAGCCGGTGGTCGGGTTCTCCTCGAGTTTGACGAGCACGACATCGCCTGCGGGCACCGCAATGGTTCCGCCGTTGTCATCTGCCGTGACGGTGATGAGGTCGGCGTCGGCCGGGACGACATAGAAGGAGATGGCATACGTGTCATCGGAGGGCTCGCCTTCCCAGGTGCGGTAATAGACTGCACTGAAGGAGACGAGGCCGGTGATCCGCGGCTCCATTGTCCAGCGGTGCATCCCGGCGGCCCCGACCGTTCCTGTCTCGGGCGGGGTGTAGGTGTCCTGTGTGATGGCAAGGCCGTCGGACCCGGTCACCTTCCAGACGTAGCCGGT
>JAENZA010000008.1 GCA_016841485.1 Methanobacteriota archaeon
CGGGGGCATGGGTGCGGCAAAACCGGTCGCGATCATCGAACGGGGCATGCGGCCCGACCAGCGGGTCACCGTCGGAACTCTTGCAGATATTGCCGCGAAGGCCTCGGCAGTGGGGGTGCGGCCGCCCGCCATCATTGTCATCGGCGAGGTGGTCACCCTCTACCGCGACGGTTCAGAGGGTGCGATGCATATCACCGATTAATCCTATTTTTCCCAGGGTATGTGCCCCGGCGCCGAGGAGCGGCGCATGCCCTTCCAGTGAGCTGATACTGATCTCCGGAAGTGCCAGGTACCGGTCTGTTCGTTCCAGCATGGGACCTATCAGAAGGTCGGCATGTTCACGGACGAGGGGTCCGTCAAAGACGATCTGCTCGGGTTCGTAGGCGGCAATCACGTTGGAAAGACCTTTCGCGTTGATGACCGCAAGAGCATCCAAAAATCCGGCGTACTTTTCATTATCCCGGACGGCGTCGAAGACCTCCGGAGTGGACGAAGGCAGCCCCAGTCGGGTGTGGCCGGGGAGGTGCGTCTCAGTCCATCTCCTGAAAAAAACGGGAATCCCGCTCCCGGAGGCGTATGCCTCCCAGTGCCCCCTCCCACCACATCCGCAGGAGAGGTGGTAGGTGGTATCCACGCACATATGTCCGGCTTCTGCCGCATTTCCTCTGTGGCCGGTCACGAGCCTTCCGCCGGCAATCACCCCCGCGCCGATGCCGGTCGAGATGGTGATATACACCAGGTCCGCCGTCCCCCTGAGGGGGCCGAACCTCACCTCTGCAAGGGCTCCGGCGGAGCAGTCGTTGAGCAGATATGCCGGTAGCCCGTATGCGTCCCCGAGGGGTCCGGTGATATCGATTCTCTCAAACGGCATGTTAGGGCTCTGAACAATGGCCCCGGATGAGAGATCCAGAGGGCCTGCGGCGGCAATCCCGATGGCCTCTGCCGGAGCGCTGTCCTGTTCCCCGAGAAGGGCCCCGACCGCCGCCATCACCAACCGTGTGACATCATCCGCCGTCCGGCAGGTCTCGCGAAGGTTTTCCCTCGTGATGGGGCCGATTCTCCCGGATGCCGCAATCCGGGCGGTGCGCAGATGGGTTGCGCCGATATCAACGGCAATGACGTCATTGCTTCGATTTCCCGTATCCATGGTCTCATCTCCGGGTTTCAGGGGTCATTAATGTCGGTCGTACTTGGCCGACCTTCCTTTTTTATCGTTTCGAGTTCATGATGATATGAACATCCATGCGCAGCGATGAGGTAAAAAAAGGGTATACCCGGGCCCCGAACCGTTCTCTCCTGAGAGCACTCGGGGTGACGGACCGGGAGATGGAGTTGCCGTTTATAGGCATAGCAAATTCCTGGAATAATGTTGTTCCGGGCCATACACATCTCCGCCAGCTTGCTGAACGTGTTCGTGAGGGAATTTGCGCCGGGGGCGGAGTTCCTTTTGAATTCAATACCATCGGCATCTGTGACGGTATTGCTATGGGCCATGAGGGCATGCGCTATTCGCTTCCCTCACGTGAGACCATTGCAGACTCGGTCGAACTCATGATACAGGCGCACCGGTTTGACGGGCTCGTCTGCCTCTGCACCTGCGACAAGATCGTCCCCGGGATGCTGATGGCGGCAGCCAGGTGCAATATACCTGCCATCGTGGTGACCGGCGGACCGATGCTTTCCGGGCACTGTGGAGGAAAGGACCTCTCCCTCATCGATGTATTCGAAGGAGTCGGCAAGGTGTCGGCAGGTGCCATGACCGAAGATGAACTGCGTGAACTGGAAAAGTGCGCCATGCCGGGATGCGGGAGCTGCCAGGGTCTCTACACCGCAAATACCATGGCCTGCATGACGGAGGCCCTCGGGATGTCGCTTCCGCGATGTGCCGCAATCCCTGCGGTCCACGCAGAGAAACTTGCCATTGCCCGTGAAAGCGGTGAGCGGGTGGTCTCGCTCGTCCGGGAGGGCGTTCGGCCGCGCGATATCATCACCCGGGCAAGCATGCGCAATGCGATACGCGTGGACATGGCGCTTGGCGGGTCCACCAATACCGTCCTTCATCTTATGGCCATCGCAGAAGAGGCCTTGGTTCCTGTGACGCTTGATGATTTCAATGAGATCGGAGACGCGGTCCCCCACATCTGTCATATGCAGCCCGGCGGGCCACACTCGATGGAAACGCTCTATTATGCCGGGGGCATTCCTGCGGTACTGCACCGTCTTCGTCCTTACCTGGAGGAAGGGATGACTACCTCAGGGAACGATGTCCGCGCCATTGCCGAGGCATCACCCGTGGTCGATGCCTCGGTGATTCGATCCATTGAAGATCCGGTCCACAGCGCCGGCGGCCTCAAAATTTTGAAGGGAAGCCTCGCTCCCGCCGGGAGTGTGATCAAGGCCGCCGCCGTGAATGATGCCATGTGGCAGCATACCGGTCCGGCGCGAGTCTTTGATTCAGAAAAGAGTGCCATGGATGCCATCCTCTCTGACCGTATCCGGGAGGGGGATGTGGTCATCATCAGGTATGAAGGGCCGGCAGGTGCCCCGGGGATGCCGGAGATGCTCTCCCCCACCTCTGCCATCATGGGCCGGGGGATGACGCGGGTTGTCCTCATCACCGACGGAAGGTTTTCCGGGGGAACCCGCGGCCCCTGCATTGGTCATGTCGCCCCCGAGGCAGCCGTGGGAGGGCCCATTGCCCTGATCGAGGAAGGGGATGAGATCGCTATCGACCTGCATCAAAAAAGCCTTCATATTCTCGTCGATGCGCAGGAACTGGAGAAGAGGCGCGCCGCATGGAAGCCACCACAGCGGTCGCTTGAGGGGGTGCTCCTCCGCTATTCCCGGATGGTGGACCAGGCAGACCGCGGCGCGGTTATGAAAAAGTAAATTTTTCTGTCCGCTTCCCGGTCATGAAAAAATAAATTTTTCAGGCTGTTTTCCTCTGATAAAAAAGCATTTTTCAGGCCGCTTTCTGGTCATACAAAATACATTTGTCCGGGCCTCTTCCTAGTAAATAAT
Organism: Methanobacteriota archaeon; assembly: GCA_016841485.1. GTDB lineage: Archaea > Halobacteriota > Methanomicrobia > Methanomicrobiales > Methanomicrobiaceae > Methanovulcanius. The sequence continues at coordinate 3,022 of JAENZA010000008.1, forward strand.
TATTTTTTTGTCCGCTTCATGGTCAAGGAGTAATAATAGTGGCCATTTCACGTTCCTGAACATCAATAGTCTCGATTCGGGGCATCTACAGAGGCAAAAGAGCAGGTGAATGGTCTGCCGGGAAGTATTCAGGCGGGCGTTCTGATCTCTGCTCCCCTGTTTTGGGCGTGGGTAATTATCACCCTGCCCCCGCCCGTCTCTGCCATCACATCCTCGGCAGCCCTTCGGGCGTCCTGCATCCCGGTGTCGCCGATCGCATACACCGTCGGACCGAAGGAACTCAGTCCTGCACATACAGCGTCTGTCATACGGAGAGCGGAGATCAGGTTTTGGATACACGGGGGCTGAAGGCTGTGTTCGACCTGCTTGAAGCCGAATTCCTGGATTGCGTTCACTGCCGTTCCAAAGAGGTCGAGGTCTTTTTCGACGATACCGGGGAGCATCTGCATAAGAACCGCATGGCAGAGTGCCTGGACATCGCCGATGGGCACCGGGCAGTGCCGACCGAATATGTCCAGTTCGGCTGTTCCGCTTGCGCCCTCAGGTATCTCCGGGATGGCGAGAAGGATCTGCCATTCTTCGGGGAACGGGTGTCTGAAGAGCACCGGTGCCGGTTGTATTCCGCTTGAGGCCGAAGATGGCCTGAAGTCGGATTTCTCTCCCCGAGGGCCGAACCTGTGCCCCCCGTCGACGATGAAACCACCCGACTCAAATGCCGCAGTTCCTATCCCTGACGTCCCTCCCCTCCCAATGAACGCCGCGATCTCCCTGATTGTGAGGTTTCCTGGCTGGAAAAGCTCGAAGAGGACACGGGCGGTGGCGAGGTCGAGCTGGGTGCCGCTTCCCAGGCCGATGTGTCCGGGATAGGTGCTGTGCAGTGTGATCTCGGCCCCCCCATTGACGCCCAACTTTGCAAGTATTTTTTCTGCAGTCATTTGCACCCGTTCAGCCTGTTTTGTCCGATCTTTATCGGCCCTGACCTGGAGTTCGCTGCTTCGTCTGGCCTCTATGACGATGGAAGGGTCCTCGACTGCAAGCCCGATCCCGCCGTCGACCCGGCCCGATCTCCCGTTCATGTCGATGAGGCCCATGTGAATCCGTGCCGGAGCTTCCACGATCACCCTGGTCTCGTCGGTAAAGTTGCAGTAGGGGAAGGTCTCCCGTATGGCGATGAGTGGTTTTCCGCCGGTGATGATACGGTACTTGCGTGAGAGCAGAGGTTCTTGACGGAATATCCCTAAGGTGCTACTGATGACGGGGTCAGCCCTGCAGGCCCTCACGTCGTCAAGTTCGCGCCGCGCTTCGATGTGATGCCTCTGCATGATCCGCCCGATCGGGATGTCGGCCCGCATAAGATCGTCCCGGAACGAGGGGTCTAGCCGGCAGAGCGGGGTGTCCGATACTGCGTACAGGAGTGCATTTCCCGTTGCACTCTCGTTTAACGTTACGATGCGGTGATTGACCGGTTCTCCTGCCCGGATCCCAAGTGATGCGGCTACCCCTTCGCCCGCAGGCACGACCTCCTGGGAGAGTGTGTTTACCGTCACCTCGCAGTCCAGCGCGTTTTCAAGAAGGGTAGTCACCGAACCGTCTGTACCAAGAAGAATCTTCTGCATTGGCGAGAGGGTGCCAATCTTCGATTCCAGTTCCCGGAGTTTGGTTGTAATTTTGAAGGAAGTCATAGGTCTTCACATTCGGCCTGTCCAGGGAAGGGACGCACCGGTTTTACTGGAATGAATACGAAGCCATGATTAAGGATCGAATGTTCAGTCATCCGTAGGTTATCAAATCACCCTCTGGTACAGGACGTCTTCATACTTTTGATCCTGCGGTGGAGTTTCGTTTTGTTTGAGAAAGGATAGGTACTTGGTCATTTCTTCAGATTCCACATCTGAAAAATATCACTGACCTACAAGAGGCAGAAAAGAACGATTCCCTGTTGGACGGGAGAAAAAATTGGTTGGTAGCCTGCCATCCGGTTACAACGATCAGGCCAGCTCGGCATTGAGGGCTTCGCGTATCAGCGGGAGGGATATCCGGCCGATAGGAGCTAGTTTGCCGTTCACCAGGATGATGGGCAGCGGGGGCTGGTGCTCTTCGACGATCTGCATGATATAATCAGGGACCTGCTCATCGAGCCAGGTCAGTTTCATCTCCACCTTTTCTCCGTATTCCTTTGCAATTTCCGTCTGAAGAGCGAAGTATGCCTTTTCAAGGTTCTCACTCGGTGCGCACCGTTCCAGTTCACAGGTCCGGGTGTCGTCGCATGGAAACGGGCCGCAGGGGCTGTCACTGAAACCGACAATTTCCATTAGGACATGATCTGTCATCATATAATGGTTGTCGCAAGGAAGTATTAGGAAATGTCGAAAACGACAAATCCGGCCGGGCAGAGGGCTGGTGGAAGGGAACCACTAACATGCCAGCTATGAACATTACGAGTTTTTAATAAGAGCCCAGACACATTGAGTATGGTAATTCAATGAAGGCAGTCCTGGGTCTGGAAAATGGTGAATATATCGTAGGAGAGGGATTTGGCGTGGAAGGTTCCTGCGCCGGAGAACTCGTATTCACGACCCAGATGGGCGGATATATGGAGGCCATGAGCGACCCCAGTTACCGGGGTCAGATTCTCATGTTCACCTATCCGCTTATCGGTAATTATGGGGTCGATGAGAAAAATTTCCAGAGTCCGCAGATTCACGCAAAGGGGTGTGTGGTCCGCGAACTCTGTGCAGTACCCGAGGCACGCCCGTCTGTCGGGGATTATTTTGAGGAACATGGGCTGCTTGGAATATCTGGTATCGACACACGGCGTCTCACTATTAAAACGCGCGTGAACGGTACCCTGAAGGCTGCGCTGATCGTCGGAAATGATGACGGTGAGTTTGCAGTGGAGTGTGCCCGCAATCAGCGACCGATTTCCGATCTTGATCTCATCCCCGAGGTGTCCTGCAAAGAACCCTACCGCATCCCCGGTACGGGCAAGAGAATAGCAGTGATCGATCTAGGGATAAAGAAGAATATTGCCCGCAGTCTGCACAGGCGGGGTGCAGATCTCTATATATTCCCGTACAATGCACGGGCGGATGAAATCGAGGCGGTCAAACCGGAGGCACTCTTTGTGACCAACGGGCCGGGCGACCCCGTGCTTGCCACGGGAGCAATCCAGTGCGTAAAGGATATGCTGGGTTCGATCCCGGTCTTTGGCATCTGCATGGGGAACCAGGTGGCCGCTCTTGCCGTAGGCGCAGAGACCTATAAGATGAAATTTGGTCACCGCGGTTCAAACCAGCCGGTAAAGGATACCCGCGGCAAGATTTACATAACCACCCAGAATCACGGATTCGCCGTCGACGGGGACACGCTCCCTGAAGACTGTGAACTATTCTTCACGAACGTCAATGACGGGACGGTAGAAGGGTTCTACTCCAAAGACATGGGCCTATATACCGTGCAGTTCCATCCCGAAGCCCATGCGGGCCCGCATGACACGGAACGGGTAATTTTCGATACATTCTACAGGAGGATACCCTGATGCCACGACGTGAAGATATTAAAAAAGTGCTTCTGATTGGCTCAGGGCCGATACAGATCGGTCAGGCTGCCGAATTCGATTTTTCAGGGTCGCAGGCATGCCGGGCACTCCGCGAGGAAGGCATCGAGGTTGTGCTGGTAAACTCCAATCCGGCGACCATCCAGACGGACCCCGAGATGGCCGATGTGATCTATGTCGAGCCGATAAAGTCGGACATCATCGCAAAGATCATCGAAAAGGAAAAACCACAGGGCATTCTCTCCGGCATGGGGGGCCAGACCGGCCTCAACATGACCGCCGAACTTGCCGAGATGGGAGCGCTCGAGGGTGTGGAGATTCTCGGCACGCCGCTGGACGCAATTTATCGCGGGGAGGACCGGGAGAAGTTCCGTTCCCTGATGGAAGAGATCGGCGAGCCCGTCCCCAGGAGCATTATCCTCAACAATCTCGAGCAGATCGATGCAGCCCTGGAGATGGTCGGTCTTCCCGCTATCATCCGTCCTGCCTATACCCTTGGAGGTGCAGGCGGCGGTGTGGCGCATACCCCCGAAGAACTCCGGCGCATCGTCGAGATCGGTCTCCAGAGGTCAAGGATTCATCAGGTTCTGATTGAAGAGAGCGTCATCGGCTGGAAAGAGATCGAGTTTGAGGTCATGCGCGATGCGGCCGATACCTGCATCATCATCTGTGGGATGGAGAATGTCGATGCCATGGGCATCCATACCGGAGAGAGTATCGTCGTCGCTCCGATCCTCACCCTCAGGGACGATGAATTCCAGAAGCTCAGGAGCGCGTCCCTGAAGATCATCCGTGCCCTCGATGTGCAGGGCGGATGCAATGTCCAGCTTGCCTATAAGGATGGTGATTACCGGGTCATTGAGGTGAACCCACGGGTCTCGCGGTCATCCGCCCTTGCATCAAAGGCAACTGGCTATCCGATTGCCCGTGTAGCGGCAAAGATTGCCATCGGTATGCGCCTGGACGAGATCATGAACACCGTCACCGGATGTACGCCGGCGTCCTTTGAACCGGCCATTGATTATGTCGTGGTCAAGGTGCCGCGGTGGCCGTTTGACAAGTTCCCCAATGCGGACAGGACGCTCACCACGGCAATGAAGTCGACCGGTGAGGTCATGGCCATCGGGCGAACGCTGGAAGAGGCGTTCATGAAGGCGATGCGTTCAGTGGACACCGATATCAACCGGCATACCTCAAAGTCGGAGATCCGGATGCTTCTTGCAAATCCCACGGATGAGCGTTTTGGCTGCATATTTGACGCATTCCGTGAAGGATTCTCCGTTGAGGAAGTATCGGAGCTTACCTTCATCTCCCCCTTCTTCCTGGAAAAGATGAAGAATGTCGTTGTGATGGAGACCGCTCTCGTTAACGGACCTGTTTCAGATGACCTGATCCTTGGTGCAAAACGGAATGGGTTTTCGACGAAGGAGATCTGTTCGCTCTCCGGGGTCCCTGAAAGCCGTATTAGCACCCTTGCCCCGCTTCCTAACTATAAGATGGTGGATACGTGTGCGGCGGAGTTCCCTGCAACCACGCCGTATTTCTACTCGACGTGGGAGGACGAAACAGAGGTTGTGCAGGATGGCAAAGACAAAGTGCTCATTCTCGGTTCAGGCCCGATTCGAATCGGCCAGGGAATCGAGTTTGATTACTGTACGGTCCATGCCGTCAAGGCCCTGCGGGAGGAAGGCGTTGAGGTGCATATCGTCAACAACAACCCGGAGACAGTCTCTACCGACTATGATACCTCCGACCGGCTCTTCTTCGAACCGATGCAGCTGGAAGATGTCGTCAATATTCTCAGGTCCGATTCCTATGCGGGGGTTATGGTCCAGTTCGGAGGGCAGAATTCCGTCAATCTGGCAATGCCCCTGGAAAAAGCAATTGCCGATTACGGCCTTTCGACACATATTCTCGGGACTGCCCCGAATGCCATGGACCTGGCAGAGGACCGCGATCGGTTCAGTCAGCTCCTCGATACCCTGGAGATTCCATCCCCGGCAAACAGCTCCGCCTACTCCGAGGAAGAGGCTATGCGCATCGCAGAAAAGATTGGGTTCCCGCTTCTTGTGCGCCCTTCCTACGTCCTTGGCGGACGGGCAATGGAACTCGTTCACGATGAGGTGGAACTCCAGACCTACATCAAAGAAGCGGTGCGGGTCAGCCGCGAGCATCCGGTTCTCATCGATTCATTCCTCCAGAATGCCATCGAAATCGACGTCGACGCCGTCTGTGACGGGGAAGATGTTCTCATCGGCGGCATCATGGAGCACATCGAGGAGGCAGGTGTCCATTCGGGTGATTCGGCCTGCGTCATCCCGCCGCAGTCGCTCAAACCCGAAATCATCGATACCGTTCGCGATTACACGAAGAAACTGGCACTTGGAATTGGCGTGGTAGGCCTCATCAACATCCAGTATGCTGTCAAGGATGGTGTCGTGTATGTGCTGGAGGCAAATCCACGTGCAAGCAGGACCGTTCCGTTTGTATCAAAGGCAACCGGGATGCCCCTTGCGAAGATCGCAGCAAAAACAATGCTCGGGATGAAGATCCGCGACCTCGGTGTCAGCGAACCGCAGATCGGGCATGTTGCCGTCAAGGAAGTCCTCCTTCCCTTCAACAAACTACCGGGCGTGGATATCGTTCTCGGGCCTGAGATGAAGTCCACGGGTGAGGTTATGGGGATTGACTACGACTTCGGGCGGGCATTCTACAAGGCAAGCCTATCGGCTGACAACGAGATTCCTCTCGAAGGGGACGTGTTCATATCCGTCGGCGATGCACACAAGGATGATGTCATTGCCATTGCCCGACAGCTGCATGACCAGGGGCTGACCATCTACGGAACCGAAGGGACCGTCGAGCGGCTTGAAGAGCATGGCATCCCTGCGAATCTGGTGCGCAAGGTGCAGGAAGGCTCACCGAACGTCATCGATCTGATGCGCCGCGGCGAACTCAGCCTCATCATCAATGCACCATCCGGGAAGTACTCCCGGATTGATCATATGAAGATTATGCGGGCTGCGCTTGATTACAACATTCCGTACATCACGACGATGCAGGCGGCGCGTGCGGCGACACAGGCAATTGTCAGCCTGAAGAAGGATCAGATCACCATCGAACCGCTGTCGCATTATCACAGATAATTTTCAGTTATCCCAGAAGAATGCCGGTGAAGAATGTGGAGGGTCCTGCTGGGGACCCTGAATCAGCCTTTTTTTCCCTCTACCGCACGTCCGGGATGGACGATGCAGCCATCGATCAGTTCAGAAGGATCATCTGGGACTATTATCGCACTTCTGGACGGCCGATGGCGTGGCGGGAGACTACAGACCCCTACCGCATCTATGTCTCCGAAGTCATGCTCCAGCAGACACAGGTGGAGAGGGTAAATACGAAATATCCTGAGTTTATAGCGGCATTTCCCGATTTTTCCTCGCTTGCCGGGGCCCCCCTCGGCGACATCCTGCGTGTCTGGCAGGGGATGGGGTACAACCGGAGGGCAAAGCTGATGAAGGCGGCTGCAGAACGGATCGTCAGCGAATTCGGGGGCAATCTTCCCCGTGATGTTGCCACCCTCCGGACCCTTCCCGGCCTGGGGTCTGCAACGGCGGCATCGGTTGCGGCATTTGCATACAACACCCCCGTGGTCTTCATCGAGACCAATATACGCAGGGTCTTCATTCATTTCTTCTTTGGGGAGCGGGAGGATGTCGCGGATTCGGAGATTCTTCCCCTCGTCGAACGCTCCCTCGACTGGATAAATCCCCGTGAATGGTATTATGCTCTCATGGACTACGGTGCGATGCTCAAACAGAAGGTAAAAAATCCCAATCTTCGCAGTACGGCGTACAAACGGCAGTCCACCTTTGAGGGGTCTTCCAGACAGGTCCGGGGCAAAATTCTCCGGCTTCTTCTGGACGGCGGGCCGACGGACAAAGAGACCATCATTTGCATGGTTGCCGATGAAAAAGGACGTACAGAGACGATTATCGGGGAACTGATTGCCGAAGGGTTTCTGGAGGAAGTGGAGGACGGGACAATTCGCATTCCTGATTAAATTCCTAAAGGAACCTGTTTTTTAAATATCCAGAGAGCATAGGTCTGTTTGATCTGTCAAACATGGCAGGGAGACGGATATGACAACGAAAGATAGGGTGGCCATAAGGCCGCAGAACGGTTCAATGGCAGTCCGGCTATGCATCCTGCTCGCGGTTGCGGGAATGATCTGCGGGAGTGCCGCAGCAGCAACACAGGGTGCCGAACTCGAGTGGCAGTATTCTGCAGGGACGAATTTCTATGACTGCGACATCTCACCGGACGGGATGTACGTGGCGACCGGGACCTATAATTCTCAGGTGATGCTCCTTACCATCGATGGTGAGCGGCTGTGGGGGCGCGATGCCGGTTCCCCTGTCTGGGGTGTTGCGGTCTCATCGGGAGCCCTGTATGTTGCCGCAGGCACCGACAAGGGAGATCTCTATGTCTATGATGGTACGGGAAACCTCCTGTGGTCCGAAGCGTTTACCGGTAAAGTGAATGATGTGGCACTGACATCCGACGGGTCACGCATTGCCGTGGCCTGCAGTGACGGCTACCAGTATGTCTTTGACAACGAAGGAAACGAAGTCTGGAAATTCCGTGCATCATCGGGTGTCCTCTCAACGGCCATCTCGGAGGACGGGAGCTATGTTGCTGCGGGGACGCGGGATTTTGTCATAAATTTCTTCGACCGTGACGGTGAGCGGCTCTGGAACCACAGGATCGACGGGCAGGTCTTTGGCGTCGACATATCCCCTGACGGAGAAAGCCTGATCGCCGGAGGAAGTGATGCCAATGCCTATGTCTTCGATTTCAACGGAAACCAGCTGCAAAAGATACCGCCGTCCTCAAAGGTGAATGATGTCTCGTCAGCCCGCATGGGGGCCTACTATGCTCTTGCGCAGAATGACAACATCGCCTCCGTCTACGACAATAATGTGAAGCCGGTCTCCAAACAGGCGGCTTCGGGAAATGTGAACGGTGTCTCCCTCTCGGGTGATGGCACGCGGCTTGCTGTCGCCTCCTCAGACGGCAACCTGTATCTCTACTCGCTCCCCGTACCGGTGATGCCGACACCGTATGTCCCGACCGCGTCTCCGGAACCGGAACCGACACCACTTCCCGAAGGAACGGGTCTTCTCTCCGTCAGCTCGACACCGTCCGGCGCGACGGTCTATATCGACAACCAGATGGAAGGGAGCACTCCACTGACCTCAACGCTTGCGGCCGGGTCCCATACCCTACTCGTCCGCCTGGACGGGTACACCGACTGGCAGAGTTCGGTTACGATTCCTGAAGGAGAGACGATATCGATTGCACCTGACCTGACTCCGATCGCTGCCCCGACAGCAACGCCCGCCGGGCAGCCGGTGATCCTCCTTGCCCTAGGGGTGTTCGGGTTGGTCCTGTGCTGTTGCAGGGAAGAGAAAAGAGATTAAATATTTTTCAGAATGGAGCCGATTTTCGGGATAAAGTCATTTTTCCGGGACATGACTCCCTCCATTGTTACCGGAATACTGGAAAAGCCCAGTCCTTCGAGAAGGAGCTGGTCCCTTGCCTGGGCATAGATCATACTCGCATTTTCAAATACGCTTGTGTACATCGCAAGATAGAGGTCGGGGCGCGATGACTGGTGAATCTTATCGACCTCCCGCCTGATTTCAGCATTGTTCTGGTGACAGAAATCAAAGGTCGGTACCATTACCTGCGAAATGATGACGTGGCGGCCGAACAGCTCATACGCCTTCATGTCCGCGAGGAGTTGATCCCCAATCGATGCCCTGGTCATGTCCATTCCTTTTTCGATGAGTTCCGTCCCGTATGCCAGCGGGTCCATATCCACGATGCCTGCAAGATACGCCACCGCTTCTCTGTCAGCAGGCATCGTGGTGGAGAGCCTCAGGACCATCGTATCCGAAAGAATGCCTGAGAGAAGAAGCCCTGCTGTCGACCATTCGGGCTCCTTTCCGCTTTCCATGAATTTCCGGGCTATGATGGTTGAGGTGGATCCCAGAGGATCGTTGAGAAACTTAATCGGTTTAAGGGTGGTCATCGCCCCTATCCGGTGGTGGTCGATGATCTCGATGATTTCAGCTGTTTCTATGCCGTCCACCGCCTGGGTATACTCATTGTGATCGACCAGGATGACCTGTTTCTGGACATCTTCCAAAAAGGTGTTTCGCGAGAGCATACCGAGATAGGTGTTGTTCTCACCGACGATGCAGGCCGTCCTGTACCGTGAGTCTGTGACCGCACGCTTTGCATATTCTATGGATGTATCCATCGTGACCGTCGGAACATCGGTTGCCATCACATTGCGTGCCGGGAGGGAGAGGTTGATCATCTTTCCGACTCCGAAGGCATCGAGGTCGGTTGCAAGGAGTGAAACCCCGCGTTCCTTCGCACTCTGGATGACACGGTCGCCGACGGGGGCGCCGTCAGCAATGATGAGGGCGGCAATTCCCGCCGAGATCAGTGCGAGCTGTGACGGTTCGTTATCCCCCACGATTGCGATGTCATGCTCGCTGAGACGTGAAAGGGTGACATGAAGCGCGTCGATTGCGATGTACACCTTCCCCTCAAGGAGATCCTCGGAGGGGACTATGATCTTTGCTTCAAGGATTCGTTCCAGGGTCTCGAGTTTTATCGGGGCAAAGGCGAGCGGCTCGATTTTGTGGCGGGTTATATAGGTTCTCGCAAGGCCGTGTTCACTCATAATGCCGAGGAAATGCCCCTCTTCATCAGTCAGCGGCATGTTGCGGATATCATGATGGACCATCTGGTCGGCGACATCGATGGTAGGCGTGTCGGCAAGTGCGCTGACTGTGTACTTGAAGGGCATATCTGAGACGCTCGGCGCCACACTTTCAACGTATTCGGGAGGGCTGCGCCGGAAGGTCTCCAGAGCAAAGGATGTCTCGGGATTAACATCCCCGCATCGTGCGGCAACATAGGTCCCGGTGGCGCCCATTCCCAGAAAATCCGCATATCCAAGTGCGCTGCAGATGCTGTCGGTATCCGGTTTTTTATGCCCGATAATGTAGATGGTGCTCATGTTTTTCTCTCCCGAATACTCTTCCGTTCATCAATATGACAGGGAACTACATATGCATTTTGAGGGCGGGATTTCCATCGTCCTGTCCTGCAGAAGGTCGTATTCCCGAAATACCGAGAAGCAATATTTATTACATCCTACCGGTAATGGGTTGATATTGGAGTTGTTTTATGGAGATTGTCAAGATTCCGCATATGGAAAAAGAAGAATATGATGCCCTGATCCGCGATGGATATATTTCAAGGATAGCGTTCCAGGGAGAAAAATATCCGTATATCGCACCGTTCATGTATGTCTTCGACGGAAATTTTCTCTACTTCCTTTCAACAAAATACGGGAGAAAAAACGATCTGTTCTCCAAGAGCCCATATGTCTCGGTTGAAGTGGAACGATATTCGATGGACATGTCCTGCTATAATTTCGTGACCATGCAGGGAAGACTGGTTCAGGAAGAGGATGCAATCACCAAGAAGAAAGTCCGCAATATGTTCATCGAAATGATTCGCACCCACAAACTCTCGAATAATGTCCTGGGAGCACTGGGGCACAATCCGGCAGACCCGGTGGAGTCCATTGCAGATGAAGAGCGCTCCAATATCTGGAAGCTGACCGGGGTAACCGATATCGTCGCCCTGAAAAATTTGTAGTATTTATCACCTGTAAAAGGCCACCCTCCTTTTTTCATTTGTACACCAATTGCACCTTTGTTAAGCAAGAATGATTTATTTTGCCCATATGGGCAAAATACATAGTTAATATTATGCAGGGGTCATGGCATAAATTGAGACGGATATTATGTTGGACAGAAAATTTTTGCTGGCGGCCCTTGTGCTGATCGCGGCGGTGTTTCTCTGTGGGTGTACCTCTGACGGGGGTAATGACACAGCAACAGCGACGACCGCAGCGCCGACAGATACAGGTAGTGCAGCAACCCCTGAATTCCTGAAGATAGCAACCACAACGAGTCTTGATAACACCGGTCTTCTTGCAGACCTCAAGGACAGGTTTGAAGAGGACCATGATGTCACTCTCCAGATCATCGCTGCCGGGACCGGCAAGGCCCTTGAGTACGGTGAACGCGGAGATGTTGATGTGCTTATGGTTCACGACAGGGCACGCGAAGATGTCTTCCTGGACAACGGCTACGGCATCAACCGGCGGGTCTTTGCCTACAACTACTTCATGATCGTCGGCCCCGAATCCGATCCTGCAGGCATTGCAGGGATGACTCCCGAGGATGCATTCGTAACTCTCATTGAACAGGCGCAGACCAACCCCGATGTTGTGGTAGTCTCCCGTGGTGACAACTCCGGAACGCATGCAAAGGAGAAGGCAATCTGGACGAGTGCCGGCTATGACTATGACACCGAGGTCGCCGGTTCAGGTGAATGGTACGTCGAAGGCGGCCAGGGCATGGGCGCAACCCTCCAGATGGCAAATGAACTTCAGGCATACACGGTCTCCGACTCCGGCACCTATCTTGCCTACAAGGGAGATATCGACCTCGTGCCTCTCGTCGATGAAGGCGACGTTCTTTTAAACATCTACGGTGCGATGATGATCAATCCTGAACAGTTCTCCTACGTCAACTCGGAGATGGCAAAGGAATGGATCAACTTCCTGATCACCCCCGAGATACAGCAGGTCATTGCAGACTTTGGTGTCGAGGAGTATGGCCAGCCGCTCTTCTTCCCCGCGCTCGGGAACTATGAGATTCTGGGCGTAACCCCGGAAGAAGCCGAATCACCCATCCCCTGATCGGAAACCCATTACTTTTTTTCTTCATCCGTTGTTAGTTTCTGAGAGAGGTGTGCGGTGAACGAGATTATAGACGGTTTTTTAACGGCCATTCATCTCATCGTCACCTTTGACCCCGAGGTGTACGAGGTTGCCTTTCGCAGCATCTACATCACCTTCTCCGCCACCGTCATCGCATCGGTCATATCGATTCCCATTGCGCTTTTTTTGGCATTCCGGACATTTCCTGGAAAACGGACGATCATCAACCTGGTGCACACGCTCTATGCACTCCCCACAGTGCTCATCGGTCTGGTGGTGTTTCTCATGCTCTCAAGGCAGGGGCCGTTCGGGTTTCTGGGCCTTCTCTTCACCCCCGGCGCCATGATCATCGGCCAGGTGATCCTTGTCATCCCCATCATCATCGGGCTCACCTATTCGGCCCTGGTGGCCATGGACCCGGTGATAAAAGACACCATCATCTCACTCGGGGCAAACTACTTCCAATTCATGGCCTCGATCCTCAAGGAGATACGCTTCGTCGTCTATGCAACGGTCGCCATGGCATTTGGCAGGGCAATCTCGGAAGTCGGGGCCGCGATCATGATCGGCGGCAACATCCGCGGATATACGCGGGTTCTCACCACGTCCATCGCCCTGGAGACATCGATGGGAAATATCGAATTCTCGATGGCCCTCGGGATCATCCTGCTCTTCATCGCGCTGATAGTCAACTTTGTCATGACCTCGATACGAAGGGAGGCCGATTGATATGCTCAGGATTGAGGGACTGTGCAAATCCTTCGGGGAAAAAGAGGTGATCCGGGGCCTTGATGCCGAGATACGCAAAGGCGAGATATTTGTGATCATCGGGCCGTCGGGGCAGGGGAAATCCACCATTCTCCGGCTCATTGATCTGCTCGACACGCCGACGGATGGCAAAATCCTGCTGGAGGGGACGGAGATCACGACGCTTTCCGACAGGGAACAGCAGCAGGTGCGCCGAAGGATCGGCATGGTCTTCCAGGATCCGGCCATATTCCGGGGGTCGGTGTACGAAAATGTCGCTTATGGTCTTCGGTTCCGGGACCTCTCAAAGGAGGAGGTCCACCGCCGGGTGACCCTGGCTCTCCATGACGTGCGGCTGGAAGGATTTGAGGAGCAGGATGCCCGGACACTCTCCGGGGGGGAAAAGCACCGCGTCGCCTTTGCCCGGACCATCGTGACGCAGCCCGACCTCATTCTGATGGACGAACCGACCTCCGACCTGGACCCGGTCACCACCGGGATTCTGGAGGACCTGATCTTCTTCATACGGGACACCCATCATGCGACCATCATCCTCTCCACCCACGACATGTACCAGGGGCAGCGCCTCGGCGATCGCATTGCGGTGATGATGGGGGGGACCTTCATCCAGACCGGGACCCTGAAGGAGGTATTCACCGCGCCGAATACCCGGGAAGTAGCCTATTTCATCGGGTTTGAAAATATCTTCGACGGCGAGATCATACGGAGTGAAGGGGGCGTGGCAACGGTTGCTTCGGGAGGAACAGAGATACTTGCCGTCACCGACCGTCCGGTTGGGAGCAGCATCTCGTGGTGCCTGCGGACCGAGGATATTCGCCTGCACATGTCTGAAGAGCGGCATGGCAGGTCGCCGATGGCCAACCACCTGAACGGCGTCGTCAAGTCCATTGAAATGGTGGGGCCCCAGAATCACGTCACCATTGACTGCGGGATAGACATAACGCTCACCGTCTCCTGGCGATTTGCCGAGAGGGTTCATCTCGCCCCCGGAATGACGGTATGGGTTGCATTCAATGCAGGTTCGGTGCAGGTCATGGAACGATAGCCGTCCCCTCCGCCGCCCACCCGTTTTCCGATCTTTTATCCGGCAGTAAATGAGAAAGGTACGTTGGAGTCTATCAGTTCATGCAACCGGAAGAAACCCTCCACACCGCCCTCCGCCGCATCGATGGCAAGGGGTACGGAGCATACAAGGATATCAGGGGGATATACCGGTTTTCGGAGTACACATTCTGTATTGATCATGTGCAGGGAGACCCTTTTGCCGCTCCGTCACGTGTCAGGGTGATGCTACCCCGGCAAACCGCAGGATTTCCCGCAGAATTCTTCAGCAACAAGAGCCGGGCCATTGCCCTTGCCGACGTCCTCAGCCGGCGGTTCGGCGATGCCTGCATGCGGCGCACAGGAAACGGGAAAGGGAGCGGAAAAAGCGGCATCATCGCGATGGATACGCCGGGGCAGGAGGTCCTGGAACGCACCTCCGTCATCGTCCGGGACGGCGAGGTCGAGGCGCGGTTCGTTGTCGGTCTCCCCGCATTCGGGAGAAGGATTGCCGGGCGTGAGGCAGAGACGATGTTCTTCCATGACATCCCCGCCATTGTTCGTGCATCTCTTCTCTTCTCCTCTCTTGACCCGGAAGAGATCCGCCTGCATTGTGAGGTGTGCGAGGATGCCGATTGCCTCAGGCGACAGCTGAAAGAACTGGGTCTGGTCGCGTTCGTCGCCGACGGGGCCATCCTCCCCCGCCAAAGCGGCATCGATGACCTGCCGATGGAAGGTGCGGACGTCGTACCCTTCTCCTCACCGCCGTCCATGCGGCTCACCCTGCACGTCCCCAATCGCGGCATGGTATCGGGCATGGGTATCCGTGCAGGGATTACCCTGATCGTAGGGGGAGGATATCATGGAAAATCCACGCTCCTGAAAGCAGTGGAGCGCGGGGTCTACAATCATGTTCCCGGGGACGGCCGTGAATACGTGGTGGCCGACCCCGATGCCGTGAAGATTCGCTCGGAAGACGGCCGGCGCGTCGAAGGTGTCGATATCTCTCCCTTTATCGGGACCCTGCCCCAGGGGAGGACGACAACCGCCTTTCGGACGGACGATGCGTCGGGAAGCACCTCGCAGGCGGCAAATATCATTGAAGCGATGGAGAGCGGAGCCCGTGTTCTTCTCATTGACGAGGATACCTCGGCGACGAACTTCATGATCCGCGATCAGCGGATGCAGGAGCTGGTCGTAACGGAGAAGGAGCCGATCACCCCTTTCATCGACAAGGTGCAGCAGCTCTTCCGGGACTGCGGCATATCAACGATCCTCGTCATCGGTGGTTCGGGCGATTATTTTGATGTTGCTGATGCGGTCATCTGCATGGATGAGTATCTGCCGGAGGACAGGACAACAGAGGCACGTTTCATTGCGGCACGGTATCCGGGTGAGCGGCGGCCCGAAGGAGGCTCTTGTTTCGGCCGTCCGGCCAGGAGAGTCCCGGGCCGGGACAGCATCTCCCCGCGCAAGGGCAGGCGTGAGGTGAAGATCGTGGTTCGTGAGCGATCACACATCGGATTTGGCATGGATGATATCGATCTCCGTGCCGCAGAACAGCTGGTTTCCGTCAGCCAGACCTCGGCGGTCGGTGCCGCCCTTTGGTACGCCGTGAAGTATATGGACGGCAGACGAACGGTCGGTGAGGTGGCACACAGGGTGATGGAGGATATCGCCGCCGCGGGGCTCGATATCCTTTCACCGGGTGCCCCCGGAAATCAGGCACTCTTCAGGCAGCATGAACTGGCGATGGCGATGAATCGTCTCCGGTCCCTGAAGGTCAGGACCGCCCCCATCGACTGGTAAGGGGGAATGCCGGTGAATGAACTGTCCGCGATAAAATATGAAGTGAAAAAATCCCGGTTCTACGCACACCTCTATACAATTTCCGGGATGGAGGATGTGGAGCTGATAGCTGCTGCATTGCGGAAAAAATACCGGAATGCGGATCATATCTGCACTGCCGTCCGTTTCAGGGATGAAAGAAGCATGCTTCATGAAGACTGGAAGAATGACGGTGAGGTGGGGCGGCCGGGGGTGGCGCTTCTGGAAATCCTGAGGACACAGGCACTCGAGGAGCACATGATCGTGGTGGTAAGAGTCTTCGGGGGCATTAAACTCGGGCCCGGAAATGTTACGCGGGCCTTTCGATACGCCGGCAACGCTGCAGTCGATGAGTACACGGGAAACCGGGATCTGCCCTGAACGACGGTCCGTGTCCATGAGCGGCCCTCTCTCACCTGAGTGCCTGCCTGAAGGGGAAATTTCCGGACCGCCGATGCCTGAGAGAGGTGCGTCCATCGCCGGTTCTCTGCTGTCGCGCTGCCATTTCCGGTTATTGGCGGCAATCACTTATCTTCGCACGATTCGTTGTCATGATTCTTTTTCCGGAGGGCGGTGCCGACCGCGACAAAGGCATCCCGGATCTCTCCAAAATTGGGGATGTGGGCACTCCTCAGAATTCGGACCCCCGCAAGCATGCTCTCGCCTCCAAGGAGGCATCCGACGACGATCTTATGGGTATCGCGTGAGAACCGGACGATCTCGTTTGCCAGATCC
Organism: Methanobacteriota archaeon; assembly: GCA_016841485.1. GTDB lineage: Archaea > Halobacteriota > Methanomicrobia > Methanomicrobiales > Methanomicrobiaceae > Methanovulcanius. Next base: position 19,824 of record JAENZA010000008.1, read on the forward strand.
CCGGCATCGACCGACGTGCTCGGGACCGATATCACAAAGGCAATGTCCCATTCGTCCTGGTGCCGGATGAGCGCATCGAAGGTTTTGGCGTATCGTCCCACTCCGGCATCGCCGATCATATCGATGGGATTTCTCCCGCTCCACCCGGGTGGCATAAAGGTGTTCAGTCCCCCCCGGAGTTCGTCCGAGAGCGTGATGATCTCAATGCCCCATTCCTCCGCGTAATCAGAGGATAGAACGGCAAAACCCCCGGCGCTCGAGACGATAACCGTCCGGTTTCCTGCAGGGTAGCCTTCCGAGGCAAGAAGGCCCGCCACCCCAAAGGCTTCTGTGAGGGACCCTGCGGGAATGATTCCTGCCTGCCTGAAAGCGGCTTTATATATTTCATAGCTGCCGGCAAGAGAACCGGTATGTGACGATGCCGCCTGCCTGCCGATCTCTGATCTTCCTGCTTTCAGGGCGATGATCGGCTTTGTTCCCGATACCTTTTCTGCAAAGTTCATGAAGTGGCTGCCGCTCAGGATCTCCTCGACGTACAGGATGACCGCCTTCGTCTCTTTATCCGCGGCCGCCATCATCAGGTAGTCCTCAAATGTCAAATCCGCCTGGTTTCCCACGGAGATTACCATAGAGAGGCCGATCTCCTCTGCGAGGCTCCAGTCGACGGTGGTGGTAATGATGGCACCACTCTGGGAGAGGAATGCGATGTGGCCGTGGCGCGGCAGCTTCGGGTCAAAGGTCGCATTCAGGTTGAGGCGGGGGACCATCAGCCCGAGTGCGTTCGGGCCGGTAAACCGCATACTGTGCCTGTGGGCGATGGCTGAGATCTGTCGTTCCAGTTCGGCACCGGACTCTCCTGTCTCTCTGAACCCTGCGGTGATGATGATGGCAAGCGGCACCCCGAGGGCTCCTGCCTCTTCCATGACCGATGGAACATGCGGTGCGGGCACGGCAATGATGACCGCGTCCGGCCGCCGGGGTAGATCGGAGAGGGACGGATATATGTGGTGCCCCAGCAGTTCGTCGCCTTTTACATTGACGGGATAGATGGTCCCCTCAAAGCTCAAAAGGTTACGGAAAATTGCGTATCCGAGTTTTGAGGGATCGGTGGAGGCCCCGACCAGGGCGATGGTGGAGAGGGAGAAGATATCGACGTCCGGCGATGTACGCTGCTCTTCGGGAACGTTTCCGCTGGGGGGGGCAACGAGGAACCGGGCGTCAACGGCGCATCCTTTGTCTTCGTACAGGATGAAGGGATTGATATCGAACTCAACGATCCCCGGTTCTTCCAGGAAGAGACGAGAAGCCGAAATGAGGACATCTTCAAGTGCGGAGAGATCCATGGGCGTCCTGCCCCGGTAGCCGGTGAGCAGCGGATATCCCTGAATCTCGTGAATCATGCCGGTAAGTTTGGCCTCACTTGCCGGAAGGATTCTCATGGCCACATCCTTCAGGAGTTCGACCATCACTCCTCCGATGCCAAAGGTGAGGACCGGCCCGAAGGTTGGGTCGCGTTTTCCACCGATCAACAGTTCGATGCCGTTTCCCGCGAGTTGCTGCTCCACGAGTATTCCTGTTATGCTGCACCCCGGGTGGAACCGGTCTGCCGCAGCAACGATGGCAGCAAAACTCTGCCTGACCATATCAGCATCGGTGATGCCGGTAACCACGCCGCCAGCATCGCTCTTATGGATGATGTCGGGAGAAACAATCTTCAGAACGACAGGAAATCCAATCTCTTCAGCAGCATTCGCCGCCTCTTCAGGGATGGTGGCAAGCGTATGGCGGGGGACAGGAATCCCATATTTCTGCAGAAGCGCGTAGCCTTCCGCCTCATTCAGAAGTGTTTCCTTGTTCATGGTCTTCAGATGAAGACAAGGAGGGACTGTGTAAAATGGTTTTCGTTGTCTTCAGGGAAGGTCCCTGAGCATAATAGTCGAGTCGATGTCCCCCGCTTCGAATCTGCGGATCAATATCACAATATCAGCGAGATACACCGGCTGGTATCCGGTTACTTCCACACTCACATTGACGGTTTTTCCTGCTCCGGAAAAAAAGGGATATTCATTAAGCCGGTTGTTGTGCGTATGCCCGTGAATCACCCACCCGGTCCATGATTCCGGAACGTGTTTTGGGTTATGAATGAGCAGAAAATCAATCCCTCCGTAGCTGATGACGGCTGAATCTTCCGCCTTGGGGATGGAGGTATCATGGTTGCCGCGAATCCAGAAAATGCTACCATTCAGCCTCGTTATGTAGTTCAGGTTCGTTTCAATATCCGCCTTGTAGGTAAAATCACCCAGGTAGTACACCTGCTGGTCCGGTTCGAGGGATGCATTCCAGTTGCTTATCAGCACATCATCCATCTCGGCGGTCGCACCGGGAGGGAACGGGCGGGAGTAATAGTTGATCACCCCGTTGTGCCCCAGGTGCAGGTCGGCACAGAGTGCGGGCCCCCGGTCTTCGGAGTCTGCCGGGGTAGGGGGAGTGCCTGGTGAACATTCATATCCGCGTATCCTCCGAAGCTGCCTGCAGGATTCTGCGAGATATTCCCTGCTTTTTTCATCGGCAGGTTCGATCCATCTGCCCAGTGCAAGATCATAGAGTCTCCATGGCGCTCCGTCTTTTAGGACGCGAATTCTCGTGATGTCGACCGGCAGAAGAAGCGGGCGTGCATACCCTGCCGTATTAGAAGGGGTCCGGATGAATTTATTCAGGACTTTGTCCGTTCCCGAAAGGGGGAATCTAAGGCTGTCTGCGATGGCAAAAAACATCCTGAACGAGCGCAGTTCACAGATGTCTGCTGTCATCTCCCCGGGAGACGGGGTGGATGTCGTATCAGGAATTGCCTGCAACCGTCCGGCAAATTCCGAAAGGGTACTGGTTTTGCGCAGTCCGACGGTAACATATCGCTTCAGGAATGCACGGCGGCAGTTCCATCCTTCAAGTATGCCACGGAGCGGTCCGGTGGATGAGAAGATATCCTCAAGTTCATCCGTGAGGTGACGTTCATCTCCTGTGGCAGGTCTGATGCTGACAGGGAGGAGGATCTCCTGGAGATAATCGCAGACATCGCAGCCGAACGCCGATGCAAACTCCCGCGACCGGTCGGCTGTCTTCCATGCGGCAGTGGGAAACTGAAACCCAAAGGTATAGACTGGGTACGCCACGGCCTAGTATCTCCCGAAGGATTCGAGTTCTTCCCTGATGACCATACGAATATCTTCGATGTCGAGTGCTGCCTTCTGCCTCCTGAGGGCATGTTCCATCACGCGGATGCCTTCACTGATGGTGGGGCCGTAGTTCAGTGCAATCTTCTTCGCATCTTCCTGTATTCGGACAACCTGGGACATGTAACTATATGTTACGCCGCATTGGTTTTAATGTTACTTTTTGTAACCCGTCGGGCGCATTCGTAAGCAGTCGTGTAACTATCGTGAAGGGCGACAAAAGTATAGGCAGAGACCCGGAAACGGACGCTGCATAATTGGCTAAGGCTCTCCGGAGGAATCAGATAACAGGAAAAAGAAAAACGCCCCGGCCGGGACTTGAACCCGGGTCAAAAGCTCCGCAGGCTTCTAGGATATCCACTACCCTACCGGGACCGGACTGTGCCTGAATATATTCGCAGTTGTGGGTTAAAACCCTTCGCATATTGGATTGGTGGGCGCAGGAAAAGAAACCGGAAAAAAGAATTGATTTGGTCTTACGCGGTCACCAGATTGGACCCCGGAACGCTGATGGTGATCTCGATCTCAACGAACCCGCCGGAGAATTCGACGTGGTAATTGCCCGGATAGTAGAGGGTTATGCGCTCTTCTACTTCATCATCATCGTTTACGGGAAACGTGGTATATTCCACGGACTCGACGATCTCCATGGTGTCCAGGTCATAGACTTCCACAAGGAGTTCGGCATTCTGGTTCGCATAGCTCTTTGTCACCGTGATCTTGTCTTTGTCCCCGTAGCTGCTGTACACTTCCTGCTTGTACTCGATCATGTCCGGCCGTATGACCATGTCAATGACCATCGGGGGGTTTGTCAGGTCGAATTCCAGTGGCAGCGTGTCCCACAGCAGATAGGTCGTGTTATGATAGATCTCCGTGTATGTCGGTGTGGGCTCCGGTGTCGGGGTTGCGATGGTCGGATTGCCCGTCGGGACCGCGATCGTTTTAATCGGGGTAGCCTGCTCCACCCATTGGGGGGTGGGAGTGGGCGTCGCCCCCGCACCTCCCGGGCCAGAACTCCCTTCGGCTCCCTCCGCCTCAATCTCAGCGCACCCCGCACACGTGAGAACAACGATTGTCAGGATCACCAGGGCCAGTGTAATGATTCTCCGCGTCATTTGTAATGCGTTATTGACTGCCCTATAAATATGTTTTACCTATTTTGCGGGCCGGAAGAGATTATTTCTCTGAAAAAGGGAGGTACGCATTGAGAACCCCTTCAAAGATTCTCGATGCCGATGCAAGCTGGGCAACTTTGACCTTCTCATCGCGGGCATGGAGCGTGGTGACCTCACCCGGTCCGTAATCGACTACATGAAATCCTGCATTTCGAAGGAACCGGGCGTCGCTTGCTGCCCACTGGATAATCGGCCGTGCAGGGGCGCCGTATTCCTTCTGGATTTCACGGGAGAGGATACGGACAATGTCCGAAGTGGTGTGGGTAAGGCTGGCCGTACAGGACGATATCACCACAATATGGGCATCCCCCGCCCGTTCTTCGATTTCCTGTGTGATCGTTTCCGGACTGATGCCCCACGGCAGGCGCAGGTCGAGCTGGAGGGTGCACTCCTCTGCAATCACGTTTACCCCGTTTCCGCCGTGGATGGTTCCCGGGTTGTAGTTGATTCTCCTGAGGACTTTGGCCGCATCCGGGAGGGAAAACAGGGTGCTCAGGGCCTCGGTGGTATTCTCAATCAGTATCCTGAGTTCTTCATTGACCGGATATTCCCTTCTGTTCAGTTCTTTGAGCCAGGCAATGAGTTCAGCCGCCCCTTCCACGGCGCTTTTCCCTTCATACGGGTAAAGAGAGCCATGTCCCGGAATGCCTTTGAACGACATATCGAGCCGGAGAAGTCCTTTCTGTCCGACCGAAGGGCTGAGGTGGGGGGTCGGCTCGGCGATCACACAGTCGCAGGGAGAAAGAAGGTGTTTCCGGAGCAGAAGGCGCATGCCATATTTTCCGCCGGTTTCCTCATCGCAGACAAAGGCAAAATGGGCCGGGCATTCCTTTCCCGCATCGATCTGCCTCGCCGCTGCGGCAATCATGACAGCACACCCGCCTTTCATGTCGGTGGTGCCGCGTCCCCAGATCCATTCGCCGTCATTCAACCCGGAAAACGGCGGATATGTCCAGTGGTCCTCCTGTGCAGGAACAACATCGAGATGTCCCGAGAGGAGGAGGGGTTGTGTGCGGTCGCCGGCAAGCACATTCCAGTGTCCGTCCGGACCGTTCACCATCTCTACCGGAAGACCCAGGGAGTCAAGAAGTTCCCTGACGTACTCGGCTGCATCGGTGGTGTCACCGGGTGGATTTTCCGACCGGATTTTTACCAGGTCCGAACAGATCTGTGTCGGGTCCATGGATCACTTGAGGGTGGTGCGGTATGTCTCTATGAGCGTCCCAAGGGATGCATCCCTGTACAGACTCTTCAGGAAATTTTTGTCATACATTTCATCAACGATCTTCAGGAAGAACTGCGGCGGGAGCGGTTGCCTTTCAACCCGCTGCATGGCAATCCTGAACGAACGGTACTCCGGCTCGGTGTCGGTATCGTAGATCTCCTTCCAGATGCTCGGGAGTTTCTCGAAGTTCTCAGGATGTTCATTTTTCAGCCAGTTGACAAATCCGGGGAATATTTTCCTGTCATCCAGTTTTTCCTGGTCAATTCTCCACCGCATATACTCCATATTCATCATGTTGCGGGGGGAGAGGATGTTGTACGACAGAATGCAGATGGTATAATCGATGTGCGCAAGGGTGTCGAGGAAATAAAAATGCAGAATCGGATGAAATTCGGAAGGTGTTTCCAGCATCAGTGACTTGTTATAGAGTTTTTCCAATGCAGGAGCATATTCGTTTTTTTCCATCATATACTGTGTAAGTGCTCCATACAGTACAATAATAGTTTGGAATTTGCAAAAAAACCGTTTACAAAAGAAAAGAAAAATACCGGAATTCAGGAGTAGAACGGCCGGCGGCGAAGGACTGCTTCTTCAAACAGCTCACGCATCTCCTCATCGCTTTTGCCCCGTACATCCAGATGGTTGTCATTTCTCATGAGGCACGGTTTGAGTTTTCCGTCGGAGGTAACTCTCAGGCGGTTGCAGTGGGCGCAGAATTCCGTGTTGTGCTGGGGCCTGACAACCTCGATCTCCGCACCGTCGAGACAGTATTTCTTCCGGTGATGCATCCGCCGGGTGATGATCGTCTTCGAGGTCCGGGAGAGTTCCTCTTCCATTGGGCGAAGATCCATGTGATACGGGCAGTTCCTGAAATCTTCCATGAGTTCGATAAACTGGAGGATCAGATGTTCGCGGTCTTTTGCATAGTCGATGAAATCATTGATCTCATCGTCATTGACGCCGCCGAGGATCACGACGTTGAGTTTGACCGGGGTCAGTCCGCTCTCAATGGCCGCATCGATCCCGGCCATGACCTGGGGGAGGAGGTCGCGCCCAGCAATCTCCTTGTACCGCTCCCTCCGGAGACTGTCAAGACTGATGTTCACCCGTGAGAGGCCCGCTTCTTTGAGCGCCTCAGCCTGTCCGGCAAGGAGTGTGCCGTTGGTCGTAAGTGAGGACTCCATCTCCTCCGGGACCAGGGAGACGATCTCGCAGAGATCCCTTCTCATCAGGGGTTCTCCGCCCGTAAGTTTTACCGATTTCATATCGAAATGGCGGGCGGTCCTGAGGATCTGATGGATCTCTTCAAGGGACATCTCGTTGTCCGGATTGCACTCGCCCTCCGAGTGGCAATAGAAACACCGGAGGTTGCACCGAGGAGTGAGGCTGATTCTGAGGTTGGTTACTTTGCGGCCGTAGGTATCTTCAAGCAACATGTGTGGTCCCCTTAAAATTTTTTGCAATGATGTATGCTTCCGAACTTCCCCTGCGTGCGGCACGGGAGCGATAGACCTTCACCGAGTAAAAATTCTCACGGGCCAGCTCCAGAAGTTCATTGAACATCTCTCCCTGGAAGGATTTAACGGCAAAATTTCCGCCGGGTTTCAGGACCTTTATGGCAAAAAAGAGTGCCTCTTCAGAGAGTGCAACCGCCCTTGCCTGGTCGTAGCTCTTCTGTCCTGAGAGTTTGGGTGACGCGTCACAGACGACGACATTTACCTCGTGGAGCATTGCACGCACCTTCTCCTGGACCACATCCGTGGTAAAATCGCCCGTGATTGTGCGTGTCCCTTCTATCGATGCTATCGGGTTGAGATCGATGCCGACGATTTCCCCTTCGGTGAGCTCACGAAGTACCTGCATCCAGCTTCCCGGTGCCGCGCCGAGATCAATGACATTGTCATCATTTCTGATGATATTGAACCTGTTCTGTATGTCTCTGAGCTTGTACGCTGCACGTGAACGATACCCTTCGGATACCGATTTTTTGTAATATTTGTCTGCTCCCCACTGTGAACCCATTAAGATATTCCCCTGCCCGGCAGGTAGTCCGGGCAAAAACCACATATTATTAAAAAATATGCTTGTATAATTTATAAGAGAGTTTGTAAAGGGGTAATGATGTTAAAGGCAACAATTGATACCGACACATTCAGGGAGACCATTGAGGTTATTGCGGCAATGGTGACCGAATGCAGACTGAATATCAGTGAACAGGGAATCCGCACCCGGGCGGTGGATACCGCAAACGTTGCGATGATCTCGCTTGAGCTTGATCAGGAGGCTTTTTCCTCGTTCCTTGCAACGGCTGGTGAACTGGGCATTGACATTACCAAGATGAAAAATATCGTCGGAATGATGGGGAAAGGAGATGTCCTTTCGCTGGATCTTCCTGATGACGGCCATAAAATGGAGATGATCTTTTCGGGATACAAGTATTCGCTCACCCTTCTTGACGTCAATACTATCCGCAAAGAACCGAACATGCCGTCGATAGAACTTCCGGCGAAGATCAAGATCTCGGGTGCTGCCCTGAATGATGCAATCAAAGCCGCAGCCGTGGTCTCTGACAAAATCGCACTCGGTGTTGATCCTGCTGCCAATTCCTTTTATATGGAAGCAGAAGGCGATAGCGACCACATCCGGCTTGAACTCGGCAAGGACGAACTTATTGATCTCATCCCTGCAGAGGCACGCTCACTGTTCTCTCTTGATTACCTCAAGGACATGGGCCGTGTCATGGGTCGCGCGGATGAAGTAGAAGTCCAGATCGGGGTTGACCATCCGGTAAAATTCAGGTTCGGTATCGCTGATGACAATGGCCGTGTTGAATTCCTCCTTGCGCCCCGCATCGAGGCGGACTGATGCAAGTATCAGAAAACAGATTAGATAAAAAGGACCTTGCTAAATACCCTTTTTTAAAGGAAACAAAGGCATTTGTCTCACGGATGGACGTCCCTCTCGACTCGCTCATACGTGCACAGTCAGGAGTGGGTGTCAGGATAAAGGAGAGTGCCGCTCAGAGGGTAAGGGATTCCCTTGGGTTTACTGATTTTGGACTCCAGCCGGACATTGAATCGGTTGATGATGAAATACTGAGCTACGCCGTTGCGCGGATGATCGTTTCATGTCTGAATGACCGGATGATTATGGATCGCCTTGCACGCTACGAGGCAGAACGGGCATACCATTTCCTCCAGACCGAGGCGCCGGCAAAAAAAGCATATGTCGCCCATTCGTTCGGCCTTGATGTTGATGCCGTGGAGATGGGTGTGGTGTTCTATGTCGGGCTTGTCGCAACGATGAAGGACCCGAAATGGCGTCTGGTAAACCGGGACGTCCGGCACGGGATGGTGCAGATCTCTGCAGAAGAATATGATGAGCTACTGCGGGAGCGCATTCGTGTCGTCATTCGTTCCCAGCTCCCCCTTGAGATCCCCGGCCCCATTGCCATACGCCTTCGTCCCTATGCAGATGCTGTTTCTGTCGCCTACCAGGAAAAGATCCTGGAACAGTACGGGGAGGTCGACGAAGGATCCTATCCGCCATGCATGGAGGCGATTATCCGTGCGGTTGCAGAGGGAACAAATATTCCGCATACCGCCCGTTTTTCCCTGACCGCATTTCTTCACACCATCGGCCTGCAGGAACCGCAGATCGTTGAAGTATTTGCACGGGCCCCTGATTTCGACATCAGCCGGACGATGTACCAGGTCGAACATATCTCAGGAAGGGGGGGTACTGAGTACACCCCGCCCGGGTGCCAGACCATGAAGACCTACGGGCTGTGCGTGAACCGGGATGCAGTCTGCAAGGAAATTGCGCATCCGCTCAGTTATTATAAGCGGAAAAAGAAAGGCAGGAAAAAGGAAATCAGCGAATCTGCTGGCCAATAAAGTATCCGCCTGCACCCATGCAGAGGATAAATATCACTATTGCTGCGAGATATCCATACGCCGGCGGCACGACGGCGGGGAGTGTCAGGACCGCGACAATGAAAATGATGACACTCACTATGGCTGTTGCAATATCGTATGCTGCCACGTTCATGTAGCATACTTATGCAGTCCGGTGGCTAAATTACTATCCATTCCTCATCTCCGCCCAGGGAGTTTTTAAGACCAGAAGGTGCATAGGTGGAGGTATCATGAGTGCGGAAGAGAGGGCGGCCGTTCTCCATGACCTGGAGAATGCCGTCAGGACACTATGTTCGTCGATGGGTGGTTCACTGGTTCCCGAGGTGGGCATGAATATTGTCTTCGCCCTTCCCAACGCCACGGACCCCGGCGATGTGGCAGGGGTGGAAGGGAGGATTGTCCGGCTGAAAGGAAGGCCGCTTCCGGTCGGCACCATCGCCTTTGGGGCAAGCAGTCATGTCGCACGCATCGTTCTTACCGCCCTGCGGCACGATCCCGCCATCCGCTGTGCAGCAAATATCCGGTTCTCGGAGGAGGCGATCGCGGTCTGCGAGGATATGAAGTTTGACATCTGTTCATTTGACCGTATGAGCGAACCCCCCGGCATCCGTACGATGGACTGGGGTGTGGAGCAGTGCTGCACGGATGAGGTTCCCGACGTCATCTATGATCGCGGGGCGGTGGGAAAAGAGCCGATGATCCGGCTTCTGGGAGAAGACCCGGGAGTGGTTGTTCATAATATTCTTATGCTCTCACAGCGCATTACCTATACCAACTAATAAGGGAAGACAACATGGGAATCAAACCAACGTATATCAAAGCACTCAGCCAGGAGCTTCTGGCAAAGCACGGTAAGCGGTTTACGAACGACTTCGATGAGAACAAGAGGATTGTCTCAGAGGTTGCAATCATCGACAGCAAGCGCGTCAGGAACCGTGTCGCCGGCAGTGTCACGAGAAAGGTAAATAGGAGAAAGGATATATAATAGCCTCATGTTTGAGGGTGTTTTTCCGGCACTAATTACTCCTTTTAATGAAACGCCTGATCGGGGGTTGAACCTCGAAGGCCTTCGTACTAATATTGAGTTTCTTATTGCAAACGGGGTTCATGGCGTTGTTCCCTGTGGTTCAACCGGTGAGTCGGCAACTCTGACGTTTGAGGAGCACGAAATTGTCATCGGTGCAACGATTGATGCGGTGGGTGGCCGGGTACCGGTGATTGCCGGTACGGGGTCCAATAACACCGCCGAAGCAGTGCGCTTCACCCGCTCGGCATACGACCAGGGTGCGGACGGTGTGCTCGTCCTCTCTCCCTATTACAATAAACCCAACCGTTCGGGACTCATCAAGCACTACACGAAGCTCGCCGACATCGGCGTGCCGGTCATCGTGTATAATGTGCCGTCACGGACAGGGCAGAACCTGACCCCGGACATCATCTGTGAACTGGCAGATCATCCCAATATCGTCGGGGTGAAGGAAGCAAGCGGGGACATCACCCAGATATCCCGGATCATTGAAGGGACGCGTGATCAGGACTTTGCCGTTCTCTCCGGCGATGATGCAATGACTCTGCCGGTTCTTGCCCTTGGAGGTTCCGGCGTCATTGCGGTGACCGCAAACATTCAGCCGGCAAAGATGGTGGCGATGGTCGAGGCGTTCTGGCGGGGAGACCTGGACGCCGCACGGGCCATACACTATGGTCTTGGCCCCCTGTTCAGGGCACTCTTCATCGATACCAATCCGATCCCCATCAAAAAGGCGGTCGGTCTCTGCGGTATGGCTGCGGGGCCGGTGCGTCTGCCGCTGGACGACCTTGATGAGGAGAAGACGGCGCTTCTGAAGGAGGTGCTGGACCGCTATGACTAGGGTGGTTATCTGCGGGGCCCTCGGCCGCATGGGAACGACCATTGCCGGTCTTCTGCAGGATGCAGAAGGGCTGGAATTTGTCGGTGGTGTCGACATAAAGGGTGGCGAGCTCTTTGGAAAGCCGGTTGTCCCTGCTGGGGAGATTGACGCATTTCTTGAACGAATACAGCCGGATGTGATGGTTGATTTCACCATTGCCGCTGCAGCAGTGGGAAATATACGTGCAGGCGCCCGTCACGGGGTCGCCCTTGTCATCGGGACGACCGGGTTTTCCGGGGAACAGATGCAGGAGATTAACGGATATATCGAAGGGGCCGTTCCGGCAGTAATATCCAGTAATTACAGCGTTGGAATGAACATCTTCTGGAAACTTGTCCGTGAAGCCGCACAGCGACTTGCCGACTACGATATCGAGGTCATAGAGGCTCACCACCGGTACAAAAAAGATGCCCCGTCAGGGACCGCCAGGACAATCCTGGGAATTATTGAGGATGAAGTCGGGCCGCGGGAAAAACTCTATGGCAGGGAAGGCATGACGGAGCGAACGAATGAGATTGGTGTTCATGTCGTCCGTGGCGGGGATATCGTCGGCGATCACACCGTTCTCTTCGCGGCCAACAATGAGACGATTGAACTTTCCCACCGCGCCTACGACCGTGCTGTATTTGCCCACGGCGTCGTTCGTGCCGCACGTTACATTACGGGCAAAGCGCCGGGGATATATTCAATGGATGATGTTCTCTCCCTGTGATCCGGTTGAACCAATCGAAACCTATTTTTTTCCATTGCCCTAATCAAATTAGAGAGGTTACAAATGGTAGCTGTTGTAGACAAAGACAAATGTACCGGGTGCGAAACGTGTGTCGACATATGCCCCGCCGCAGCAATTGAGATGGATGATGGCATAGCAGTCGTCGATGCCGATCTTTGTGTCGACTGTGAATCCTGTGTTGACGAATGCCCGTCTGAAGCAATCCGGATGGAATAAACCAAATCTTTTATAATCCCTTTCGAGGTAATAGAAAGCATCTATGATCAATGTAGGTGTGCTCGGAGCTACGGGTGCAGTTGGGCAACGCTTTGTACAGCTTCTTGCCGGTCATCCGTGGTTCAATCTTACCACGCTGACCGCCTCGGAGCGGAGTGCGGGAAAGAAGTATAAAGACGTCGTCAACTGGCGTCTGGATGTGCCTTTTCCCGAGGAGACGGGAGAACTCGTCGTCCGCCCGACAACGGTGGAGAGCGTAAAAGGCCTGGATATTGTGTTTTCGGCCCTCCCTGCAAACATTGCAGGAGAGATCGAGATTGCAATAGCCGACGCCGGGGTAGGGGTCTGTTCAAATGCCTCATCGCACCGCATGGACCCGGATGTTCCTCTGGTTATTCCTGAAGTGAATCATGATCACCTCGGGCTGATCGATGTCCAGAGAGACGCGGGGAGAGACGGGTTCATCGTTGCAAATCCAAACTGCTCCACGATTGTCCTGTGCATGTCACTGGAACCGATGCGAAGTCTGGGATTCAGTGATGTCAAAGTGGCGACCATGCAGGCGATATCCGGAGCGGGCTTTGAAGGCATTGCGGCAATGTCGATTTACGAAAATGTCGTTCCGTTCATCGGATCTGAAGAAGAAAAGATGGAGCGTGAGCCACTGAAGATCATGGGTTCGTTTGATGGTGCCGAGGTAATTCCGGCATCCTTCACAGTCAGTGCAAGCTGTCATCGTGTTCCGGTCATTGACGGCCACACCATGGCAATCTGGATGGAGAGCGCAGCATCGGTTGAGGAGGCCGTCAGGGCCTTTTCTACCTACAAGGCGCCCTTTTCCGGACTGCCGCATCAGCCTGCACATTCAGTCCTCTATCTGGACTCTGAGAACCGCCCACAGCCACGGCTTGACAGAAACCGTGGTGACGGTATGACCGTTTCGGTCGGCAGGGTCCGTGAGGGTCTTCGCTACATCACGATGGGACATAACACCATTCGCGGTGCAGCCGGAGCGTCTGTGTTGAATGCCGAATTAATTGCATCGAAGAAGTATCTATGAAGAGGTGAACCAATGATTAAAGACAACACAGTTTTCGTCGGCAACAAGCCAGTAATGAACTATGTTCTTGCAGTTGTCACCCAGTTCAACAATGGCGCGGAAGAGGTTTCGATCAAAGCGAGGGGAAAAGCGATTTCCCGTGCAGTAGATACCGCTGAGATTGCTCTCAACAGGTTCCTGGACGACGTTGCAAAAAAGGAGATCATTACATCAACGGAGATCATTGATACCGAAAGTGGTCAGACCAATGTCTCCAGTATTGAAATTCTCCTTATGCACAACAACCTGTAACACACGGTATTGCCGGGGATTTGTTTGGGGGCAAATCCTATGGCATGACCATAAAGGATTTATTTTTTTTCATTGAATTACTACTATGAAATACGGGGCTGTTTTTGCTGTAGTACTCATACTCAGTGCATTGGCACTGCCCGCAGTGGCGGCTCCACCAAACCAGTACAGTTACATTACGGTCAGTGCTGTCACCATCAATCTCGAGGACGAGCAGGCCTTCGTTACCCTGGAGTATGAGATTGACAGCGGCATTGTCTTTCTGGTGCATCTGCTCGGGACGTCGGATCTCAAGAAAAAACTCCTTCTTATATCCGGCTTTGAGGGCGCAAAATACCAGAAACTGGACATGAGTCACGCGGTTCTCATTGTGCCGTCAGCCGCGCAGAATTACGGGGAAGGAACCTACTGGTTCCCTGAACATACCTTTGGCATCGAAGTGCCGGAAATATCCATCATCTCTTCCCAGATGGACCGGACCTATAATCATACGTCTGTACTCCCTGGAATGGGCTATTTTGGGTCGATTGAGTGACCTTTTTTTGCTAAAAAGGGTGATTCTTCGTTGTGGTAGCCGGCCTTCTCCGGATCTCGTCGACAAAGATGTGCCGCGCCTGGTAATGCGGCATATATGCAGGAAAGGGACCGGACTCGTCGGCAACCGGGGGGTAAGAGGATGGATGCCGGTCATGTGGCAGGGATGAATTGTGTGTAGCCTTGTGGAGGCACAAAAAGATGGGTGGGGGGGTTACCCCTTCGTACGCAGTCCCTTCTTTTTCTTCTCGCTCTTTGGCTGGATTGCGTACTTCTCCATCTTTCCGATGGTCTTCTGGACATACATGCCAAAGAACGCGATCACGAGTGCAATCCCGGTTGAAAGCATCAGAATGCGGACACCGTCGAGGCCGGCGATGGGAAATTCAAAGGTTCCCTGGAGTGAGATGACGTAGACCGAGGCGCCGTAGGCAATCACGGCAAGGGCGGTCAGATAAAAGGGAATGACCACAATTCTTGCCAGAATGTGAGGATCATTCTGGGCCACGTCGATGATCTTTCCGGCAAAGGCGACGATGACCGCAAAGGTGAGGTACGCTGTGGCCCCGTAGATAAACGAGGATATCTGGAAGAAGAGTCCTGCATCGGATGTGTACCACTCCAGAAAGCTTGCTAGGCCCATGATGATCCCCAGGATGCCGAGGAAGATGGCGCCGATATAGCAGAAGAAGGAAAATCTTCCGCCGACAAAGGATTCCTGGAGTGCCCGGAAGGTGTAATTGAGATATTCATCCAGGCCCAGGCCCTTGAAGAGCAGGTAAATCCCGAGGACGCCCACCACGATGAATATCGCAAGCTGGGGGTTGCCCAGGAGACTGCCGATGGCGTAGAGGAGCATCGCAAGGCCGATGGGGATGAGGATCGACCGTGCATATTTCGGGTCTTCGAAGATCTTTTTTATGATGTAATAGGTGCCCTCGAGGTTTGGTATCTGTTTGACGATCACCCGCTGCACGCTGCTGACTGCGATCCTTGACTGGATAACCGGCAGGATATATTCATCCTCCGCCCCGTCCGTTACCAGAATGCACTCGCCTGCTTCCAGGTCCCAGACCACTTTGCGCAGGTCTTCGGCGATCTTTCGGTCGCCCTCGATCGAGTTGTAGTGGTCGCCTGCAAGGACGGCAATCCGTACATCCTCGCCACGGGCCTTCAGCTCATCATAGGTTTTGATTGCCTGAAAAATAGCATTCACGTCAGAGTCTTCGGGATCCACGAGACCCAGTCTGTTTGCGGTGTCCAGGCAGGCCTCCCTGCCGACGACGGGGCTCGAAACGCCTGCCTTGAAGCCGATATCATTGTCCCGGTCGACACTCAGGATCAGAGTCCGCTCTGACGACATTATCATAGAAATCTATTCGATTCTATAAATATTTGCTGAAAATGGGAAAAATGAGTTTATATGAGTTTTGCACGCTGCAGGAGGAGGATATCGTCAGTGGTAAGTTTCTCTCCGGCCCTGAACTGCTGGAAAACTTCCTCGGCTTCCTTCCTGACGGCCTTCTGTTCTTTGTTGACCTTCGTCTTCCTGCCCTTCTTGCGCAGTCCGCCGATCACCTTGTCGTAGTCGCGAAGCTCCTTCTGGCAGGCGATGAACTGGTTGTGTTCTGCGTCTGCGGCTTCCTGAGCCTCGACAAATTTCCGGTGTCCCTCGTCAGCAGCTTCCCGTGACTTGTCTGCCTTCCGGTAGCATTCGACCATGAGATCATGGTGCTTCTGGGCGAGTTCGGCCATCTCGGTGACCTTTCCGTGTAGGTCGGATGCAGCCCTGCGGAATTCACGTGCTTCCTGGAGTTTGGTGTGGACTTCCTTGTTCTGTTCCAGCTCTTCTTCCTGTTCTTTGATCTGGATCCTGAGCTGTTTGATCTTCTCGATGAGTTCCCGCTCTTTCTCCGTGTTCATTACACGGGTCTGCTGGTCCATCTCGAGCTTTTCGATCTGTTTCTGGAGTTCCTTGATGCCACGGGCGTTGTTGATTGCTCCGTGTTCCTTCTTAAAAGCGTCAATTTCCTCAAAGAGCACGTTTGCCTTTTCATTGAGGTCGTTGCGTTCATCCTTCAGGCGCTGAACTTCGGCATTGGACTGGTCCCGGAGATCTTTGTTTTTCTGGGCTTCGTCAACAAATTCCCGGGTTTGCCCATTGAGCTGATTTCTCTCGCGTGCAAAGGTGCTTGCAAGAGCATTGAGCTCATTTCTTTTGTTTTTATGCTGTTCAGAATCCGTGAGGATCTTTTTTCGTTTGTCGATCAATTCGTTCAACATGCTTTACCAATCCTATAATGGATAGGAATCCTTTCATGCGGATGTACAGGAATACAGTGGGTGGGGGGAGTACGTGAAATAACCAAAGCAGAAGAGTTCTGTCCAGACCCGACGAGTCTGAAAGTGTTCGTCATGCTGTTCGTAATGTTCAACCCCTGTACTGCAGGCTCCTCCTGGGCGCCTACCTGTAGATCGCAAAGATTCCACAGTAATTTCTATAATATTGCTTTTTTTCTGGCAATAAGTGTTTCGAACAAAAGGGAGGGCGATAGTTGGAATTGAATGGCCGGTGGCTCCGGCCGCCCCTGAAAAATATTTGGGGGATTTATCCGCGTATTTGCGGGGACATCGGGGGGGATTTTGTGCTTCAGGGGATTTTGGCGAATGATTTTTTTGTATTGACGATGGATTGACACGGTGGGTGAGTTACCTGATGAAATCGATCAGGCCGCCGCTGGTCTGTTCCTGGGCGTACTGGCGGCCGGAACTCCTCATCGCATTGTGGCCATAGGTGTGGCCCGACGGGCGGGATGCGGGTGCGGCAGAGGAGACTTCATATCTCTGGCCAAGGATCTGTGCACTTTTCACGCCGGTCATGATCGCCATGACGCGTACCTTGCCCTCGAATTCCTTGTTTACCCGTGCACCCCAGATGACGTCTGCATGGGCGTCGAGTTCATAGGTAAGCGAGCTTGCAATCTCTTCTGCCTCGAGGAGCGTAAGGTCACTTCCTCCGGTGATGTGGATGAGACTGCCGGTTGCACCACGATAGTCGATGTCGAGGAGGGGGTGGTTCAGACATTCGTGGACGACATTTTCTGCCTTGTTCTGCTGTTTGCTCTCTCCGACGAGCATCACTGCAACGCCGCCCTTGCTCATGATGGCACGGACGTCTGCGTAGTCGATGTTGATGAGCGAGGGCTCGGTGATGGTCTCCGAAATGCCTTTGACCGTCTCGGCAATGAGCTGGTCCATGACGGAGAATGCCTGGCCGAGGGGGAGGTTGGGCACGAAGTTCATCAGGCGGTTGTTGTCGAGCACGATGACGGAATCGGCTGCGTTTGCGAGCGCCTCGAGGCCTTCTTCGGCTCTGAGGAGCCGGGCTTTTTCAACCTGGAACGGGTAGCTGACCATCCCGACGACGATGGCGCCCTGTTCCTTTGCGATCTGAGCTACGACGGGTGCGACACCGGTTCCCGTGCCGCCGCCCATGCCGGCAGTAACGAAGACGAGGTCTGCGTCAGCGAGGAGGCCCTCGATGGTGGTCCGTGCCATCTCTGCTGCACGCTTGCCGACATCGGGGAACCCGCCTGCGCCAAGTCCCTTTGTCAGGGATTTACCGACGAGGACCCGCTTGTCTGCCTGGATCATCTCGAGGTGCTGCTTGTCGGTATTGACTGCGATGGTTTCGGCACCGTTCACCTTCATGTGGTAGAGACGGTTGATCGTGTTGTTGCCGGCGCCTCCGCACCCGACAATGACGATACGTGGTTGTCCGACGAAATCATCGTCGCCGATTACATCCTTCTGCATCTGACGTTCCTGTTCAGAATGCCTTAAAGCTTCATTGATAATGGTCTGCATCCAAATCCTCCTAAGGGTGGTAAATTTCTTCGTAATTTCGGGGTACGGGATAAGAGTGGCAGTCAATGGACTGCAATAACTCGGAAACGTCTTGTAACCCTCTGATGATCACATCTTCCCAGTAGGGGCCATTGTAGTCTTCATACAACGACGAATTCATACTTTCACTCCTAAACCTCGAACGAGATTTGCTCGCTGTCTTTCTGTACGCGTTCGCTGTGTTTCTCGATGAGTTCCCTGACTGCGTGCCTCACCGCTTCTGATACTGTGGGGTATTCCCCGGCTTCCACGAATTTCTCGAGCATCGCGACCTGCTGGGAGGGTAACCGGATTGTAATACGTTCCATCATGTGAATCACAGCGTCTGACATATGACAGCTAATCGTCATTCAATTGTCGGACAAAGAGCACCTCTCTGACAGACTTCTCTTCAGACAAATAAATGATATCATACGACATTATATATACTTTGCGAATTGGCTCCAGGGTTCTATGAAAATTGTTTTAACGACGTATATTCAATTAAAATTAGAATCAGGGAGAAATTATGAGATTTTCAGATATCAGGAGAGCCGATCACGGGGGAATGGGCCATATCCGGTCAGGATATATGACGTCCGGACTTCTGGATTTCAGTCAGAATTTAAACCCGTTTCCGCCTTCTTTTCCCTGGAATCCGGACAAATCTCTGGTTTCTTTCTATCCTGATGACGGCTACCCCCGGCTGAAGCAGGAGATTGCGCGCATTGAAGGCTGCTCTCCTGATATGGTCTGCCTGGGAAACGGCTCTGTCGAATTGATGCGGACCTTCTGCCATACGGTGATTTCCCCCGGTGAAAAAGCAGCCGTATTTCCGCCTACTTTCAGTGAATATGCCCTCTCCGTTAGAATTGCGGGGGGCATTCCCGTCCCTGAACGCGAGGGGGCGGTGGTCGAATTCCTCTGTAATCCGAACAATCCGACAGGAATTCTCCAGGACAGGGATGCGGTCCTCGACCTGCTCTTATCCTCGGAAGAGGAAGGGCGGATTCTGTTTGTGGACGAGGCGTTTATCGATCTCTCGGACCCCGCCCAGAGTGTGATTGATATCCGTTCGTCCTCCCTCTTCGTCCTTCGCTCGCTGACAAAGGCCTATGCGGTTCCGGGGCTGAGGTTCGGGTACGGGATAGGCGACCCCGTCCTCGTGCAGGCGATGGAGGTGGTACGTCCCCCCTGGACCGTGAATGCCTTTGCCGAAGCATATGCCATCGAGGCCCTTGCCAACCGGTACCAGCTTGCAGTATCAAGAGATGCCATCAGGGAAGAGAGGGGATGGATGACGGAACAGCTTGACGCCCTCGGCATCTCTCATGAATCATCATCGGTGAATTATCTCCTCCTCTCGACCGGACAGACGCCTGCCGGAGACGTCAAGGAACGTCTGCTAAAGGAGGGTATCCTGGTCAGGGACTGTACATCGTTCGGGCTTCCCTGTGCCATACGGGTGGCCGTGCGGAGCCATGAGGAGAATGAGCGACTGGTGGAGGTGCTTGGCCGTTGCATGCACTGATCGTTGCCGGGGGTGCCGGTTCACGGCTTGGTATGGGAGAAAAGCCCCTTGTTTGTCTCTGTGGCAGGCCCCTGCTCTCGCATGTGACGGATGCATTCGATCATCTTGGGGCAGAGATCACGGTCATTACCTCAGGCCGGGTGCCCTATACGACGAACTGGTGCCGGGCTACCGGGATTCCTTTCTTCCGGGGCAGCGGGGACGGATACGTCGAAGACATTCTCGAGTGTGCCGGATGCCTCGAACTGGAGGAACCGTTCTTCACCTGTGTTGCCGACCTTCCGGGCATTTCCGTGCAGATCCTAAGGAGGGTCGAAGAATCCTACCGGGAGTCCGGCAGGGCCGCATGTTCGGTATGGGTTCCGTCTGCAGCATTTGAACGGATGGGGACCCGCCCGGGGTACAGCCTGAAGATTGCCGGAGTCCAGGTGGCCCCCTCCGGACTGAACATTCTCCATGGTGCCTACCTGGGCGAAGAACAGGATGAGCTGCAGCTCATCATCGATGATGAGAGGCTTGCACTCAATATCAATACCGAACAGGATCTCATTGCCGCAGAACGTTTTTTTTTGCAGTTCGACGGGTGACTGAACCGACTATATCCCCTCTCTGCTAGGACTGACAAATTTTTCAACATCGGAAGACATATTATTAAGTAATGGAGTATGCGCGGGAAATTGAACTCGAGGGTCACATCATCGATTCCGGCATCATGACGAGTGTATTTGATGCTGTAATGGATATGGGAGGAAATTTCGAGATCACGACGTTTGACGTCGGAAAGAAGAAACAGGATACGAGTTACGCCCGTTTGATCATCAGCGCTCCGGAAGAGGAGCTTCTCGAACAGATCCTCAGTGTGCTGCACCGCCTCGGTGCACGCCTGACGGAGATGGAGGATGTCCGCCTCGCAGAGGCCGAGGGTGACCGGATCGTCCCGAAGGGCTTCTATTCGACGACCAACCACCCCACGATGGTCAAATATAACGGTGACTGGCTTGAGGTCGAGGCCATCGAGATGGACTGCCTGATCGTCGTCGACCAGGAAGAGCGCCGGGCCCTCTGCACACCGATGTCGAAGCTGAAGAAGGGCAACTCGGTCGTCCTTGGGGAAAACGGCGTCCGGGTCATTCCGCCCGAACGCCCGCGCAAGGTGAGCACCTTTGAATTCATGCACGGAACGGTATCTTCGGAGCGCCCGAGTGAGACGGTCATTGCAAAAATTGCCCTCGAGATGCATGAACTCAAGAAGCGTGGCGGCAAAATCGGCATTGTCGGTGGGCCTGCCATCATTCATACCCGTGCCGCACCGGCCCTGGCAGAGATCATCCGGGAGGGGTATGTCGATGCCCTTTTTGCCGGAAATGCCCTTGCCACCCATGATATCGAATACAACCTGTTTGGCACATCGCTCGGGATGAACCTCGATTCGGGGACGCTTGCCCGCGGAGGCCACAAAAACCACATATATGCGATATCCGAGGTCATCCGCGCCGGTTCCATCAAAGATGCCGTCGAGAAGGGCATCATCCAGAAAGGAATCATGTACGAATGCGTCCGCAAGGATGTCCCCTATGTCCTGGCGGGTTCGATCAGGGATGATGGGCCGCTTCCGGATGTGATCACCGATGTCATGGTGGCACAGGACATGATGCGAAAACATCTGAAAAGCCTTGACATGGTCATCATGATAGGCACCCTGCTGCACTCCGTCGCCGTGGGCAACTGTCTCCCGTCCTATGTGAAGACCATCTGCGTGGACATCAATCCCGCCTCGGTCACAAAACTCATGGACCGCGGGACGATGCAGGCGATCGGCGTTGTGAGCGATGCGGGAACATTCCTTCCGCTCCTTGCAAAACAGCTGAAAAATCTGCGTGAATTTGAGGGGTGAGGGGGCAGCCTCCTACCCTTTCCTCCCTGAATCAGCGGGTAAGCGGCATGCACCAGGGCTCTTCATGTTCAAGAACATGTTCCCATTCTTTTTTGCATGCGCATGAACTTTCCATCACATTCCTGAGTATCTCTCGGTTGCCCGAGAGGGAATACTCCGATATGGCGGCAACGAATTCCCGGTCGCACGCTCCGCAGTTGTGGGGTCCGCGAATCTTTCCTCCCCCGACGGGGTCCGACTGTACGAAATAGTCGGCTGAAAGAAGAATATCGACGGCACTCCAGAGATAGGGGGGGCGATATGCTCCCTGTTTCCAGTACCGCTCCACTTCCGTCCTCCGCTGGACCGTGCAAAGGTTCATCGATATGATGTCGGAGTAGGGTCCTGCTTCCGCAATCGAACGCTTCATATCTGCCAGCGCTTCGCGTTCGGTGAGAAAGAGTGGTTTTAACATCAGGTAGGTCTTGACTCCCGCGCCCGCTTGACGGGCATTTTTTACCGCCTCGATGAAGTCGGCAAAGGTATGGCCTTTGTCGATGCATTTCTCACGGATGAAGTCATTTGTGGTTTCAAGCCCCATTGCCACATAGAGGGCTGAGGTGCCGGCTGCATCGTCGATCTGTTCTTTAAAGGGGGTGATGATATCGGGGTGGATGAATTCGGTCCGGCTCTCGGCAACGACGATCTTTCCCTGAAATGCCTCTGCAATGGCCTCCCGTGCTTCATGCGGCACCTCATCCTCGTCGAAGAACGATCCTGATGTAAATATTTTTACCATCCTGAATGACTCCAGGGGGTGATGTGCCACGAGCCATGCCAGCTGGGAGAGGAGCGCACAAATCTTCTCGCCGCGATCCGTAATCCTGGTGCGCTCGAACTTATACCCGCACATCCTGCACCGGTTCCAGGTGCACCCGGTGGTATGGAAGATAACGGTGAGGCAGGGGATCACCTCACCGTCGTAGAGCTCGGTCCCCGGCCAACATGCGAGAGGTTTTTGTGTAGAGTCAGAGATCATTAGTGTAGTATGATTGGATGTTGGAATATGAAAAAGATCGTGTGCATGACGGTACTGCTCCTGCTGTGCATCGGCCCTGCAGCAGCGTACGAGATAAAGTGTGACTGTCCGCAGGAGGTCTATCGTGGGCAGGTCATTGATGTTCAGGGAACCAGCACGCTTCCTCCCGGGTACAGCACCTGGCTGACCCTCTATGAAGTACAGCCGCTTGCGCGACAGCTTGGGCAGGTAACCATTGTCATTCAGCAGGGCGGCGTGTGGAGTGCGGAGATCCCGACGGCAGGTCTCGAGGGAGGGACCTACAAGTTCGAAATCTACGAGGACACCATCAACTATCCCTACAGTTCATCCTCGGATTCCCCCGTCGTCTTCAAGGTCATCGACCGGTCGGGTGAAATAGTCATATCGTCGCCCTCCACCCAGGCCTACCGGGGCTATATCGATGTTGCCGGCAGGGTGACGACCGAAGAAGCGCCCCCCGGACTCCAGATCGTTGCAGCGAACGCAAACGGGGACGATGTCTATGGCCCCCTCTATATCAGGACCGATGAGGGCGGGTATTTCTCGGAGTCCGTTCCGGTCGAAAGCCCCGGCCGGTACTCCGTCCGGTTCTCCGACTTTAAGAACAACGAGGAGCGGTACATCACCCAAGTGACGTTCGTTCTCGAGGCTGCGGCCACAACCCCGACCCCGGAGACGACGACGGTGCAGCCGACATCCGCTCCCGACACCGGAAAGAAGGTCTCCGCAAGCGCCCAGGCTTCGCGGGATTCTCCGGCCTACTTTGAGATCGACACGAAACCCGGCACGCTGACGGTGACGACCTCGACGGGCATCGACTGGCGGCTCTTTTACCTGAAGGACGGCGGTGCTGTCGTCAAGGTGGACGAGACAGGCAGTGTGTCGCCCGAGACCTTCTCCATCACCACGGCGGGCGGCACGGTCTACCTGAAGGCGCACCCGGTGGCTGCCGGGGATGAAGGGGTCATCACGATTACCGCGACCAATGCCGATGCGATCACCGTGTCGTCGGGTGCGGCGGTGCAGTTTGATGACCCGGTCCCAGGGGGCGCGGCGGAGGAAACCCCGGTGCCGGTATGCGTTCCTCTTGCCGCCCTTATTATCCTCGGATACCTTCTCTATAGGGAATAACACCACTTTTTTAACCAGAAACAGCAAAGTACGTAACGAGCCGGGATAGTCTAGTCCGGGAAGGCGGTGGCCTTGAAAGCCACTGGTGCTTGGCACCTCAGGAGTTCAAATCTCCTTCCCGGCGTCAAATTCAATTTTCCCCGCTCTCATCCATAAAGGGCGGGGAGGGACCTGAACTATGTGCATCGCAGTACCGGCAGAAGTGCTCGAAATCAAGGAAGGCAACATCGGGGTGGTCGATTACGGAGATCTCCGGCAGGAGGTTCGCCTGGATCTCGTCGATGTTGAGGTTGGAGAATTCGTCCTTGTTCACGTGGGGTTTGCCATCCAGAAACTCTCTCGTGAAGAAGCCCTCGAAACGAGAAAGATCTTCGCTGAAGTCTATGCGGCTATGGAGGAATAATGCACGAGTATACTGTTGCATATGATATCTATGCGACGGCAAAGCGTGCTGCGGCTGATAACGGTGCCACCCTGGTAAAGGTCGTCCATGTCGACGTGGGGGAGATCAGCATGATCAACCCCGAACAGGTCGAATTTCTTTTTGGAGCCCTCTGTGAAGAGGACCCGTTGTTCAAAGGGGCGAAACTTGCCGCAAAAACCGTTCCCGTCCGCTCGAAGTGCAGGTGCGGGTATACCGGCTCTGAAAAGTATGTCTGTCCGCAGTGCGGCAATATGCCGGAGATTGTCGAGGGGCGCGAAATACTTGTGACCAATATTGAAATCGAAGTTGATGACGAATGAAAGTCAATATGATGCACGGCGCAGGGGGCGCCGTCTTTTCCGAACTTCTTGGGGCGACGCTGACACGGTATACGAACAATAACGCAGGCGGCATCGGTCTGGAATCGCTCGATGACGGCGCCGTCATTCCGATAGGAAACGAGCAGATCGTATTCACCACCGATTCCCATGTGGTAAAGCCGCTCTTCTTCCCCGGTGGGGATATCGGGCGCATTGCGGTATGCGGGACCGTCAATGACCTTGCGATGATGGGGGCACGGCCGATTGCCCTCTCCTGTGGTATGCTTATTGAAGAGGGCTTTGACATTCCTGTCCTGGAACGTATCGTTGCATCGATGGATGCGGCTCTTAGCGAGAGTGGCGCTGCCCTCGTGACGGGTGACACCAAGGTCCTTGAGCACGGGTCGCTGGACGGGATTGCAATCAACACCTCCGGCATCGGGGTTACGGAACGGCCGGTCCGCGACAACGGTCTTGTGCCGGGAGATGTCATCATCGCAAGCGGCACGCTGGGGGATCATGGCCTTGCCATTATGGCATTTAGGGAGGGATTTGATCTCGGTGACCAGATCGTCTCAGATGTGGCGCCAATGTGGCATCTTGTCGAGGCGGCAATGGGGGCCGGAACCATTCATGCCATGAAGGATCCGACGAGGGGAGGATTTTCGAATGCCATCAACGAGATGGCCGAAAAATCCTCTGTCCAGGTGCGAATCGAAGAAGAAGCCCTCCCCATTCGTCGGAATGTCCGGAGCGCATCCGAACTTCTCGGTATCAACCCGTTGGATGTAGCCAACGAAGGCAAGGTCATCATGGGGGTGCCAAAAGACGAGGCGGATGCAGTTCTTTCGGCAATCCGGACGACGAAGTACGGGAAGGATGCGGCAATCATCGGCTACGTCGTCGAAGGCAGCTCTGTTATCATGGAAACGGCCATCGGGGGCGAACGGTTCATCGAGGCACCGGTAGGGGACCCGGTCCCGCGTGTGTGCTGACACCCCTCATATATACTATCACAAAAATTTTTATTGACCCATACCGTATGTTATGGGTATTCCCGCTGGTGAAAAAATGACAATTCTTCCGGAAATCTCCTACAGGCGTGTTTCGTCATGGGACACCGGGGAAATTCTTGCTCTCTACCGTGCCGGCGGCTGGTGGGATGAGGATGCCGATACCGCCCTTATTCCTGATCTCATCCGCGGCAGTTATGCCTTTGTCGTTGCCGTTGACAAAAAGACCCTGTCTGCCGTCGGCATGGGAAGAGTGCTCTCCGACGGGATATCGGACGCCTACATCCAGGATGTCGTTGTGCTTCCCGGCTACCGGGGGTTAGGGATAGGAAAGGGGATTATCCGTTCGCTGATTGGCATCTGCCTTGCAGCGGAGATCGGGTGGATTGCGCTCATCGCTGAACCCGGGACCGAAGCCTTCTATCATCCACTCGGATTTTCCAGGATGGAGGAGTACGCTCCGATGAAACTCGATGTGGAGAAAACAAATGCTCAGTCTCAGTGATTTTCAGCCGGTGACCCTCGACGCGAGGGACCGGATAAAAGACCATTTTCAACGGTTCCCTCAGCTACATAGCGAGAATAACAGTACCACCCTTATTGCATGGAAGAGCTATTCGGATTACTCCTGTGTGTTCATAGAAGACAATCTGATAATCTCTGCTGATATCGAAGGGGTACGGCTTTTCCATGCCCCGGTGGGTCCCCGCGACCCGGCCCTTCTTGCGGCTGTGCTGCGGCTTGCACGGGATACCGGTGGGGAGCGGCCGTTCTATATCTTTGACCGGGCCAGCCGTGACTGGTTTGCACACCTTTATCCCGACATACCCCTTCGTGCGGAACGGGATTTCTTTGATTATGTCTATCTGACCGATGATCTCGCCGACCTGCCGGGAAAACGGTATCTCCGCATACGCCGTCACATCAACAAATTCAATAAGAACTGCGACTACCACACCGTGCAAATCGGCCCGGAAAACATGCAGAAGGTCCGTGATTTCCTGGACCAGTGGTGCGAATGGAAACACTGCGAGGAGAGCGAGGTCCTGGCGCACGAGAAAAATGCCATCCTGTTCTGCATCGAGCATTTCACCGAACTCGGCCTTGAAGGAATCCTTGTGATCGTCGATGATGCCATATCCGCACTCTCGATCTTTGATCGGCTGAGTGACGACGTGGCGCTCGTTCATTTTGAAAAGGGCCTTCCCGACTGCGAGGGGAATTATAAGGTCATCAATATGGAGACGGCACGCTATCTTAGGGAGAAGTACCAGAATACCTTCATCAACCGTGAGTCGGACGTCGGGCTTCCCGGCCTGCGAGAGGCAAAACTTCGCTATTATCCTCACCATTTTGCCGAGGTCTGGTCGGTCGCCCGTTCGGACATTCCGGCCGACCTCTAAACCGGGTATCGGAATCTTTTCCATCTTTTAGGCGCAAGGTTGTGGTATGCCAGCATCTCCCGATCTGATCATCAGAAATGCCCTCATTCCCGGCGGCCGCATCGTCGATATCGTCATTCGTGAGGGACGGGTGGTGCATGTCGGGGCAGGCGGGACGGGCGCCGAACAGACCATCGATGCACACGGAAATCTCACGCTTCCGGGTGCCATCGATATGCACGTCCATATGCGTGGGGGCGCACACCAGTCCTATAAGGAGACCTGGTCGACCGGGACGATGAGTGCGGTTGCCGGCGGGGTCACCATGGTGGTTGACCAGCCGAACACCCTCCCCACCCTCACTGGCAGGACGACCTTTTGTGAGCGGGTTGCCGAGGCACGGGAAGGTGCGTACTGCCGGTTCGGGATAAATGGCGCCGTCACACCCGATGCCGACCTCGCGGGTCTCTGGGAGGAGGGCGCTCTTGCCTTCGGGGAGACCTTTGCCGCCGCCTCAAGCTATGGGGAGGCGATAGGAGAGGACGACCTGAAGAGGTGCCTTGGCATCCTGCGTCGGCTGGATGCACTGATAACCATCCACTGCGAAGAAGTGCTGGATGGAAGGGACGTGGACCTCGCCCTGCACAGTCAACTTCGTTCCGGTGCTGGTGAGGCAGAAGCGGTAAGGAAACTATGCACCCTGCTGTCGTCGGGACAGCGTTCTCATTTCTGCCATCTCTCGTCGGATGCATCAGTACGGGCGGCGTGCACCTCCTATGAAGTCATGCCGCATCATCTCCTGTTGTCGCAGGAGATGTTTGCGATTGACGACGCCCACGAAAAGGTGAACCCCCCGCTTCGCACAGAAAAAGAGCGCAAAGCTCTCTGGAATGTATGGGAGAAGATCCCCGTAATCGCATCGGATCACGCCCCCCATTCCGATGCCGAAAAATCCGGGCCCTTTGAAACGGCGCCGGCGGGGCTGCCGGGTGTCGAGACGATGGTCCCTCTTCTTCTGTCATTGGTGTATGAGGGAAAATGCACTCTTACGTCCGTACTGCAAAAAACCGTCACGCGCCCCTCCGGGCTTCTCCGGATTATACCGCCCGGTTTTACTCCCGGTGCTTCTGCCGATTTTGCCATTTATCCCGGGGAACCCGAAAAAATTTCGGCCGAACGCCTCCACAGCCGGGCGGAATGGACGCCGTATGAGGGTATGGACGGGGTATTTCCCGTGGTGGTCACCTGCAATGGCAGGGTGGTATACGACGGGGGTCAGTTCACGTTTGGTGCAGGGGAATGGGTCAGGGGACAAGGATATAAGAAGAATCATGAGAAATAAGTAATGCCGATATAGCGCTTTTATAGGTCCCCGGGTGATCGATTGGCAGAGCCTGGAAGTGATCCATGGGACAACCCAATTGCGCGACAGGCCGCCCGGCAATGGGTTAAGCAGGTGACGGACGGCGCATGCCACGAATGATCTGTGCTGTTAATGCCGGGCTACATAACCTTCTCTTACCATGGGATCAGTTGATGATGCAATAACCGCCGAGGAAGACGCGGTTGTTCTTACTCTTGACGTTTCAGCGGGGAGCAAAAAAGAACGCTTTCCTGCGGGATTCAATGAATGGCGCAGTGCCGTTTTGATTCAGATCAAAGCTCCCGCTATCGAAGGGAGGGCGAACAAGGCAATAGTCGCACTCATTGCATCGGAAACCGGGCTGAAAAAAAGTAATATTATGATCCTCTCCGGTGCCACCTCCACGATTAAGCGGGTACGCATCCGGGGATGTACACCGGAAAGTATGGCGGCATTTCTTGCCAAGCGTCTCTGATTACCGGGGCCTGACCTGTCGCATAATTCTACTCAATTTCCCGAAAATACGCCTGTGTATTCATATCCGGGATTTCCATCTGTTTATATACTAGAAATTCAACAATCTCATTGCCTATGTACGGTTTAACCCGATTATTCCACGGCATAGCACCAATGTACTCATCCGGAGGATTATTTCATGCATTTACAGGATACAACAAAGTATCTCATTCACCTGAAAATCGACATAGAGGGGGTGGTGGAGAAGTCCGATGTAATCGGCGCGATATTCGGACAGACGGAAGGTCTGCTCGGTGATGAGCTGGACCTGCGGGACCTGCAGAGGACCAGCAGAATCGGCCGCATCGATGTCCAGATAGCGGCGCGAAAGGGCATCACGAAAGGGGACATTCACATCGCATCATCCCTCGACAAGGCGGAAACGGCAATTCTTGCCGCCTCGCTTGAAACGATCGAACGTGTCGGGCCGTGTACTGCCGTCTTCGTTGCCGAACGAATTGAGGACATCAGGGTAACCAAGAGACAGAACATCCTGGAACGGGCAAAAGAACTGCTCATCGAGTCCTTTGATGAAGGGTCAATCGACACGGCCGACATTCTTGATGCAGTACGGGAATGTTCGCGTATCGAAAAGGTCGTAGAAATCGGAGAAGAACGACTGCCGGCAGGACCCAATGTGGTGGAATCGGACGCGATAATCGTTGTCGAAGGGAGGGCGGATGTCATCAACCTTCTCCGGTACGGCATAAAAAATGCCGTCGCGGTGGAAGGGACCCACATACCCCCGACGATCATCGAGCTCTGCAAGAGAAAGACGGCAACGGCGTTTTTTGACGGGGACCGTGGCGGAGACCTCATTCTTCAGGAACTTGTCCAGGTGACCGATGTCGACTATGTTGCCATCGCTCCCCGGGGGCTCTCGGTTGAGGATATGTCCCGCAAGGAGATCATCAAACCGCTGAGAAACAAGGTGCCCATTGAATTCATTCTCGATGCGAAGGGTTCGATTAACGAAGAAGTCTACCACCAGCGCATGAACGCGTCCCAAGAGGCGGCGCGGAGAACCGCGGTTGAGAGGGCGGGAACGGCCCGTGAGGACAGACCCGGGACGATTGGCTGGCATATGGCGCAGGTTCGCGGACAGCACACCGTGCGGTTCCTTGACGCCGAGTGCGCCCAGATCGATGAAGCCGATGCGGACCTTGCAGAGGATACCATGAAATCGCTCAATGCGGAGATATGTGGGTGTATCATCGATCGTCCGGTGGACCAGAAGTTTCTTGACCTGGCGCTTGCCGAACAGATCACCTACATTGCCGCCCCTGAATTTATCAACATCGTAAAAAAGCCCGTATCAATCAGCCTGGTAAAATTCGGCTGATCCCCATTTCTGCACTATTTCATCTCCCTTTATTTGCACACCCGACCTGGCGGCCGCGGGGTGCTGTATCTTCATGCGGTGGTCTGGGCGTTCGGGAGTAATGTTCATACCTATCTTTTTCTATTCCCGATACCGCCTCCAATAGCTTAAAAATCACTCATGAACAATAGTACTGCAGCGAAACGGTGAATACGCGGAGTGGTTGGTGTGCATAAAGAAGAATTAATTAAGCTTCACAAGATTATGGCCGAGATCAAGGATAGCTTTGAAGCGGCAAATCCGGATTATGATTTCTCGGATTATTATGCCCTGAAGATTGATCCGAGTCAGGTGCATAAGAGCAAGATGGAGCATAAACATGCAATTTTTGTTCTGGGCAGGGATATCGCAGAAATAATGGCGGATTCCGAACCGTCCGCGTCCAAGCGCATCTCTGCCAGAATGGACGAACTGGCCCGCAAAACGCAGAAAGAAATAGATTATTTATCCTGATTTTTCATTTTTTCATTTTCCCGGATGAGATAGTCCGCAAGGAGTTCCGGGATGGGTGCGGTCATGCAGTGCCAGTTGGGTGTCCCGTTCACTTCCAGAACGGTATAGGAACCGTTGTGGTCAAGGAGATCGACACCGCAGTAGTCGATATTCATCGCTCGTGCAGCGGCAGATGCGATCTCCGCCATTTTTGGCGGGATTGTTTTGAGTGCGATACCGCATCCGCCCTGGTGGATGTTATGGGCAAATGAGTCGGAGGTGCGCATAATGGCACCGACGGCTGTTCCATCGATGACAAAGACCCGGTAGTCCCGGTTATTCTCAATATATTGCTGGATATAATATGGGCCTTCTTCCAGTTCACAGATGTTGGTAAACGGGAATATGCCGTTGCCGTCATAGCCGTAGAGCGGCTTGTACACTGCGGTCCCGTATTTCTCCAGAAATGCCGCCGCCTCGTCCAGCGAGGCGGTATAGATGGTATCCGGCGTGGGGACCTTCATCTGCATCATCCGGGCGGTGGTCTGGGCTTTGCTCGCACAGGCCGCGATTGCCGAGGGATTGTTGACGACCCGGTTGGAAAGAGCGAGGGCACTGATCACCTCAAACTGGACCAGGTCCTGCCGGATGCCGCAGACCCAGATGATATCCCCGGACATATCATGGGAAAACGGGTCGACCGCACTGAGGTCAAGCTCTTCAAAATCTGCATTTCTCTCTTCAAGCGCGGCAATGACCATGCCGGTCGAGTCGTCTCCCGGTCTATCCGTTGGTTTTCTGACAATCCGTATCATGACTGCTCTCCTTGCATCCGATAATTGTCCTGCAGACCGCAGGGTCCTGTAATGAGGTTGTACCGGCATGAATATGTATCAACCGATACCTGCCGAAAAAAGAGAGATGGAGATGGTTCAGTCGATCGTGTCCGGATCGACGATTGGATCCTTCTGGACGATGGGTTGTGCGTAGTCTTTCCAGACCTTTTCACGATAGACCGGTCCGGAGTTATAGGTGCAGAACGGGATGAGTTTCCCGTTTGGTGTCGCATAGTGGATGCAGCACCGCTGGACGCGGGCGGTGTCATAGTTGTAATTGTCCATGAAATGCATGGTCCCGATAAACAGAGCGTTCCAGTGGAAGTCGCGAAGTGCGGTGAAGTCATGTTTCACCAGTGTCTGGGCGATGATCTTCCAGAAGACCGTCGTGCTGCTCATTTTATCATTCTTCAGGGAGACCCGCATGTCGTTTATCCCTTCGATGAGCGTCTTGTATTTGTTGATCGAGCCATCATCGTGATTCAGTTTGTCGGTCATCAGGTTGATGGCGTGGAAAAATCCGTCCACATCGATCATCTCATTGATGGGGATGAGTCCTTCGTCGGTGACAAACCCGTAGGTTGCCGCACCGCAGTGCTGGTGGGTGGTAAATCTGACCTGTGGGGCGCCGGTATAGGTCTCGACAAGATCCGAGAACGGGATGACGCACGGGACCGGATAGAAGTATTCCTTTTTGAGCACTCCATCCGTCTGGTCTTCGATGCGCTGCATCAGGTCGGGGATGGTGACGCGTTCGCGGTCGAGATCATCCTCGCTTGCGGCGCCAGTGAAGGCGACCGGCTGGAAGTTCACACCGCGGACCACCTTGATATTGTCCGCTGCAAACCGGATGATATCTCCTACCTCATGATCATTGCGGCCGTTGATGACGGTCGGGACGAGGACGACCCCAAGGTTGACCCTGCGGCAGTTCTCCAGTGCTTTTTTGCTGATTTTTATCAGGGGATTTGTTTCGCGGGTGACGCCGTCAAAGTGCAGATAGACGGTGTTCGTTCCTGCTTTCTCCATCTCCCTGGCATATGCGGGGTCCTGTGCGAGTTTTATGCCGTTCGTTGCGATCTGGACCTGGGCAAAGCCCATCTCTTTGGCCTTTCTGATGATCTCAAAGAGGTCGTCGCGCATCGTCGGTTCGCCACCGGAAAACTGGACGGCCGGCACCGGCACCGGCTTCTGGTCCCGCAGAACCTGGAGCATGGCGACGATCTCGTCGAAGGTGGGCTCATAGATGTACCCGCAGGCACGTGCATTGGCAAAGCAGAAATCACAGTCCAGGTTGCAGCGGTTGGTCAGGTCAATATTTGCAAGGAGCGTCCCCGACTTATGGTTACTGCAGAGGCCGCAGTCGAGGGGGCATCCGTCGGCTGCTTCAAACTGCGGGTTATCGATCCCGTGCCCTATACTTTCGAAGAGATCGAATTTTTTGTACATCTCTGCATCGGACCAGTAGAGGTGCCTGAATACACCATGCTCCGGACATGTACGCTCAATAAAGATCTGCCCGTTATCTTCAAGTATATCGGCAGGCAGGACTTTACCACAGACCGGGCAGAGGCCGTTTGTTTGCTTGATCACCATGGTTCATCACGTATTGAAAGAAGTCCAGTAATTATCTCTTCATTATCTCATCAGTGTAATAAAATTATTTTTTGCTACAAATCTACTACTATCTCCATAATTCGATACCTTAATCTTTTCCTTTGGCCCTATACTCTGCATATTGGAGGTTTATTCCATTCAGTTAACCGAGATTCTGATATCCCTTGCTATTGCATTCTGGATAATGGTTCCGGCCTATCTTCCGAATTCGTCTGCGGCGGTGTTCGGGGGAGGACGGCCGATAGACGGGGGCAGGAACTGGTCGGACGGTCGCAGAATATTTGGTGACGGAAAGACCTGGCGGGGTTTTTTTGGTGGCATTGCGGCAGGTGTTGTGATCGGGTTCATTCAGATCGGTCTGGAATCCGCCTTTGAGTGGCATTATCTCACCCCCCTTGCAGTCGTCCTCCTCGCAGCAGGGGCCCTTCTCGGGGATCTCGCAAAGAGTTTTTTCAAGCGGCGGCTGAACAAAAAACGTGGTGAGCAGTGGCTTATCGCCGACCAGTATGATCTCGTCGTGGGAGCGTTCGTCCTTCTTGTCCTGTTCAACATGGACTGGGTCGTTGCAACGGTCACGCCCCTGATCGGGCTCTGGATCCTCATCCTTACGCCTTTACTACATCGGGGCGTAAATATAATCGGATATCTGATTGGAGTCAAGGATGTACCATGGTGACAAATATACAAGAGCTTCTCATTGAATCGGGAGCCATCCGTTTCGGAGATTTTACTCTCGCATCGGGTGCGAAGAGCACCTACTATGTGGATATAAAAACGGCGGCCACCGATCCGGGTCTTCTGGGGGCCATCGGTGCGGCGATTGCGGGTGC